>NZ_FO082820.1:3597500-3832500 GCF_000967425.1 Pseudorhizobium banfieldiae
TCCCGACTTCGCGGGCAACACGCGTCACTTCGCCGGCAAAGGCGTTCAACTGATCAACCATCGTGTTGATCGTGTTCTTCAGTTCCAGGATCTCACCTTTCACCTCGACGGTGATCTTGCGGGACAGGTCGCCGCGCGCAACGGCCGTGGTGACCTCGGCGATGTTGCGCACCTGCGTGGTGAGGTTGGCCGCGAGAAGGTTGACGTTGTCGGTCAGGTCCTTCCAGGTGCCCGCGACACCGGGGACCACGGCCTGGCCGCCGAGCCGCCCGTCCGTCCCCACCTCGCGAGCGACGCGCGTCACCTCGCCGGCGAAGGACCGCAACTGGTCGACCATCGTATTCAGCGTATCCTTCAGCAGCAGCATCTCGCCGCGGACATCGACCGTGATCTTTCGGGAAAGGTCGCCGCCGGCGATCGCCGTCGCGACTTCGGCGATATTGCGGACCTGCGCTGTCAGGTTGCCCGCCATGGAGTTGACGTTGTCGGTCAGGTCCTTCCACGTTCCGGCAACGCCCGGTACCTGAGCCTGGCCGCCGAGATTGCCTTCCGTCCCGACCTCGCGGGCGACACGCGTCACTTCGCCGGCGAAGGCGTTCAACTGGTCCACCATCGTGTTGATGGTATCCTTCAATTCGAGAATCTCGCCCTTGACGTCGACGGTGATCTTCCGCGACAGGTCACCGCGAGCAACCGCAGTCGTTACCTCTGCAATATTGCGGACTTGGTCGGTGAGGTTCGACGCCATCGAATTGACGTTGTAGGTCAGGTCCTGCCACGTACCGGCGACGCCCGGCACCTGTGCCTGACCACCGAGCTTCCCCTCCGTTCCCACCTCGCGCGCAACGCGCGTCACTTCCGAGGCAAAGCGGTTCAACTGGTCGACCATGGTGTTGAGGGTTTCCTTCAGCTGAAGGATTTCGCCCTTGACGTCGACGGTGATCTTCTTCGACAGGTCGCCGTTCGCGATCGCCGTCGAAACCTCGGCGATGTTTCGCACCTGCGCCGTGAGGTTGGACGCCATGGAGTTGACGCTGTCGGTCAGGTCCTTCCACGTGCCGGCAACGCCGCGCACATTCGCCTGGCCGCCCAGCTGACCTTCGGTCCCTACCTCTCGGGCGACACGCGTCACTTCCGAGGCGAACCCGTTCAGTTGGTCAACCATCGTGTTGATGGTCTCCTTCAGTTCGAGAATCTCACCTGAGACCGTCACCGTGATCTTCTTTGAAAGATCCCCCTGCGCGACGGCGGTGGCAACCTCGGCGATGTTGCGCACCTGCGCCGTAAGGTTCGATGCCATCGAATTGACGCTGTCCGTTAGGTCCTTCCATGTTCCGGCAACCCCGCGGACATTGGCCTGGCCGCCCAGCTGACCCTCCGTCCCCACCTCGCGGGCGACGCGCGTGACCTCACCGGCAAAGCCGTTCAACTGGTCGACCATCGTGTTGATGGTCTCCTTGAGCTCGAGGATCTCGCCCTTCACGTCGACGGTGATCTTCTTCGAGAGGTCGCCATTGGCGATCGCTGTCGAGACTTCAGCAATGTTGCGGACCTGAGCCGTCAGGTTTCCGGCCATGGAGTTGACGTTCTCGGTGAGGTCTTTCCAGGTTCCGGCAACGCCGCGCACGTTTGCCTGACCGCCCAGTCGGCCCTCGGTACCGACCTCTCGGGCGACGCGCGTGACTTCGCCGGCAAAGGAATTGAGCTGATCGACCATCGTATTAATGGTCTCCTTCAGCTCGAGAATCTCGCCCGACACGGTCACCGTGATCTTCTTCGACAGGTCTCCATTGGCAATCGCCGTCGAGACTTCAGCGATGTTTCGCACTTGGGCCGTGAGGTTGGAGGCCATGGAATTGACGTTGTCGGTGAGGTCTTTCCAGGTGCCGGCGACGCCTGGCACTTTCGCCTGCCCGCCAAGCCGTCCTTCGGTACCGACTTCACGCGCAACGCGGGTCACCTCGCCCGCAAACCCGTTCAACTGATCGACCATCGTATTGATGGTCTCCTTCAGTTCCAGAATTTCGCCGGACACATCGACCGTGATCTTGCGCGAGAGGTCACCGCGCGCCACGGCCGTAGTCACCTCAGCAATGTTGCGGACCTGATCGGTCAGGTTACCGCACATTGCATTGACCGAGTCCGTCAGATCCTTCCAGGTGCCAGCAACACCCGGCACGATCGCCTGGCCGCCAAGCTTTCCCTCCGTGCCGACTTCCCGGGCGACTCGCGTCACTTCCGACGCGAAGGACCGCAACTGGTCCACCATCGTGTTGATCGCTTCCTTCAACTGGAGGATCTCGCCCCGAACATCGACGGTGATCTTCTTGGACAGGTCACCATTCGCGACGGCGATCGTCACGTCGGAAATGTTCCGCACCTGCGCCGTCAGGTTAGACGCCATGGAATTGACGCTTTCGGTCAGATCCTTCCAAACGCCGGTCACTTCCGGGACATGAGCTTGGCCACCGAGTTTGCCGTCCGTCCCGACTTCCCGGGCGACGCGCGTTACCTCTGAGGTGAATACACCCAGCTGCCGGATCATGCCGTTGACGATCTCCGCCGAACGCAGGAACTCCCCTTTCAGGGGGCGTCCATCGACATCGAGAGGCACCGTGTGGAGCAGGTCACCCTTGGCAACAGCCGAGATCGTTCGCGTCATAGCATGCGTCGGCCAGACGAGATCGTCGATCAGAGCGTTGACGGAATCCTCCATGTCGCTCCAGGCACCGCCCGAAAGGCTGAGCCGAACACGATTCTTCGTCCGCCCGTCACGACCCACGAGTTGGCCTACATGGTCAAGCTGTGCCGCCATGCGCTGATTGGCTGCGATGATGTCGTTGAAGGCGTCGGCGACTCGGCCTGACAGGCCGGTGTAATCGGAGCTCAGCCTTGCTGTGAAGTCGCCTCCGCGAACCCGTTGCAGGACATCCAGCAAGGCCGCCAACTGCAATGCCTCGCCTGTGGACATGCCGGCTGATCCCTCGGATGAGACCAGCTCGGCGGCTGGCTGATCCGCGTTGTCTGCCGAATTCTCGCGTGCCTTGACCAACTGCGCCCCCTCAAAGTCGATACACGATCGGCAGAAAATAGGGCGGCGATCATCTGCGGCAACGGCCAGCGTCATTTACACGATCATGCCGCTCGGCTTGTCGTCCCAAAGACACAAAGGTTGCAGAGGGAAGGCTGTCGGAGACCCCTTCGCTATGCTTCTTCCGCCTTGTCTTGTCGACGACCCGCGACCGACTGGCGCTCGACGATGTGGCAGGCAAGTTCAACCCGGCGCGGCAGTGCAGGCGATCCCGCACATATGTCGCGCAGAAGATCCACTCCCGTCATCCCGATCTCCCGTGCCGGTATGTGTACCGTTGTCAATGGCGGGCTAAGGAAGGCGGCTTGGGGAAGATCGTCCATTCCCATCACTGAAACGTCGTCAGGAACGCCATAGCCGGCGCGTTCAAGGGCACGCATGGTACCCACGGCAAGGCTCTCGCCGGCTGCAAGGACGGCGGTGAAGTCAAGCCCACGCTGCCCGATCCGATCCGAGATGACCTGATCGGCGAGTTCCGGCAGCCAGTCATCGACCGACATCACAAGGTCGTCCGGATGGGGCAGTCCATGCTGCGCCAGGGCATCCCGCCATCCTTCCAACCGTCTCACGATGGTTCTGCGGCCCGGACGCATGAGAAACAGGATGCGCTTATGTCCCCGTTCGATCAGGTATTCCGTCGCCAGTTGGGCGGCCGACCTGTTGCAGGGCGTGACGCTTGAGAGCCTCATAAGCGGGTCATCGCCATTGATCAGAACGACCGGCTTGCCAACGTCGCGTGTGGCCGCAAGCATTCGCTCGTCATCCACCGTAAGGAACAGCAGGCCGGCAACCTCTTCATCAAGCCTCGCCTCCTCGAGGACCCTCTGCTCCTCGGCGGCGTCCGCCACGGGCCTGGTAACGATCTCGATCCCGACTGCCTCGGCCCTGTCACGGATCCCCTCCAGGACATAGAGCGTGAACTGATTTCGCACGTAATCGATCATTGCCGCGCTCGAGGCCGCAAGGACAACCTTCGTTCCGGCCACCGGCTTCGGCAAGGCGTAATTCGCATCACGTGCCGCATCCAGAATACGCAGGCGAACATCCTCGCGGACGCCCTTCTCCCCGGAGAGGGCGCGCGACACGGTGCTGAGCGACACGCCGACCTTGGTCGCGATATCCTCCAGCCGTACGCGCCGCGGTTTCTTCCCGCGCTTGCCCATGCCGCCATTCATCGACGTCCCTCCACATTTGACAAACTGCAAAAAATTTTCAGATTGCGCAAGAATTTTTCCGATGTTTACATCCGCCGCAGCCGGAGGAGGCGCCTGTCCGACATTGGACGGAGTGGGAGGATGCACATGCAAGGATCGGCTGGAGAAATCCGCCGCAAGCTCGACCTGCTGGTCGCGGGGATGACCGGCCTGCGCCACGATGGTCGATTCGACGAACCCAATCTTGACGGTAGCGCAGGCGACTACATCTCCTTCGACAGCTGGGAATGGCCGCAGGGCGTCGGCCTCTACGGCCTCATCCGCCTTTGGCTGTTCACCGGCCGCCAGGACCTGAGGCAACTGGTCGAGGACTGGTACGCCGAACGAATCGGTGCCGGACTGCCCTCCCTCAACGTCAACACCACAGCACCTATGCTGGGCCTTTCCGTCCTGTGGCGGGAGACCCGTGATCCGCGCTGGCAGAAGCCGCTCGATTCCTGGGCGGACCGCGTGATGACCGAGATGGGACGAACGGAGGAAGGTGCCTTCGAGCATCACGTCTCCGACAAGGTTAATCATCACGAATTATGGGATGATACGCTTTACATGGTGGCCCTGTTTCTCGCCTCCTACGGACAGGCAAGCGGTCGCCAGGAGCTCGTCGACGAGGCGGCGCGCCAGTTTCTCGTCCATGCCCGCTACCTTTCCGACCGCAAGACCGGCCTGTGGTTCCACGGCTGGACATTCGACGGTCGGCATAATTTCGCCGATGCCCGCTGGGCACGAGGCAATGCGTGGATCACTGCAGGCATTCTTGATCTGCTTGACTTGGCGGAGGTGGCGAGGCCCGTGAAGGATTTCCTTCTCGGTGTTCTCGTGGCGCAGGTGAATGCCCTGCTGCCGCTCCAGACAGGCTCCGGTGCGTGGCGGACGCTGCTCGACGATCCGACCTCCTACGAGGAGATCTCTGCGACCGCGGGCATCGGCTACGGACTTCTCAAGGGGCATCGCTTGGGTTTGGGTACCGCGGAATGGCGCGTGGCGGGGCTAAAGGCCGTCGAGGCGGTACTGAACAATATCGATGAGACCGGTACAGTACTCAACGTCTCCTACGGCACGCGGATGGGTCACGACCTGCAGTTCTACAGGGACATTCCTCTCCAGCCGACCGGCTACGGGCAGGCGCTGTCCATCCTTTGCCTGTCAGAAGCCCTTCGGCACATCGATGCAGGAGTGCGGGCAACATGACAATGAAGATTCTCTACGGTGCAGGTCCGCAAGATGTCAAAGGCTACGATACCGAGCGGTTGCGTGCCGAGTTCCTGGTCGAGGATCTCTTTCGTCCAGACACTGTCAATTTTACTTATACCCATGTCGATCGGTTGATCGTCGGCGGCGCAGTTCCGGTATCGAAGACGCTAGAATTCGGTAGCGGCGAGGACGTCGGAACTCCCCACCTCCTGTCCGCCCGCGAGATGGGCATCGTCAATCTAGGGGGCCCGGGCACCATCACCGTCGACGGCCAGAGCTTCGACCTCAGCAATCGCGACGTGCTCTATGTCGGCCGGGGCGCACGCCTACTGACCGCATCAAGCGTGTCGGCGGAGCGTCCAGCCCGCTTCTACATGAACTCTGTACCCGCCGGCGCTGACGTCCCGCACCGGCTCATCACGCAGGCGGAATCGAAGCCGCTTGACCTCGGGGACGCGCGGCGTTCCAACAAGCGTCAGCTGCGCATGTACATCCACCCGGAGGTCGCGCCGTCATGCCTTCTGCTGATGGGGATCACCGATCTCGCCGAGGGCAGCATCTGGAACACCATGCCTCCACACCTGCATGAGCGGCGCATGGAAGCCTATTGCTACTTCGACCTATCGGAGGAGGACCGGGTGATCCACCTGATGGGGCGGCCCGAGGAAACCCGGCATCTGATTGTTGCCGACGGGAATGCGGTGCTTTCGCCGGCCTGGTCGATCCACATGGGTGCCGGAACCGGGCCCTACGCCTTCGTCTGGGGAATGACCGGCGAGAACCAGGAATACAACGACGTGACACCCGTCGCCCCTTCCGAATTGAAATGAGCGCGAAAGTGATGAACGCACAGACACACTGGATGCAGAAGGCGCTCAACCCTGGAGATCCGATCCGCTACTGGCAGTTGGGCACGCTCTCCGAAGAACGATTTGACGTGCCGGATGCACCGATGCAAGGGGAGATGGATCCCTTCTTCTTCCTCACCAAGGTGAAGAACTTCATCCCACATGAGTATCCGTGCCGCACCCAGTTTGCGGAGACCTACCGTGACAAGCGGCCCGACGTGCGCGGCACCTTCGAAGCGTCCCGCTGGTGGCTGCCGTTCGACTCACCCCGCCTCGATCTTTCCGGCTTCTGGTTCCGCCCGACGCGGGTTGCGGCCTGGGCGCGGACGTATATCGAGGCAGATACCGCGGGAACTGCGGCGATCCGGCTCGGAACCTGCGGAGGCGCCGTCGTCTGGGTGAATGGTGAAGAGATCGGCTGGATGGCGCCCTACAGCCGCAATCTGGAAGCCAAGCAGGAGTTCGACCTGCCGCTCTCACAGGGGCTGAATGAGATCACCATATTCTTCGACGACCTCGCCGAACGCGACGCCCGCTACTTATTCCAGATGGACTACCTTTCAGGTCCTGGCGCGCGCCTTTCTCTACCGGTTCCGGTGGCGGCTTCGGTGGCCGAAAGCCTGGAATCAGCGCTGGGTGGAATGCATTTCGACCGTCCCCACTATTTTAGCGGCGACATCGCGCTGAAGCTGGCGGCACCACTTCCCGTAGAGGTCCAGGTAAATGTCGCCATCGAAGGCGACTTCATGTCGACCGAACGTTTCGACCGCGACTTTGTCCTGGCGGCTGGCGCAACGGAGCTGAACATCGGTCCTTCGGAAGATTGCCCAGCCGATTTCCGTCATTTCCGTGTCACGCTGGACGCCGGTGGCTTCGTCGCTTCCCGCTCGCTGGGCGTCGAGATCTGCCATGTCGCTCGTCAGGGAAGGGCGCCGGCAACTCTTTCCGGCCGGATCACTGAAGCCTTGAACGAGGTTTCCGAACACTCGGAACGCGACACGGTACGTGCCTTCGCCCGTCTCGCGAGCGGCCGTGGCGGATCCGAGACCGACGCCATGATCGAGGAGATTCTTCCCTCCATCGAAGACTGCCATGACTGCGCTGACTTCTCGCTGGTGCCGCTGATCTGGTCGAGGACGGTTTGGGGTGCAGACATCGCCGACGCAACGCGGAGCCGGATCGACAATGCCATTCTCCATTATCGCTACTGGATGGACGAGCCTGGCAACGATGTTCAGTGGTATTTCTCTGAAAACCACGCCCTGCTCTTCCACACCTCCGCTTATTTGGCCGGCCACCTGCTACCCGAGGCAACCTTCGTCCGCTCGGGGCGGATCGGCCGGGAGCAGAGCCGGATCGGCGCGGAAAGGGTCAGGGCGTGGCTCGACCACTTCGAGAAATGGGAAATGGCGGAGTATAACTCCGCCCCCTACTTCCCGATCGACTTGAAGGGACTGACAGCCCTCGCCGCCCTTTCCCCGGATGTCGACATCGCCGAGCGGGCGAAAAGGGGGATCGTCCGGCTGTGCGAGGTCATTGCGCGCTCCGCCCATCACGGCATGGTGACGGCGGCACAGGGCCGGTCCTATGAGCATACGCTCTGCGCCGGGCGGTCGCTGGAGCTTTCCGGTGTCGCGCGGCTTCTCTGGGGCAAAGGCTGGTACGGCCGGCGGGTGCACGCCCTCCCGCAACTGGCGGTCTGCCTGCGCGATCACGGCCTGCAGGTTCCTGCTGACCTGGAGGCTATCGCTGATCACCAGTACGCAGCGCACCAGGAATGGCGCTTTGCCCAGGGCGAGAACCGCTTCGCGGCTCTCTACCATTACAAGGGCAAGCACTTCGCCATGGGGTCGGCGGTGCATTACCGCTGGGACGATTGGGGATACCAGGAAACCATTCTGCACCTGCGCCTCGGCGAAAGACCCGAGGCTGCGGTCTGGATCAACCATCCGGGCGAAACGATCCAGTTCGGCTACGGCCGGCCATCCTATTGGGGTGGCTGCGGCACTGTTCCACGGGTCCAGCAGTATCGTGGCCTCGCGGTGCTCGAGTTCAGGCTGAAGCCGGAACAGCCTGATTTTACCCATGCCTGGTTCCCGCAGGCGGAGTTTGACGAGGTGCGGGTCAAAGGCCGCTCCGCGCTCGCGGGAAGCGGGGGAGGAGCCGTCTTCCTGAAGGGCAGCAGCGATCTGCTCCCCGTTGAAGAAGGTCCGTCCGCGGGTAGCGAGCTACGACAGCACGGCCCGAAAACCCGCTGGATCGTGCGCATTTGCGAAGCCGAAGACCTGCAATCCGTTGGGGATCGCTTTTCTGCACTGGCAGTGACGGAGGGGGCGGACGATAGCTGGACAGTCGAGGATCCGGAATACGGCCCTGTCCGCTTCCTGGCGGACGGCTCGGTGGAGGCGGAGGGCCGGCGGCTGCTGCGAAGTGATTATACGGTCGCAGGCGACACCATTATGATCTAACGCATGCTAACCGGACGGAAGGAGGCTCCGTCCACAAAGGGAGGAAATGAAATGAAAACAACGTCGATGATCGCGGGGCTTGCCCTCGCACTCCTGACATCCACGGCCGCAGTCGCCGGCGATGTCCGCGTCATGTGGTACTCTGACGGGGTCGAGGGCGAGGTCATGAAGGATCTCGTCGATCGCTTCATGAAGGAGAACCCGGGGATCAACGTGATCCTCGACAATGTCGCCTACAGCGTCATTAAGGAGCAGCTGCCGGTGCAGTTGGAGGCCGGGAACGGCCCCGATATTGCACGGGTCACGGCCATCAAGGACCTCGCCCGCCACTGGCTCGACCTGCGGCCGCTGGTGAAGGATCCTGAATACTGGGACGAGAACTTCGGCGACAAGGCCGATTGGATGCGCCCGGATGGCTCCGACCAGATCTCGGGCTTCATGACCCAGCTGACGCTGACAGGTGGCTTCGCCAACAAGACGCTTTTCGATCAGGCGGGCGTCGAGGTCCCCGGACCTCAGGCGACCTGGGAGGAATGGGCGGAGGCGGCCAAGAAGGTGGCTGAAAGCCAGCAGGTCCCCTTCCCGATGGCGATCGACCGTTCGGGGCACCGAATCACGGCTCCCATGCTTTCCTATGGAGCGAACTATATCGGTGCGGACGGAAAACCTGCCCCGCTCGACCAGGGTGGCAAGGACTTCCTGAGCAAGTTCGTGGGCTGGACCGAAGACGGCACCTTTGCCAAGGACGTATGGGTTTCGGCCGCTGGCAATACCTATCGCGCTGCCGCGGATGACTTCATCAACGGCCAGCTCGCCTTCTACTATTCAGGCTCCTGGCAGGTCGCAAACCTCGCCACCAAGATCGGTGACGCCTTCGACTGGGTGGCAACCGGCAGTCCCTGCGGTCCCGCAGCCTGCACCGGCATGCCCGGCGGCGCGGCGCTCGTTGCTGTGAAGTACACGAAGAACCCGCAAGAGGTTGCGACCTTCATGGACTGGATGGCGCGGGAGGAGATCGTCAAGGAGTTCTCCGAAAGGACACTCTTCCTGCCGGCCCACAAAGCGGTCGTGGAAAAGGGTGGCTTGAACTTCCAGACCGACAACGAGCAGGCCAAGGCGGCACTCGGAACATTTGTCGAGGCCTCCAAGGCAACCTCCGAGACGGCATTGAAGCTCCCAGCCTGGCGCTGGGCCGACACCGTCTATGCGGCCATCGTAACCCGCATCGGCCAGACGCTTGCAGGGGAGCTTCCGCTTGAGGATGCTTTTGCCCGCATCGACGCCGACGTTGCGCAGAAGGTGAAGGACAGCGGTCTCTAGGATCGCTGAGGCCGCTACAGTTACGGCCCCTGTATCGTAAGAGTGGGGGCCTGAGCCACTCCTCCTCTCCCGCGGGGAAGAGGAGGAGTTGGGCCGCAGAGGTTTGGCGCGAAGAGGGCAAGATATGAACAGCAGCAAGCGGTCCGCGCCGTCGCAGTTCGGCGCCATTGTGATGGCGCCGGTCAACGGTCTCATGACGCTTGTGGACATACCCTTGCGGGCGCTGCAGAGGCTGACCGGAATAACGGGAATGGCAGCCTTCTTCCTGATGCCAAACATGCTGATCTTCGGCATATTCGTGTTGCTGCCGCTCGCCATCAACTTCGTCTATTCCATGAGCGGAGGGACGGCGCTGTTCCTGTCGGAACGCAGTTTCGTGGGACTGGACCAGTACCAGCGCCTGTTTCAGTGCGGCTCCTACCTGGATCCGATGTCCTGCCAGGAAGACGCCTTCTGGACCGCCGTCCGGAACACGGCTTGGTTCGTCCTGCTTCAGGTTACACTGATGATCCTGCTGGCTCTGGCTACGGCTTTGATCCTCAACCGCGATCTGCGTGCCCGCTCCTTCTGGCGGGCGGTCTTTTTCTTTCCTGTCCTTCTCTCGCCTGTGGTGGTCGGCCTGATCTGGAAGTGGATCCTGCAACGCCAGGGGCTGCTGAATTTCGCCCTCTTCGAACTCGGGATGGAGCCGCACAACTGGCTCACGGACCGCACCTGGGCCTTTGCCGCAGCGGTGGGCGTGTCGATCTGGGCCCATATGGGCTTTTACGCGCTCATCCTGCTCGCGGGCTTGCAGGCAATCCCGAAGGACCTTTACGAGGCCGCGGAAATGGACGGTACGAAGCCTGCGCGTGTCTTCTGGCGGATCACGCTGCCGCTCCTGGCACCCAACCTACTGGTCGTCGTGGTGCTGGCGCTCATCAAGGCCGTCCAGGTGTTCGACGAGGTCTACGTCCTCACGGGCGGGGGGCCGGGCACGAGCACCCTCTACCTCACCCAGTACATCTACGAGACGGGATTTGCATCGCAGTTGCGCAATCCGGGCCTTGCGGCCGCTGCCTCCATCCTGATGGGACTGGTTCTGGTGGTGCTGACGCTGATCCAACTCGGCATTGGCCGCCGTTCGGAGGCGAAGGGGGAAAGATGATGGGATCGGCGGCACGCTTCATCTTCCGGCGCAGGGGCACAAGCGGAACCGGCAAGGGCTGGCACTGGACGGACATCGTGACCTGGGTCTGGCTCGTCGGTGGACTGCTGGTCATGTTCGGTCCGGCTGTATGGCTCGCATTCTCCTCTTTCAAGACGCCGGCGGCACTGGCCGAATTTCCGCCCACGATCCTGCCCTACGTGACGCAACAGGTAACCGTCGAGGGTTACGACAAGCCACTTGCCCTCTATGAGGCAGCCATGCCGGATGGGAGCACCCGCGTGCTGGCCGAAGTCCGTCGCATCGGCATCGTCAGCCAGATGGTCAATCCGCAGGCGCCGGGAGAGATCATCAAGGTGAACATCGCCGACCGGAAACCGGTGCGCACAATGTCCCTTGCGACAGAGAACTACACGCAACCCTTCGTGCAATTCGACTTCGTCCAGTATCTCTGGAATTCCGTCTTCGTCACCGTCATGGCGACACTGATTACCCTTGTCGTAAACTCCATGGCAGCCTTTGCGCTCTCGAAATATGAGTTCCGCGGCCGCACGTTGGCGATGCTGGTGATCCTTGCGACCCTGATGGTGCCGCTATCGGTGATCATGGTGCCGCTCTACTCGATCATCTCGTCGATGGGGCTCTTCAACAACCTCTGGGGTGTGATCCTGCCAACGGTAGCGACGCCGACCGGCGTCTTCATCCTGCGGCAGTACATGCTGACCATTCCGGACGAGCTGATCGATGCTGCCCGCATGGACAAGGCATCGGAGTGGCAGATCTACTGGCGTATTGTCCTGCCGCTGGCCGCACCCGCGCTCGCGGTACTCGCCATCTTTTCCGTCGTCTGGCGTTGGAACGACTTCCTGTGGCCGCTGATCGTTCTCTCTCGCCGGGAGCTCTACACGCTGCAGGTCGGCCTGAGCATTTATGCGGGCGAACTGAACGTGCAGTGGCACTTCATCCTCGCCATGACCGTCGTGACGATGATCCCGGTCGTCCTGGTGTTCATCTTCCTGCAGCGCTTCATCACGACCGGCATAGCCGGTGCCGGACTGAAATAGGGATCCACTAATGGGCCAGATCAAGCTCACCAACGTCAAGAAATCCTTCGGCGCCGTCGATGTCCTGCATGACATCAACCTTCACATCGACGACGGAGAACTTGTCGTTTTCGTCGGCCCGTCCGGCTGCGGAAAATCGACGCTCCTGCGGGTCATCGCAGGGCTTGAGCAGGTGAGTGGCGGGACACTTGAGATTGACGGGCGACGCGTCAACGATGTCACCGCCGCCGAGCGTGGCCTCGCCATGGTCTTCCAGTCCTACGCGCTCTATCCACATATGACGGTACGGCAGAACCTCGCATTCGGCCTCGAGAATTCAAAGATGCCGAAGGCGGAGATCGCCGAGCGAATCACGGAAGCGGCCCGCATGCTGGAGATCGAGGCATACATGGATCGGCGGCCTGGGCAGCTTTCGGGTGGCCAGCGCCAACGCGTCGCGATCGGACGTGCGATCGTTCGGCGCCCGGTGGCATTTCTGCTTGATGAGCCGCTCTCCAACCTCGATGCCGAGCTGCGGGTATCGACAAGAGCTGAACTGGCCGCCCTTCATGCTCGTCTGTCCTCGACGATGATCTATGTCACCCATGATCAGGTGGAGGCGATGACGCTTGCAGACCGCATCGTCGTCATGCGGGCCGGCAGGATCGAACAGGTCGGCACGCCGCTGGAACTATACAACAAGCCGGCCAACCGTTTCGTCGCGGGTTTCATCGGCGCCCCGCACATGAACTTCCTGAGCGGCGAGATCCTGGAAGCGGCCGGCAGTTCCGCGGTTCTTTCCCTTGCCGGCGGGCATCGAATTGCACTGACGGCAGATGACGCCAGGCTGAAGGCGGGCCAGCAGGTAACGGTAGGTATACGCCCGCAGCATCTTGCTTTGAGCCGGGATCCGGCCAGCCCCCGGATGACGGTGAGGCTCGTAGAGGCGCTAGGGTCCGAAACGGTGATCCATGGTGATATCCACGGCGAGCGGCTCCTGGCGGTTCTGCCCGGGCAGCAGGTTTATCGAGCCGGTGACGAAGTTCCACTCGACTTTGATGCTGCGCCCCTGCACCTTTTCGATGAGCAGGATCTGCGGCTATTGTCGACGAGACCCATAACGAAAAGTGGCGCAGCGGCCTGAGGGCACTCAGCTCCCGGCAGGGTGCAGCAGCATCAATGCCGACAGGGCCAACCCCGCAAGGAAAAGCGTTTCCGCGACAAGCAAGCCGATCGCACGCCTGCCTACGCGGAAGATGGAGGCCAGCGAGGTCTTGACACCGACAGCGGCGATCGCCGTCAGCAGCAGCCATTGCGAAAGCACACCCGCCAGTTGGCCCACGACCGGAGGGAACCCGATCAAGGAGTTGATCCCGGCCAGGACGATGAAGACGGCGAGAAAGCCCGGGAAAAGAACGGGCGACGACGGTCCGGTTGCGCGGCTGCCACTGAATGCGAGCGCCGTAAGCAACACCACGGGCGCAAGCATGCTGACACGGATGAGCTTCACGAAGACGGCAGTCTCGCCGGCCGCGGGACTGACGGAGAATCCGGCGCCTGCAACCTGAGCGACGTCGTGGATGGTCGCTCCCAGGAATATGCCCGTGGCGAGATCGGAGAGGCCGAGCAAGTCTGCAAGGATCGGATACAGGATCATGGCGATCGTCGACAGCATTGTGACGCCGATCACCACGAATGCCATCTCCCGCTCCGCTTCTTCGGAGCGCGACCGCCCAAGCACGGCTGCAATGGCCATCGCCGCCGACGCACCGCATATCGCAACGGCACCTCCCGTCAAGGTCCCGAAGCGCGCATCCTGACCGAAGAGACGGGACGAAAGCAGGCCGAAGGCAACCGTTGCTGCCACCGCGGCTATCACGAGCAGAATGAGGCCGAATCCCAGATCACCGATCAGCGCGGCGCTGATGCGAAGCCCAAGCAGCGCCACCCCCGCCCGCAGAAGGTTGCGCGAGGCAAAATCCAGCCCCGCAGTAGTCCGGGGATCGTCCGACAGGAAGTGAAGGGCGAGGCCAATCAGGATCGCCAGCAGCATCGCCGGCGCATCGTAATGCTCGGAGAGAAAGGCAGCGGCAAGCGCGACCAGAATGGAAACCGCGACGCCACGGAAATACCTGCGCCAGGCGTCATGGACGCCAGCCACGAACGGGACCAACCTCAGTTCCTTCCTGCGAAACGACCAAGCATGCCGCGGGAGTAGCAAAGCGGCTCGCCATCCCGCAAGGCCACTCGCAGCACGCGCCCGACAATAAGGCTATGGTCTCCTGCATCATGCGTGGCGGAACGCCGACATTCGAACCGTGCGAGGGTATCACACAGGGTTGGAACGCCTTCTTTGCTCGTAGTCCATGAGAGGCCCGCAAAACCCGTCCCGCCACGCGAGAAAGCCTGGCACAGGTGATCCTGCTCGGCACCGAGGACATGAATGGCGAAATGAACCGCCTGCTGGAAGGAACCATGCTTCGAGGAACTCTTCGCGGGCGACCACAACACCAGCGGGGGCTCAAGCGACACCGATGTGAAGCTGTTCACGGTCATGCCAATGGGCCCTTGGTCAGTCATGGCGGTAACCACGGTGATGCCTGTAGTGAAACTGCCGAGTGCGTCCCGGTAGGCGCGCTCGTTGCCGCGTTCCGGTACGAACAGCCTTTCGGGACTGCAGGGGGATGCGATCGCGCCCATCACGGCACCTCCCGGCCAAGTGCCAGACTGTAAAGTTCGAACCATGTCTGCCGATCCAGCACCACCCTGCTTGCCTCCGCGAGGCTTCCGATACGCTGTGGATTGTTCGTTCCCAAAATCGGGAGGATCTTTGCAGGATGGCGCAGAAGCCAGGCTACCGCGACCGCTCCCGGCTCGACCTCCTGCTCCGAACCGATCCGCTGCAATGCGGCCAGAAGCTCAGGACTTCTACCAGCCAGCAACGCGCCCCCGCCGAGCGGTGACCACGCCATGACCGGAATCATTCGCTCGTAGAGGAAGGCAAGATCGCCATTGGTGAAGGCTTCAGCGGCCAGGAGACTCATCTCGATCTGATTGGTAATCAGCGTCGATTCCATGGACGATTGCAGAAGCGAGAAATCCCATGGCCGGAAGTTCGACACGCCCACGGCTCGGACCTTACCCGATTGCACGAGCGCATCGAGTGCCGCACCCGTCTCGTCGGGATCGAGAAGAGGATCGGGCCGGTGGATGAGGAACAGGTCGAGGTAGTCCGTTGCCAGATCACGAAGAGAGGCTTCGACGGAAGCGTTGATGTGATCTGCGCTGGTATCGTAATGCTTCACCCGAGCCGCCGCATGACGTCCGAATGGACCTATTATCCCGCACTTGCTGACAATCTCGATTCTGTCGCGCAGACCTGGCGCCGTTTTCAGCGCAGCGCCGAGAATAGCCTCGGCTTGATAGCCGCCGTAGATATCCGCCTGATCCATGGTCGTGATCCCCTGTTCGAGACAGGCTTCGACTTTGGCTATGACATGAGCGGGTGACGTCTCAGGATCATCTCCCAGGCGCCACATCCCGTAGACGATCCGGCTGACCTCCAGCTCCGGAGAAAGCGTTATGCGTTCCATCAGACGCGTTCTCCTGTCCCTAGCGGCGTCGCCGGCGTCTGGCTCGGCACCCTGCCATAGGCATGGGGCAGAGAGCATGTCTTCAGATGGGGGAGCACCTTGGAGCCGAAGTGTCGCGCTTCGTCCATATGAGGGTAACCCGAGAAGATGAACGCGCGGATCCCCATCTTGCGATAGGCCTCGATCTCCGACAGGACCTGGTCGGCGGAACCGACGAGTGCAGCGCCGCAGCCGGAGCGGGCACGCCCTATCCCTGTCCACAGATGCGGCTCGACGTAGCCAAACTGGTCTGCAAGTTCTCGCGCCCGCGCCTGATGGGCGACACCGAGAGAGATGCTGTCATGGGCGCGCGAACGGATCAGCTTTCCGTATTCGTCGTCCAGCTTCGACACGAGGTGCTCGGCATAGTCTCTCGCTTCCTGCTCCGTATCGCGCACGATCACATGCACGCGCAATCCGTAGTCTAGCACCCGGCCATGAGCTTCGGCGCGGGCATGGACGGCGCGCATGCGTTCCGCCAGTTGGTCCTTGGGCTCCGGCCACATGAGATAGACGTCACATTGAGCGCCGCACAGTTCGAGCGCATCGGGTGAATACCCGCCGAAATAGAGGAGCGGCCCACCGTTCTGCTGGTAGGGCCTGGCCGGGTCCGTTGTTACGTTCCTGAACTGGTAGACCTCTCCTTCGTGATCGATCCTGTCGCGCGTCCAGGCCTGTCTCAGGATCTGCACAACCTCGTGGCTGCGCTTGTAGCGATAGCTGCTCTCGGCCACTTCGCCCGGGAAATCGGAACTGATGACATTGAGCGTCAAGCGTCCCTTCAGCATATGATCGAGCGTTGCGATGGTCCGCGCCAGCATGATCGGCTGCATTTCTCCGCACCTTATGGCGGCGAGCATGTTGATGCGGCTCGTAATTGGTGCGCAGCCCGCGACGAAACTCAAGGTATCTTGGCCCACCTGATAAGAGGAGGGGCACAGGATGTTGCGAAAGCCCAGCTCCTCTGCCTGCTGCACGATCCCGGAACAGTGTTCCCAGCTGGACCTTAGGCGCCCGTCCGGAACCCCGAGATATTCGTAATCGTCGGAGCAGAGAGCGGCGAACCAGGATATTTCGGACCCATCAAGATCGGCAGAGCGTACTGGCAGCACCACAGTCATCGAATTCCTCCCGACGATTTTGTCCTTGCGTAACACTGGACTTGATGTAAATCAATAGTGTATCAATTTCTACAACTGAGTCAGTCGGGTACAATGCAGCAAACGGCAGGCAGCCTTCCGATCTACCTTCAGATCACGGAGCTTCTTATCCGCGATATCGCGGCCGGCCGCCTGATCGATGGCGAAAAGCTGCCGCCGGAGCGTGAGATGGCGGAAAACCTCGGGATCGCTGTCGGCACCTTGCGGAAGGCACTCTCGGAGCTCCAAGCGCACGGGATGCTTGAACGCGTCCAGGGCTCGGGCAACTACATTCGCGCGGTGAGTGATCCGAAGAGTGTCTACGCCATGTTCAGGCTCGAACTCCTTGATGGGGGTGGACTGCCGACTGCCGAAGTCCTTGATGTCGCACGCATACGCAAGCCAGACGGCCTGCCGCAATTCGGAACCAGCGCCGATGCTCATCGAATACACCGGCTTCGCCGCCTGTCCGGGAAGCCGGCCGCTATCGAGGAGATCTGGCTAGACGGATCCTATGTGGACCGGATCGAACGGGAAGACCTGTCTGAGTCCCTCTACCTCTATTACCGGACGAGGATCGGCCTCTGGATCGTCCGCGCCGAGGATCGCATCGGGCTAGATGTCGTGCCGGACTGGGCGCCGAAGGCATTCCGGCCTCTCCCTGGCGCCGCCGCCGTCCATGTCCTCAGAATCAGCGAAGACCAGGAGCGCCGCCGCGCGGAGATATCCCGCACCTGGCTCGATCACGAAGTGGCTCGCTATGTCTCACGGCTTAAATAGGAAAGCTCAACATGAAACTGCTGTACGGCGTTATCGGCTGCGGGATGATGGGACAGGAACATCTGCGCAATATTGCGCTCCTTCCTGACGCCGACGTAATCGCGATCTTCGAGCCGGATGCCACGATGCGTCAGCGGGCAGCGGCGATCGCTCCTCAAGCGGTATTTGTGGCCTCCATTCCCGAACTGCTGCAGATCAACGCCATCAACTGCCTTCTGATCGCCAGCCCGAACCACGTACACCTGGACCAGTTGGAAGAGGTGGCCTCCATCCGCCCGCTTCCCGTCCTCGTGGAGAAACCTCTGTTCACGAGTATGGACGAACTGCCGAGGCTGGAGGCGCTGCGCAGCCGCTACCCCGCGCCGATCTGGGTCGCGATGGAGTACCGTTACATGCCTCCGGTGGCCCGCTTGATCAGCGAAGCGGAGGAGGCGACCGGCGGAATCCGGATGCTGACCATTCGCGAGCATCGCTTCCCGTTCCTGCAGAAGGTCGGCAACTGGAACCGCTTCAACGATCAGACAGGCGGGACTTTGGTGGAGAAATGCTGCCACTTCTTCGATCTTATGCGTCATATCCTGAAATCGGATCCGATCCGGATCACGGCATCCGGCGGACAGGCTGTCAATCACCTGGACGAGCTCCATGACGGGCGCAGGTCCGATGTGTGGGACCACGCCTACGTCCTTGTCGACTTCGATTCCGGTGCCCGCGCAATGCTCGAGCTCTGCATGTTTGCCGAAGGAGCGCGCTATCAGGAAGAAATCTCGGCGATCGGACCGCGCGGGAAGATCGAGTGCAAGGTGCCCGGGCCTGGCAGGTTCTGGCCACAACACCTTGGCGCTCCTCCAATCGCCCAGGTAATCATCTCGCCGCGCGATCCGAAAGGTCCGAGGAAGCTGGAAATCCCGGTCGATCCGCTGCTTCTGGAGGCCGGAGACCACAACGGCTCCACTTTCTATCAGCACCAGCGCTTCCAGAGGGCCGTTGCAGGCCAAGCACCCGTCGAGGTGACGCTCGACGATGGGCTCTGGGCCGCCTTTATGGGCCAGACGGCCCAGGAAGCGGCAGCGTCGAACCGAGTGATCGAGGTCCCACCGATCCGGCAGGCCGAACGCATCACCGCCTGACAATCCTGCCGCCCTCGGCGGTAGCCAACCCGAACTGCCTCTGCGCTACGTCCCGCCCTTACGTGCGGAGCACGCGATAGATGGCCGGGATCACCAGGACCGTCAGCAGCGTCGATGAAGCCAATCCGAAGAGCAGCGAGATCGCCAGCCCCTGGAAGATCGGATCGGTCAGTATCACCGCGGCACCGATCATCGCAGCCAGCGCCGTCAGCAGGATCGGCTTGGACCGTACGGCGCCGGCTTCGATCAATATCTCCGTCAACGACCTGTCCGATCCGCTATGGCGGATGAAATCGACAAGCAGGATGGAGTTGCGGACGATGATGCCTGCAAGCGCAATGAACCCGATCATCGAAGTGGCCGAAAACGGCGCTCCGAAGATCCAGTGGCCGAGCAGGATACCAATGAAGGTGAGCGGGATCGGCGTTAGGATCACCAGTGGCAGTTTGAACGAGCCGAACTGCGCGACGACGAGGATGTAGATCCCCAACAGGGCGACGCCGAAGGCCGCTCCCATGTCACGGAAAGTCACCCAGGTGACTTCCCATTCGCCATCCCAAAGCAGGGTAGGCTGCGTCTCGTCCAGTGGCTGGCCGTGGAGGGAAATATCCGGCTTCTGCAGACCGCTCCAGTCCTGCGAATCCAACGCCCGTTGCACAGCGATCATGCCGTAGAGCGGCGCCTCGAAGTCACCCGCCAGCTCAGCCGTCACCATCTCGGCCGCACGACCGTTGCGCCGGAAGATCGGATAGGAAGCCGGTTCTTCGGCAACGCGGATGACATCGCCGAGTTCGACTACGCCGCGTCCACCCGGCAGGGCATTCGCAGGAATCGGCGTCGTCAGGAAACGCTCGTCCATCGCCCTCCTGTTTTTCGGCAGTTCGAGCCGGATCGGGATCGGCGGCCGGCCACCGCCGCGATGCGAGTAGCCGATCGTCTTGCCGCTGTTGAGAATCGAGAGCGTATCCAGGACGTCCCCCTCCTCGACATGGAAGAACTCCGCATCGTCCGTGGATATGGTGGCCCTCAGCCGCCTCGCCGGCTCCCCGAAGGAATTGTCGACGTCGACGATGAAGGGCACCATGCGGAAGGCTTCCTCGACTTTCATCGAGGTCTGCCGCCTCGTCTCGGCGTCCGGTCCATAGATCTCGGCCAGCAGGGTGGACATGACCGGTGGACCAGGCGGGGGTTCCACAACCTTGATGCTCGTGCCGGGTGGCGTTGGCAAGTCAGCCAGTCGTTGACGAATCGCAAGAGCGAGGTCGTGACTGGTTCGCGAGCGATCACCTTTACCGAGAAGCGTCAGCGCCACCTCTCCCTGGTGGCTTGCACCACGCAGATAATAGTGCCGCACAAGCCCGTTGAAATTGAAGGGCGCAGCCGACCCGGCGTAGGTATCGGCGGCACGGACTTCCTCGAACTCCATCGCCGTGCGCGCCATCGCCTGTACCACGCCATCGGTGGCCTCCACCGAAGAACCCTCAGGCAGGTCAACGATGACCGCAAGCTCGGACTTGTTGTCGAACGGCAGGAGCTTGACCGTGACATGCTGGGTGTAGAACAGCGAGAGCGAGCCCAGCGTCAGGACACCCACGACAAGCAGGAAAAGCCAGCTTCTGCCTTTTGATTGAAGTATCGGTCGCGCCATGGCGACATAGGCTCGGCCCACGACCCCGCCCTGCGCATGCGCATCACCATGATGCGGGGCCGCGCGGCCGGCAAACTTCAGCATGAGCCACGGGGTCACGATCACCGCGACGAAGAAGGAGAAGATCATCGCGGCAGATGCGTTTGCCGGGATCGGGCTCATATACGGGCCCATCATGCCGGAAACGAACAGCATGGGCAGGAGCGCCGCAACCACGGTAAGCGTAGCGACGATGGTCGGATTGCCGACTTCGGCGACTGCTTCGATGGCCGCCTGATACCGGGTGCGGCCGTCACCCATCGCCCAGTGGCGAGAAATGTTCTCGATCACCACGATGGCATCATCGACGAGGATGCCGATCGAGAAAATCAGCGCGAACAGGGAAACACGATTGAGCGTGTAACCCATGAGTTGGGAGGCAAACAGGGTGAGGAGAATGGTCACGGGAATGACGATCGCAACCACTGCCGCTTCGCGCCAACCGATCGCCAGTCCGACGAGGATGATGATCGATATAGTGGCCAGCCCCAGATGAAGCAGGAGCTCGTTGGCCTTCTCGTTAGCAGTCTCCCCATAGTCACGGCTGATATCGACATTCATGTCGCCGGGAATCAGAGAGCCCTTCAGGGCCTCAATTCGCGCCGTCAGCGCATGGGCCACATCGACTGCATTGGCGCCTGCCCTCTTGGCGATGGCGATCGTCACGGCGGGTAGCCGCTGTAAGCCATCACCACTGCGCACGAGGCGTGCAGTCAGGTTTTCAGCTGAATCGGAAGCCAGGCTGATCTCCGCGAGGTCGCGCAGGTAGATGGGACGATCGTCACGCGTGGTGACCAGAAGGTTGCCGATCTGCGCCGGTGTCGCGAGCGTTTCGCCGGCGACCAGGCTGATCTGCTGCTCCCGATCCCGCACGGTGCCCGCCGGGAAGGACTGATTGGCCCCGTTCACCTTCTGCGCAAGCTGTTGCAGCGTCACGCCGTAGAGGGCAAGCTTCTCCGTCTCCGGCGCTATGCGGATCACCTCATGGGCCTCACCCACGAGGTAGGTCAGACCGACATCCTCGACCTTCGAAAGCTCCGTACGCACTTCACGGGCAATCCGCGTCAGGTCGTTCGCAGTGATGCGTTCCGCAGCCTCGATTGTCGGCGAAAGAGTAAATGCGAGAATGGCGACATCGTCTATGCCGCGCCCGACGATCAGGGGTGGCGCAATCCCTATAGGAATGCGGTCCATGTTCGCCTGGACCTTGTCGTGAACGCGAAGTACGGCGGTATCAGGCGAGGTACCGACAAAGAAGCGCGCCGTGACCAGGACCTGGTCGTCCTGGGTCTGCGAATAGACGTGCTCGACCGCATCGATACCCTTGATGATCGTTTCCAAGGGCTCTGCGATCAGCTTGACCGCGTCTTCCGCTCTCAATCCGTCGGCACGAACATGGATGTCGACCATGGGGACTGAGATCTGGGGCTCCTCCTCGCGTGGAAGGGTTACCAGCGCGATCATGCCGAAGGCGAGCGATGCCAGCAGGAACAGGGGCGTCAGCGGCGAGCGGATGAAGGAGCGGGTCAGAAGACCGGCAATTCCCAGTCGATCATTTTCCGGTGTCACGGCAGTACAACCTCATCGCCGACAGCAAGTCCCGTCAGTATCTCCGTAAAGACGCCATCAGGCTGATTGATCACCTGGCCGGACAAGACGACTCGCTCGACCGTTCGGTCGCCATCCCTGAGTGTTACGAACTCCACTCCTGCGCGGGTCGTCACCGCATCGCTGGGTACGAGCAGCGACTGGCGTGTCCCCACGGGCAGTTGAACGAGGACCCGTGCATTGACGAATGACGTCTGAAGGCCATCGACCTCCACATCCGCCGTCACGCGACCATTCTCGATCTGCGGATAGATCTTCGCCAGGCGGCCTTCCATCTGCCGCCCGTCGAGCGTGATGCGGAGCTCGTCGCCCTGCCGAACGAGACCTGCATGCCGTTCGGGAATCGAAAGCCGCAGGAACAGCCCACCACTACCGATCGTCGCGAGCGGCTCCCCTGGCATCACCACCGTACCTTCGGTCAAGGGGACGGTCAGCACCCTGCCATCGGCAGGCGCGTTGACATCACCCTCCGACTGCTGCTGCAAGACGACCGAACGCTCGGCTTCGGTGGCCGTAATCTGGTTCTGCAGGACGCTGGCCTGTGAGCGCAGCTCATCGAGGCGCTGCTGCGTCACGGCTCCCCGGCCGATCAGCGCTTCGGCTCGATTGACATCCGTTTGTGCCGTCGCCAGTCGCGACTCCAGCGCCGCAATCTGGGCGTCCAATGCGGCAATCTGGAAGGCGAGCTTTTCGTCCTTCACCTCGGCTATCTTTTCGCCTGCCGTCACCGTATCGCCTTCCGTGACCATGATGGCGACCACCGAACCGCCGATCCTGGCTCGCGCCGGCACCGTCGTTCTTGCCTGGATGGTGCCGTAGACCGACTTCCACTCCGTCACCGTTACCGGCTCGAGCTTCATGGTCTCGGCAGCAGCGCCACCGGCAAACAGAAGAGTTGCGACAAGCAAAAGAAGGCGCATGGGTTCAATCCTCAGAAGGCGGTGCCCGGACGGATACCAAGCTTACGGAAGAAGATGGCCGCGGGGCAAAAGCCGGTGAAGGCTGATTGCAGCATATTGGCACCGACAAAGACCGTCAGCCAGACGAAGTAGGGAGACACCCATACCGTCAGCACCACCGACAGAAGCACCATGAAGCCTGCGAAGGCGAGAACAGAGCGATCGAGAGTCATCATCATTTTCCTTCTACGTGTTTAGCCAGAACCACCGTCGCGCAGCCCATCGGCTCCGGGATGGCCCGCCGAATGCGGCCCACTTGACGGGACCCCATTCCTCAGGCCCTTGTTTCCCACCGTGAGGTATCTCAAGCGGGACCGTCTCTTATCCAGTCGATCCGCATGTTGAACGGATCTCAACATTACATATATTTATGATATTACAAATATGCAATATCTTGGATCAAGCAATGGATGCTGCCGAAGCGATCGCTGAAAAGGCCGACATCGCCGCCGATTTTATGAGCGGCCTCGCCAATGTCCATCGTCTGCGTATTCTCTGTGAGCTGGCGCAGGGCGAACGCAGCGTGACCGCAATCATCGAGGCTACCGGCATCGCCCAGACCTCGGTTTCCCAACATCTGGCAAAGCTGAAGAAGGAAGGGATCGTCGATTTTCGCCGCGAGCATCGGACCCTCCACTATTTCATCGCAGACCCCGCGGTGGTCGACATCATGGCCATCCTCTACACCAAGTTCTGCAAGGCGTAGGAAGGTGGCCGCCGGGGGCTATCCACCCGCAGTCCCGATTTGCATCGAGAGTGCGTGACGCGAGCTTATGGCACGGTCTCGCATCCTACATCGGCATCGACGCTGCAGTTTGTTGCGCCTGCGGTTCCGGTATCTCCGTCATCGTCGCTTCGGTGAGCAGCAGGACGCTCGCAACGGAGACGGCATTTTCCAGCGCCACGCGCACCACCTTCGTCGGATCGACAATTCCCTCCTCCATGAGATCGACGTAGCGGTTACGGGCTGCGTCGAAACCGAGATTGCCCTCGCTCTCCATCATCCTCGCCACGACAACCCCACCGTCAACGGCGGAATTCTCTGCAATCTGTCGCGCTGGCGCCTCAAGCGCACGCTTGAGGATCTGGACGCCGGTACGCTCATCGCCCTCACACGCCCCCTCCTCTTCCTCAACCGCCCGAATGCATCGCAGCAGCGCCAAACCCGCACCGGGAACAATACCCTCCTTTACAGCGGCCTTGGTCGCATTGATTGCATCGTCAAGCGCGTCCTTCTTGGCCTTCATCTCGGCTTCGGCGGGCGCCCCGACCCGGATGACCGCAACACCTCCGGCGAGCTTTGCAAGCCGCTCCTGCAGTTTCTCACGGTCATAATCGCTTGTCGTCTTGGCGATCTCCCGGCGGATCTGCTCCGCCCGCGCCCCAATCTTCTGCTTGTCCCCACCACCGCTGATGATGGTTGTACTGTCCTTGTCGACGACGACTCGCGCTGCAGAGCCCAGCTGAGAAAGTGTCACGTTCTCGAGCTTGAAACCCAGTTCCTCTGAGATGACCTGGCCGCCGGTGAGGACTGCGATATCCTCCAGCATCGCCTTGCGGCGATCTCCAAATCCCGGCGCCTTAACGGCGCAGTTCCGAAACGTGCCACGAATCTGGTTGACGATCAGGGTTGCCAGAACTTCGCCTTCAATGTCCTCTGCGATGATGAGCAAGGGGCGCCCCGACTTGGCAATCTCCTCCAGGAGGTGGACGAGGTCGGTCAGGGCGCTGATCTTGCGATCAAAGACAAGAATACGGACGTCCTCCAGAACAGCTTCCATCTTTTCGCCATCGGTGACGAAGTAGGGCGAGATGTAGCCGCGGTCGAACTGCATACCCTCGACGACGTCGAGATGGGTTTCCATCGTCTTCGATTCCTCGACGGTAATGACACCTTCCTCCCCGACTTTGGACATGGCATCCGCAACGAGTTGGCCGATTACCTCGTCATTGTGGGCCGAGATTGCGGCGACCTGCTGCTTCTCCTTGTCTGTCGTGACGGGTCTGGACAGCGCCTTTAGAGTAGTGATCGTGCGGGCGAGCGCACGGTCGAGACCTCGCTTGATGTCGATGGCACTGGCGCCCGCAATGACATTGCGGTGGCCGTCGGCCAGGATCGCGTGGGCCAGCACGGTGGAGGTGCTGGTGCCGTCGCCGACCACTTCGCCGGTTTTCTCCGCGGCGGCCCGCAGCATGCGAGCGCCCAGGTTTTCCTCCGGATCCTTGAGATCGAACTCCTTGGCGATTGTGACCCCATCATTGCAGACGATCGGCGTTCCCCATTTCCGCTCGATCAGAACGGATTTTGATCGAGGGCCCAGGGTGATGCGGACCGCGTCCGCCAGCTGACTCGCCCCGTGAAGTACCTTGCCGCGGGCCTCTGCTCTAAACAGAACCTGTTTATGCACCATGATGACGCTCCAATGCTGTGGCAGGCTTAGTGAGCTAAGAATGCCTCAACTGCTCGGAACAATCTTGACGTCGATCAAAGGACTGCGCGCCGGCCACGATAGGATCGTGCCGGACACCAAACGGAGCCAACGAAGATGCCAGACGTTGCGATACGAAAGAATGCCAGGGTGCTTGTTGCAGACGGCCGGAAGGCCATCGTGTTCAGGAACGATGGTATCCCGCAGTCTCTCAAGCTGACGGTCGAGCAGGTGGTCGAAGCCGAGCCGAATCCGGCGACCCGTGAGCAGGGAACGGATCGACCCGGACGCGCCGCGATGGGCAGCCACCGCAGTAGCATGGGACAGGCCGACATGCATGATGCCGAAGAGCAGCGTTTCATCCAGCGTGTGGCTGAGGCACTGGGCGAGGTCTGCAGCCAGCAGGCGGTTCCGGCCGTCGTTCTCGTCGCGGCACCGCGCGCGCTGGCCGAGCTTCGAAAGGCTGTGCCTGCCTCCGTGCAGGAGCTCGTCGTCGCAGAGATCGCAAAGGATCTCGTGAACCTCTCGGTTGCCGATATAGAGAAGCGCCTCGGTTGACGGCCACCCGAAAGCGCGTTGGCCGAGGTCAGCGATGCGTCGTGTTCGCATCGCTGGAGATGGCAGCAGCAAGGAGTCCGGCGATAGGCAGGACGGTGAGCGATTTCGCTCCTGCCCACTCCTCTTCGAGAGCGACGCTGTCCGTGACGATGATCCCATCGATCGCCGTAGAGGCCAGTGTCGCTCGAGCGCCCGGAGAAAACAGCGCGTGGGTGGCACAGAGATAGATACGCTCTGCGCCGTTCTTCCGGCATGTTTCCGCCGCCCTGGCCATCGTGGTTCCGGAACTGATGAGGTCGTCGATAATGATCGCGACCCGTCCTGCAACATCGCCGGCGAACAGGTCCCCGGTAACCAGCCCGCTGCTTCTCTGCTTTTCAAGAAACGCCTTGTTGACGGGACGGCCCAATTTCGCCTCCAGGAGCTCCCTGAATGCCTCCGCCCGCTTCGCTCCGCCCAGATCAGGGGATACGACGCAGAATACCGCGTCGCCAGCAATCTCGATCATCCGCTCGACGAATTGGCCATGTGCGGTGAGATGCAGGGTCGGGCGGCGAAAGGCGTTCTGGAACGCAGAGAGATTGTGGGCTTCGAGCGTCATTACCTGGTCCGTTCCCACCGCCTCCAGCAGTTGTGCGACGTAGAGCCCTGTGATTGGATCCTGCGCCTTGGTCTGGCGGTCTTTGCGCATGTAGCAGAGATAGGGCGACACAGCCGTCACGCGCCTTGCGCCATTGGTTTTCAGGCATCCTATGAAGAACAGCAGCCGGCACAGCTTGTCATTGGCCGTGTCCTGGCTGTCGCCATGCAGGCTGGAGAAGACATAGGCATCGCGGCCGCGAACGCTGACAAGCGGCCTTACTTTCTGTTCGCCATCCTCGAATCGGCGCTCCTCGACGGGGCTGAGCGGAAGAGCGAGAGCTCGTGCCACCTGCTCGCCGACGATCCGATCGGCCCCGAGGGAAAAAAGCAGAGGAGATCGAGGGAAATTCTGATCCTGCATGGTTTCGCTCCGCGTTTCGTGGCGTCACTTCAACAGTTGCCAAAGTCCTCCGCCATGATCGGCATCAAACGATGATCGATTGGCGATTGACGCACGGCGACGCATGATCTTGTCTCTAAGACTGCTGCCCTGGAGGCCCAATCTACCCATGAACCGCATTCGCGAGGAACTGGATTTTCTTTCGACATACCTCGTCTCGTCGGCGCCCGCCGGCAGCAGCGTGACCATTCGCGAAACACATATGTCGTTTGTACTGATATGCGATCAGCGGGTGCTGAAGTTCAAGAAGCCCGTGCGCATGCCGTTCGTGGACTTCACCAGCGTTCGAGCGCGGGAGAACAACTGCCGCGAGGAGGTCCGGCTGAACAGGCGTCTTGCGCCGGATGTCTACAAACGCGTGATCCCGCTTCGACGGCTGGACGACGGACAACTCGGATTTGGAGGTCGTGGCGAGGTCATCGATTGGCTGGTGGAGATGCGGCGTCTTCCCGAGGAGTGTCTTATGGATGTGATGCTCCGTGAAAAGAGGCTGACGCGACGGCATATCCAGCGTCTGGCCGACCGGCTGACTGAATTCTATCGCTCGGCACCTTCCCCCCATCTTGATGAAGATCAGCATTTCCGGGCCCTTGAACACCAGCAGGATCTCAATCGGCAGGTTTTGGAGCATGCAGATCACGGCTTCGATCGTTCCGCCGCCAGGCATGCATTGGACCGCCTCGACACGCAGCTGGCCGTATTCCGCCCGGCAATCATCGAGCGCATCGTCGAGGGACGGTTTGTCGAAGGCCATGGAGACCTTCGGCCGGAGCATGTCTGTTTCACCGAACCCCTTGTTATCTTCGACTGCCTGGAATTCGACCCGACCCTGCGCATGCTCGATCCATTCGACGAGATCGCATTCCTGGGCATGGAGTGCAGATTCCTGGGCGCGAGCAACATTGCGGCCACCATGTTCCGACAGCTAACCGCGCGCTTGGAAGGCCCGGCATCCCCTCAGTTGTTTGCGTTCTACGGCGCCTTCAGAGCGGCCATGCGGGCTCGCATGGCATTGTCCCACCTGCTGGACGGGAGCGCGAAGGATGCCGGCCCCTGGATCGACAAGACGGACCGCAACATTCGGCTGGCACTGGAGCGCCTGGAGCAAACCGGCACGGCACAGTCGGGCCCAATCACCCAAGGGCTCTCCCCATAACTGCAATCAGAGGTCCTGAAATTGACGAGGATCATGGCCGCAGGTCCAGCATCACCCTAATTTGCCGGCATCGAAGGAGAGCACCTCATGGCCACAATGACGATCTTGTCCATCCTCGGAAGCGAACAAGCCAGCGAGGATCTTTCCGCTGCCATCCAGGTGGCGACGGAGGTGGGGGCGCACCTCGTGGTGTTTGCGGCGGGCATCGCCGAACCGCCGACGGTCGGCGACTATCCCGTCGGGATCGGCTGGATTGAACGCCGCGATGAAGCATCCCGACAGTTGGAGGCTGTGAGAAGTCGTGCCGTTCAGCAGTGCCAGTCGAGCGGACTGACCTCCGAGGTGGCGATCGCGTTCGCTGAAAAAGCCCCGCTCGATGACATGTTGTTCCAGAAGGCCCTCCACAGCGACCTTGCGGTCATTGGAAGGGGCGTATCCGGCCTTGCCGACCTCAGGCGTGTAGTGGTCGACGCTGTCATCTTTCACGCAGGTCGACCGCTGTTGCTGGCGTCTGATAAGGGCACCGTCACGTTGAAGCCGAAGCGTGTTCTCCTTGCATGGGACTCCAAGCCCGGGGCTGCGCATGCGGCGACAGCGGCCATGAAGCTGCTCGTCGATGCAGATCAGGTCAACCTCGTCATCGTCGATCCGGAGGCCCGCGATGGTGAGGAGCCCGGCGCAGATGCCGCCGCCTATCTTGCCCGTCATGGGGTGAAGGTCGTGGTCGATCAGCTGGCCAGCGATGGGCGCCCCGTGGAGACGTTGCTGCAGCAGCACGCTTCAGAAATCCAGGCGGACCTGATGGTCATGGGGGCCTACGGACATTCGCGAATGCGCCAGTGGATATTCGGGGGCGTGACGGCGTCGGTTCTGCAGGGGCCAAGTTTGCCGGTGTTCATGGCGCACTAGATCGAGGGAAGTCAGAGCGGAGGGAATTGCTCCAGTGATAGTCGAGGACCAGACCAGCGTCGTGTCCTTTCTGAGCGCCCATGAGAGCTATGGAGTCGCGGGGCCCGTCGAGGTGATAGGCACGCACATCTCGGAAGTCTTTCTTGCCGGCGATCGTGCCTACAAGCTGAAGCGGGCCGTGCGGCTTCCGTATGTGGACTTCTCCACGGTAGCGCTCCGCCATCATGCCTGCCAGGAAGAGGTGGTCCTCAACAGGCTGACGGCCCCGACGCTTTACCTCGGCATACGCAGGATTACCCGGGAGGATACCGGCGAGCTCGCATTCGATGGCGCCGGAAGACATGTGGATACCGTCGTGGAGATGGTGCGGTTCACACAGGAGTCGCTTTTCGACCGCATGGCGCTTGACGGCAGGCTGACGCCCGAATTGATGACTGAGACCGCCAGGTCGATCGCACACTTTCATCACGCCGCGCCGGTCATTTCCAGCGGCACAGGCTCAGAAAACATCGCGCCAGTTCTCGCCATCAATGAAGCCGGATTCCGCACGAGCAGCGTCTTCTCGGAAGATGAAGTCCAGGCGATATCGAAACTCTTCAGGTCGCGACTGCATGAACACACGGCGCTTCTTGACCGCAGAGCAGAGGCAGGTCGAATCCGACACTGCCACGGCGACCTTCATCTTCGCAACATCTGCATGTTCGAAGGCGCGCCCCACCTTTTCGACTGCATAGAGTTCAATCCCCAGATCGCCATCTCGGACGTTCTCTATGACCTCGCCTTTCTGCTGATGGATCTCTGGCACCGCGGCCTCCGGAGGTTGGCCAATCTTGTTCTCAACCGATACCTTGACGAAGTGCAGGATGATGACGGCTTCGGACTCCTGCCGTTCTTCATGGCGACGCGCGCCGCGGTTCGAGCTCACGTGACGGCAACACAAGCCTGCGAGGCCGCGGCGGACCGGGCTGCAGTACTTTCGACCGAGGCGAGATCATACTACGTCCTGGCGCTCGACCTGCTGCAGACGTCCGGTGCAAGCCTCGTCGCGATCGCCGGACTGAGCGGCTCCGGCAAGACAACGGTCGCAGAGTTCCTTGCCTGCGATATTGGGCGTGCGCCCGGAGCGAGGATCATCGAAAGCGATCGGATACGCAAGAGCATGCATGGTGTGGCCGCCGAAAGCCGGTTGCCAGCCTCGGCCTATCAGCCGGAGGTCTCGAGGCAAGTGTATCGCGAGCTCCAACGGCGCGCCACTTTCATCCTAGAGCGAGGCGGCTCCGTTGTGGTTGATGCCGTGTTCCAGCGCTCTGGCGATAGGAAGGCAATCGAAGATGTCGCCAGAGATGCCGACGTCCCCTTCTTCGGGGTTTGGCTGGAGGCCGATCCGGCAGTGCTATGGGAGCGGGTGAGGCACCGTCGGGGGGGACCCTCGGATGCGGATACAAGTGTGCTTGCCCAGCAATTGGAGCGAGGGCAGGATCACATCGGCTGGCTGCACCTCGACGCCTCCGGATCAACGGAAGCGGTCTCAGACGCAATCCTGACAGCCATTCGCGAGTAGTCCCGCCTCGCGGCTGCACTTCCGCCTCTAATGCACAGGCCTGATCGGATGTGGGCGCCGGCGACCCGTCGACGCCTCCTGTAAGGGAATTCTCAGGACGCCTTGATGTTGATCTTCCTCTCGTTCTTCTTGGCTTCGGCGTTCTTGGGCAGGATGATCCGCAGGATACCCTTCTTGAAGGTTGCCTCGACCTTGTCAGCATCGACGCCTTCGGGGAGCTGGAACGTCCGTTGGAACGAACCGTAGCGCCGTTCCGAGACATGATATTCCTTCTGCTTGTCTTCTCTCTCTTCCTGCTTCTCGCCCCGGATGGTCAGGAAGCCGTTGGACAGCTTTACCTCGATATCCTTGTCGTCCATTCCGGCGAGCTCGGCACTGATCTCGAACGTGTTTTCCTTCTCGACAACATCCACGGCCGGGGCAACAGCCCATCCGTTCAGCGACGGTAGGCCAGAGGCGAGAACGGAACGCTCGAGGGGGCGCCAGGACGACGGAAGGAAGCTGTCGAACAGGCGATCAATCTCAGTCCGCAGGGTCATAAGAGGCGACCAGGGATTGTCCTGCTGCACCGACTTCTCGCTCCCCTTGGCAGGCAGCTTGTTGTTTGCATCAGTCATCATTCTCTCCTATCAGCAAACGTGTGGCATCAGGATGCTTCCGGTTCGGATCCACGACTGGCGTAACCGGGCCCCACCATCGAAGAGCGATTGGGCTCCGCTCACATTGATGCGCATCAAATGGCGATGCGCTTCCGGTCCATAGTCAGCGTATAAGCCGTATCGGTCGAGACATCCGTGGAGCAGGCACGATGGCTGGGCACCTCCCCGGGGCGGGAGCGCGCAGTTAAGGAAGGGACGTGATCCATCGATTCCATAGCCAAAACTCTCCCGCAGAGATTCGCGAAGGGTTCTTCTGGGGTTGGTCGGCAGTCTCTTATGCAGAAACTCTGATGACCCTGGCGGCGCTGGTGCAAAGACACAGGCCATGGACGCTCTCGGCGTGATCTGAGCGAGGCCCGGCACAACTTGTGCTGCGCCCGGCCGGCGTGAGCCGTCGGCTCGCCGGCCCTCAACGTGCGGGATCAATCTTCTCGGCCTGCTTCAGGACATCCAGCACGTCCTGATCCGTCAACTGCGGGAAATGGCGGTAATACATCCCGACAGCTTGAAAATCCGAAGGCGCCTCGAGGCAGACCACATCGTCGGCCTTGAGGCGCATCACGGGCAGGACATCGAGGGCACAAACGGGCACCGCGACCACGATCTTGTCCGGTTGCCGCGCACGAAGCCCCTTGATCGCGGCCCGCATCGTCGCACCCGTCGCCAGACCATCATCGACGATGACTACCGTCCTGCCGCGGACGTCGCGGCCATGCCGGTCGCCGAGATAGACGCCACGACGACGCTGGATCTCCGCAAGCTCGCGTTTCAGGCATGCTTGGAAGTCCCGCTCGGAGATCTGCTGATGCGAGATCATCTCCTCGTTGCGGATGACTGTCGGCGGGTCCCCATCCATCACGGCTCCCATGGCCACCTCCGGGTAGAACGGGAGACCAATCTTGCGGACCAACGCCAACTCCAGCGGCGCCCCAAGAGACTTTGCCACTTCGAGCGCTACCGGAAGACCGCCACGCGGCAGCGCAAACACGGTGACAGGTTGGCCGGTATGGGACTGCAGGGCGGCCGCAAGCTGTTGCCCGGCCTGCTTACGATCGGAGAACATCGTTTTGCCCCCTTAGGTCGGCATGGAGTTGGACCCACTGCCGCTTTCTCAACGTCAGAGATATCGGCGCTCAACATCCTCGCAGGAATGGCCCAGCGCTGCCAGACCTTCGGCCAGATGATCCGCCAGCAGTGGGTCACCGAGCAGGTAGCTTGCCGTATGGCGATTGTGGGCTTCTGCAGCCTGGGCCCTTATGTCGGCCCAGGCGGCGTTAGCATCGTCGCGCCCGAGCCAGCAAATCGCCACGAGGTCGATCTGCTCCTCGATCGACAGGTCGTCGATCAGCGAGCGCAGTTCCTCTTCGACCGGATCATCCGCGGTGTCCTCGAGCACGGTGATTTCTCCGTCGTCGGTCGGATTGGAGCCGGTGTCCGGATCCGTATCCTCCTCCTTCACGTCGAACTCCCTGGCCTTGATGATCAGGAAGCAAACCTTCTCGACCGCGATTTCCAACGGCACCGGATCAGGATCGTTGCGGTATTTCATCACTCATCTCCATTCTGGAACAAGCTGCATCTGTCTGGTCGCGGAGTATTTGCCGCTTCGAGCAGGGAGAGGTTATGATATAATTGGAGAGGCAACCTTGACTGCAGTCAAGGTGGGCAAACTCCAGGCCCCATCTGCGCGCTCGCACTGCAAGCGCCGAGCGAAGTCGCTCTCCTGCCCGAGTGCCTACAGGACTGGGGGGCCCTGGCGAAGCCGGGCCAGGCCGTACAGCGGCGTACAGCCTCGCCCTGCCACGAAACGCCACGACATTGATGCAACCGGCGGCGGGATCCTGCCATGTCAAGGAAATCAGGAAGTTGGCATCCAACGCCATCGGGTTAAGGATGAGCCTTCCCTAGAAGCTTTTCCTCGTCGCGCTACATCCTGCCTCATGTGCATTCCGGCAAAGGCGAAAGAATACACCCGGGCAAGCCCGCATCCCTCTGCAACTCCGGCAGTGATCACGGCTGGGCAGGCTCGATCCTGTCCGCGCTCCTCGCGGTGCGAAGCATGATCGCTGCGCTGAAGTTCCTGCACATAGCGGCGATTGCGATATGGGCAGGTGGCCTCCTCAGCCTCCCGGCCCTCTATGTACAGCGGGCACATGTGAGGGATGACCGAGCACTCTATCAATTGCAGATGATCGTACGCTTCAGCTACGTCGCGGTCATTTCTCCAGCCGCGTTCCTTGCCGTCGGAAGCGGCATCGCGCTCCTCTTCGGCCAGCAGACATTCGCGGGGTGGTTTTCGGTCAAGCTCTTCTTCGTCGCCCTGCTGGTCATGCTTCACGTACTAACAGGGCTCGTCATCATCCGTCTTTTCCGGGAAGGGGAGGTTTATCCGGTCTGGAGGTTTTTGCTTGCCACGGCAGTCACAGGTGCGGTCGTCGTGATCATCCTCTTCGTGGTGCTTGCCAAGCCCGCCCTAACGGTAGAGCTGAACAGGGACATCCTGGAGCCCGGCGGACTGCAACGCCTCATCAGGACGCTCAGTCCTTGGCCGTTACCATGAGCCCGATGCCATGATCAAAGATCAGTTTGCCACCATGCCAGCCAGCCATACCGGTCATGACCGCCGCCAAGATGGAGACGAGGAGCCCATGCGGCAGGATTTCTGCGGCATCGGTCACGCGCAGGCCCCAGTTGAGTCCAGCCAGGGCGATCAACATCATCGCTGCGATCGCGTGCGCCCAACTCGCGACGCGTTCGCGAATTCCGGCGACCGACAGCAGTTCCACCGTTCCGACCGCACCGGCGGCCATACCGGAAAAGAAAGCACCACCTGCCGACCAGAGGCCGGCCCGAAGCCAGAAAGGATCGCCGGACCACCAGTACAGGAGGTCGATTGCAAGGGTTATGAACACCAGCGCGATGGGAAAATGGACGCTCATCGCGTGGAGCGGGTGGCCCGCGACCGCGACGGCGGAGCTGACGTCCTTCTCCTCCAGCTTGGAAATCACCGGGTTGGCAGTGTTTGCGGTCTCGTCCATCCGGGCTCTCCTTTTGCGGCTATAATCCGGCGATCCCGCCCATGGTTCCAGTACCCGTTGGGGCTTGCCGCCTTTGTCGCTCTGTCGGGATGCACCGGGGATCTCTCCGCCCTGGATCCCGCTGGGCCTTCCGCTGCATCCATCGCCCGGCTCTGGTGGGTGATGCTCATCGCCTCGATCCTCCTTTTCATCCTAGTGGTCGGGCTCTTCCTGGCGACGGTATTCGTTCCGAAGTTCGGAAGGCGCTTATCTCCCCGCTTCTGGATCGTTGGCGGTGGACTGGTCCTGCCGCTACCCATCCTGTTTGCGCTGACTTTCTACGCCTTCTGGCAAGGTGAATACCTCCTGCGGGGCGGCACCGATCATACAGGCGACACGATCAGGATAGAAGCGAAGGCCACCCGCTGGGCATGGAACTTCCGCTATCCCGAACACTTCGAGGCAGCGGTCTCGGAAGGCGTTCTCCATATTCCAGCGGGGGTGACTGTCGAACTCGCGGTCACCAGCGACGATGTGATCCACAGTCTGTGGATCCCGCGCCTGGGAGGCAAGATCGATGCGGTCCCTGGTCACACGACATATCTCCGTCTCAAGGCGGATCGTCCGGGCCGCTTTGGCGGTCAGTGTGCCGAATATTGCGGCGCGGGTCACGCTGGCATGCGCTTCCTCGTTCAGGCGCATGCGGAAACGGACTATGCGGCTGCCTTGGCGCAGGAGGAGATCCGATGAGGGAGAATACGGGATTGCAGCCTTCCCCCATCGCCCGCCACAAGGCCTTCGAAAAGGTATGGGGAACGCCGCCTGGATGGGCGCGACTGGCTGCCGTGAACCACAACATCGTGGGCAAGCGCTTCATGCTGACAGCGCTCGTATTCTTCACGATCGGGGGCCTCCTGGCCATGCTGATCCGGACGCAGCTCGCCTCGACGGAAAGCGCCTTCATGGACGCCGAGCAGTATGCGCAGGTCTTCACCATGCACGGCACGGTGATGATGTTCCTCTTCGCCATCCCGTTTTTCGAGGGTGGCGCGATGTACCTCCTCCCCAAGCTCCTCGGAACGCGCGACCTCGCCTTTCCGCGCATGTCTGCCTACGGGTACTGGTGCTACCTGTTCGGAGGAACAATACTGATCGCGGCGCTCATCGGAGGAGTTGCCCCCGATAGCGGTTGGTTCATGTATACGCCGCTGTCTTCCAACATCTTTTCCCCCGGCATCAATTCAGACGTCTGGTTGCTTGGCATCACCTTCGTCGAAATCTCCGCGCTCTCCGCGGCAATCGAGGTCATCGTTTCGATCCTCAAGTTGCGCGCGGCGGGAATGTCGCTCGACAAGATGCCGATCCTCGCCTGGTACATGCTCGTCGTCGCGACCATGATGCTTGTCGGCTTCCCGCCGCTCATCTTGGGATCGGTGCTGCTCGAGGTTGAGCGCGCATTCGGGCTGCCTTTCTTCGACCCGACCCGCGGCGGAGACCCGCTCCTCTGGCAACACCTGTTCTGGCTGTTCGGGCATCCGGAGGTCTACATCATCTTCCTGCCGGCAGCGGGGGCAATCTCAACCATCCTGCCTGTGTTTGCCGGCACGCCGCTCGCCGGCTACCGCATCATTATCGCGGCGCTGGTGCCCATGGCGTTTCTCTCCTTCGGGCTCTGGGTACACCACATGTACACGGTCGGCATTCCCCATGTGGCACTGTCGTTCTTCTCCGCAGCCAGCGCCATGGTGGCGGTGCCGACGGCGATCCAGATCTTTGCCTGGCTCGCGACGATCAGCCATGGCCATCCACGCTTTTCGATCCCGATGCTGCACATCTTCGGTTTCTTCTTCTTGTTCGTGATCGGCGGCCTGACGGGCGTGATGCTGGCGATGGTGCCCTTCGACTGGCAGGCACATGACACGCATTTCGTCGTCGCTCACCTCCACTATGTCCTGGTCGGAGGCTTCGTCTTCCCGATGCTTGCTGCCGCCTATTACTGGCTTCCGCACATCAGTGGGCGGCAGCCGGTCCAGCACCTCTCCAAGGCCGCCTTCTGGATGGTCTTCATCGGGTTCAACGTCACTTTCTTCATGATGCACCTGACGGGTCTGCGCGGCATGCCTCGACGGGTCTTCGAGTATCCTCCGGAATCCGGATGGGAGACGCTGAACTTAATTTCGTCCATGGGCAGCTTTGTCATGACCATGGGTTTCGCGCTGATCGCTCTGGATTTCATCCTGCTGTTCCGGTTCGGCAGGCGCTATCACCGCAATCCATGGAAGGCCGGCACCCTCGAATGGGCGATGCCGACGCCGCCTCCATCCTACAACTTTGCATCGCTCCCTTCGGTCGAGCGCCGCGCCGATCAGCTCGATCCCGATCGGTTGGGGCCGGCACTGGCCGCGGGCGAAGGATATCTCGGCATGCCGCGCGACGGACGCATGGAACTCCTTGCCGTCGATATTGCCAGTGGGCGCCCAGACCATGTCGTCCGGTTGCCTCGTCAGACCTTCCTTCCTTTCGCGACAGCTGTTGCCACGGGCAGCTTTTTCCTCGCGCTCCTGTTCAAGCTCTACTGGATGGCACCGTTGGCTCTCGCGCTCGTCCCCGCCTTGTTCCTCCTCTGGACCGGTGACACCGCCGAGAAGGAGGACCTTGAGGACCTGGATATTGGGCACGGTCTGGCTCTTCCACCGCATATGCAGGCTCCCCACCCGCCTGCCTGGTGGGCCATGCTGCTTGCTCTGATCGCCGATGCCACGGCATTCATCTCGCTTCTGTTCGGTGCCCTGTTCCTCTGGATTTCCGCCCCCAATTGGCCGCCGGCGGAAATCTTGGGTGTTGATCCCCTTCCGGCTCTTGTCGCAGCCGCGGTCCTGGTGATCTCCGCATGGACAGGCCACAGAGCCGTTCAGGCGGGACCGGGTGCGGCGAGCCTGCTTCTGCTCAACATGGTCTGCCAGCTTGTCGCCGTCGGGATATTCAGTTGGCTCCTGCTGCTGGCCTGGCCGCAGGCTCAAGCTCACGGCGCCGGAGCGAGTGTCTTTGTTGTTATCGCATTTGCGGCCCTGCACAACAGTATCGGGGTGGTGCTGGCCTCCTTCGGCCTCTTCCGTATCAGCAAGGGCTATGTCTCCCGGAAGAGGCTTCTGGATTTGCGCATCGGTCAACTCTGGCACGGCTACAGCGCGGCCGTGGGGCTGACTGCACTGGCCTTCCCGATCCTGCTCGTGGCGCTTGTGGGAGAGACACCCCGATGAAGGCGCCTCCGCTCCTCTCCATTATGGCGGGTTTTGCTCTGTGGAGCGTCCTCTTCCTGCTGCTCTATGGGGCTCAGGCGACCGGCTGCCATTTGGCGGGCGGAGAGCCTTCGGCCATGGCAGGTTCCTATCCGGCCTTGCGATGGACCTTGACGGTGCTGGCGGCCCTTGGCACCACTGCTGTCATGCTTCTTTCCTGGAAGAAGCGGACAACGCGATCAGACCCATCAAAGGCGGACGATCTGATGGACTTCACCCGCGAGGTCTCGCGTTACGTCTGGTTGGGTGCGGCCGCCGCAACGCCTTTCACGTTCATCGGCGTCATTTCCCTGACCCTCTGCGGGACGTGATCCCAGACCTTCTTTTCCGGTCGATTAAGGTTCCGGCGCTACTTTGGTAGCAGTTGCAATCTTCCGCGACGCTGACTGGTATGGCGATATGGCTACCGCCGACGGATCGACGGAGGAAGCCTCATGCAAAATGAACGGTACCGGCGGGGAATGATCACCGCAGGCGCTTGTCAACACCGCGAAGGTCGCAGGACGCATGGCTCACCCGACGACGACATTTGGACCACAAGAACCCTCGTTCTCAGAGCTGTTCACGCCTAAGCTCGTCACGGTCCTGCGGGAAGGCTATCGCCTGGAGCATCTTCGTGCGGACGCGATCGCCGGCTTAACGGTTGCCATCGTGGCTCTGCCGCTTTCCATGGCGATCGCCATCGCCTCCGGCGCATCACCAGCCCAAGGCCTCTACACGGCCATCATCGGTGGCTTCCTCGTATCCGCGCTCGGCGGCAGCCGCTTCCAGATTGGTGGACCGGCGGGAGCCTTCATCGTGCTGGTCGCGGCGACGGTGCAGGCGCACGGTATGGACGGTCTGATCCTTGCGACGTTCATCTCGGGCCTCATTCTGGCGGCGATCGGCTTCCTGCGCCTCGGCACCTACATCAAGTTCATTCCCTACCCGGTCACCGTGGGCTTCACCGCCGGAATCGCGGTGATCATCTTCGCTAGCCAGATCAAGGAATTGCTGGGGCTTACTCTCGCCTCCGCCGAACCGGGCGCTCTTCTGGAGAAGCTACCCGTCCTGTGGAACAACCTGCCGACAGCAAACCCCGCCACGATCGCCCTTTCTGCATCGACCGTCGCCATCATCGTTGCGCTGAAGAGGCTGCGGCCGCGCTGGCCAGGCCTCCTGATCGCGGTTACCGCAACTGCAGCGGCGGCGGCACTGCTCGCCCTGCCGGTCAGCACGATCGGCAGGGCGTTTGGCGGAATACCCGGCTCGCTCCCCACACCTCACCTGCCGCAGATTACCATCGAGAAGATGATGGCCGTCATGCCTTCGGCCTTTGCTTTCGCGCTTCTGGGTTCGATCGAATCACTGCTTTCGGCGGTGGTGGCAGATGGCATGACGGGGCGCCGACACCGCTCCAACTGCGAACTGGTGGGGCAGGGCGTCGCGAACATGGGCTCCGCCCTCTTCGGCGGCTTCTGCGTGACGGGTACGATCGCCCGGACAGCCACCAACGTCCGTTCCGGTGCCCATGGTCCGGTTGCGGGGATGCTGCACGCGCTCTTCCTGCTGATGTTCATAGTGTTTGCAGCACCACTGGCCAGTTTCATTCCGCTGGCAAGCCTCGCGGGTGTGCTGGCCGTCGTGGCCTGGAACATGTTCGAGAAGCAGGCATTCTGGACCCTCTTGAAGGCCAGTCGGGGTGACGCGGCGGTGCTGCTCGTCACCTTCCTTCTCACCATCTTCAGGGACCTGACAGAGGCGATTATCGCCGGCTTCGCACTGGGTTCCGTGCTATTTATCCACCGCATGTCGCAGACCACCGCAGTGCATGCCCATGCTCTCGTGGCCGAAGACGAGGCGGATGCGACGACGGGAGGTCGAACTGCCTATGACGAGGCGGCTGCGAGTGATCCTGATATCATGATCTATCGCATCTCCGGGGCCTTCTTCTTCGGCGCGGCAGCCTCGATCGGCGCCGTACTCGACCGCATTTCCGATCGGCACCGGGCGTTGATCATTGACCTGGACGCGGTTCCGTTCATCGATTCGACGGCCGCAAACACGATAGAAAACCTTGGCCACAAGGCCGGCCGCCGAGGACTGACAATCTTGCTGACCGGTACGACTGAGGCGCTCCGGGCCGAACTCTTCGCCCAGGGGATACGGCCGCCCATGGTCCAATTCGAGTCCACGATAGAGACAGCCCTTGCCCGCTTGAACCTGCCGGGCGGCACCGAGAGGTTCAACTCCGTTCCTGCGGCGGCATCACCCCACTGATCGGCTGCGCCGACCCGTCCTATTTCATGCTCGCCAGCCCGACATGTGCCTGGTCCATTGCCTTTCGCAGTTCGTCGAGTGCGGATGCACTCGGCAGGACCTCGCCTTCGAGCTCGTCGGGCATTTGCCAACCCGGCTCCACACCCTGCATGTTCGGAAGCTCATGGGCGATGCCCTTGTGGCAATCGATACAGGTCGCGCGGCCCGAAAACAGGTAGCGCTGATGGATATTGGCCGCACGCTCCGTCTGCTTCGACAGATCCATTGCCACGGAGGAATGGCAGTTGCGGCATTCCAGGCTGTCATTTGCCTTGAGGCGTGCCCATTCATGCTGGGCAAGCCGTAGCCTTTCGTCGAGGAACTTCTGGCGCGTGTTGATGGTCCCGAAGATCTTGCCCCATACCTCCTTGGAGGCCTGCATCTTACGCGCGATCTTGTCCGTCCACTCGTGCGGTACATGGCAGTCGGGGCACGATGCCCGCACTCCGGAGCGGTTGGAGAAGTGCACGGTGCGGGTCAACTCCTCGTAGACATTGGTCTCCATCTCGTGGCAGCTGACGCAAAAGGCTTCAGTATTGGTCAGCTCGAGTGCCGTATTGAAGGCACCCCAGAAGATGACGCCACCCACAAAGCCGCCGAGCGTCAGAAAAGCTAGGCTGAGCGTTGCGGCGGGCGTGCTGAGAACCTTCCAGACCCAGGCCCAGAGACGTTTTATCCTGTCCATTCTCTAGTGCTCCCCGAGATGCTTCACACCCATCTCGCTCATGTCGCGAAAGGTGTTCTCGACGAGCGGATTGACCTCCGCCTGCGGCACGTGGCACGCTGTGCAGAAATACCGGCGCGGCGACACATCCGCCAGCATCTGGCCATCCCGGGTCATGTAGTGGGTGACGCTGATCATCGGCGCACCCGAACTCTCGGTGAATTCCCGCTTGTGACACGATAGGCAGCGGTTGGTGTTCACCGACAACTGGTAGCCCTCGATCGAATGCGGAATCACCGGCGGCTGGTCCGGATAGGCTCGCATCTTGCGGACATCATCGACGGTCCACTTCGGCAGTGGCCGCGCGGGCACATTCTCCATCTTCTCCGACGGCCCGGACAATTGCGGCACCGTCTGTGCCACAACCATCGTCGCCATGAACAGGGCGGCGAAGGCTGCCGCAATTCCAATCGGGCCGCGGCTCACGCGACGGGTACGATCTTGACTGCGCATTTCTTGAAATCCGTCTGTTTGGAGATGGGATCGGTGGCGTCGAGCGTGACCTTGTTGATCAACTGGCTTGCATCGAACCACGGCACAAAGATCAGCCCCGGCGGCATGCGATTTCGACCGCGGGTTTCCACCCGCGAGCGCATCTCGCCACGGCGCGATATGATCCGGACTTCTGCTCCCTGGTTGATACCGCGCTTGCGCGCATCGTCGGCGTTCATGAAGCATCGGGCCCCGGGGAACGCCTTGTAGAGCTCAGGCACCCGCATGGTCATTGAGCCCGAATGCCAATGCTCCAGCACGCGTCCCGTCACCAGCCAGACGTCGTACTCCTCGTCAGGAGACTCGGCCGGCGGCTCATAGGGGACTGCAAGGATGACGGCACGGCCGTCCTTGCGCCCGTAGAACTTCACACCCTCTCCGGGCTTCACATAAGGATCATAGCCCTCGCGATAGCGCCACTTGGTTTCCTTCCCGTCCACCACGGGCCAGCGCAGGCCACGGACTTCGTGGTAGGTATCGTAAGGAGCAAGGTCGTGCCCGTGACCGCGCCCGAACTCGGCATATTCCTCGAAGAGGCCCTTCTGGATGTAGAAGTCGAAGGCCTCCGCCTCGCGGTTGGCATAGTCCTTGTTCACCTCGGCCAGCGGAAACTGGTCGACCTTGCCGTTCTTGAACAACACGTCGAACAGGCTCTTGCCGCGATAGTCCGGATGGGCATCAAGGATCTCCGCCGGCCACACCTCGTCCGTCGTGAAGCGCTTGGAGAATTCGACAATCTGCCAGAGGTCGGAGCGGGCTTCCCCCGGGGCGTTCACCAGCTGGTGCCAGACATGGGTACGGCGCTCGGCGTTACCGTAAGCCCCTTCCTTCTCCACCCACATGGCGGCTGGCAGGATGAGGTCCGCAGACATCGCAGTGATCGTCGGATAGGCGTCCGAGACGACGATGAAGTTGTCCGGGTTGCGATATCCCTGATAGGTCTCGTTAGCGGTATTGGGCGCCGCCTGGACGTTGTTGTTGACCTGAACCCAGTAGAAATTGAGCTTGCCGTCCTTGAGCATACGGTCCTGCTGGACCGCATGATAGCCCGGCTTGTCCGGCAGGAGCCCTTCAGGAAGCCGCCAGATTTCTTCCGCATGGTGCCGATGCTCGGGATTCGTGACCACCATGTCGGCGGGCAGGCGGTGGGCGAAGGTACCCACCTCGCGCGCGGTGCCGCAGGCGGAGGGCTGGCCGGTGAGCGAGAAGGGTCCGTTGCCCGGCTCGGAAATCTTTCCCGTCAGCAGGTGCAGGTTATAGATCATGTGATTGGCCCAGACACCGCGGGTGTGCTGGTTGAAGCCCATGGTCCAGAGCGACATGACCTTGCGGTCCGGGTCAGCGTAAAGCTCGGCCAGTTCCTCCAGGAATCCTGGATCGGCACCGGTGAGTTCCGCCGTCTTTTCCAGGGTATAGTCGGATACGAACGCCTTGAATGCCTCGTAGTCGATCGGTTCCATCTTTGTCGGATCGCCGGCGTTTGTCGCCTTCAGTTCCAGCGGATCCTCTGGGCGAAGCCCGTAGCCGATGTTGTCGACGCCCTTCATGAAGGTCGTGTGGTTCTTGACGAACTCCTCGTTCACCCGCCCGGTCGTGATGATGTGGTTGGCGATGTAATTCATGATCGCCAGGTCGGTACTCGGCGTGAAGATGATTGGTATGTCCGCCAGATCCATGCTGCGGTGGGTGAAGGTGGACAGCACGGCGACCTTGACGTGCTCGTGCCCGAGCCGGCGGTCCGCAAGCCGGGTCCAGAGGATCGGATGCATCTCCGCCATGTTCGAACCCCAGAGCACGAAGGCATCGGCATGCTCGAAATCGTCATAGCAGCCCATCGGTTCGTCCATGCCGAAGGTGCGCATGAAGGCGTAAGCGGCCGATGCCATGCAGTGGCGTGCGTTGGGGTCGAGGTTGTTGGAACGGAAGCCGGCGCGCATCAGCTTCGTCGCCGCATAGCCCTCGAAGATCGTCCACTGGCCGGAGCCGAACATGCCGACGGCCGTCGGTCCCTTCTCCCGCAGGACGCGCTTGGCCTGGTCAGCCATGACGTCGAAGGCTTCTTCCCAACCGACCGGCTCGAACTCCCCGTCCTTCGCGTAAACGCCGTCGCGCTTGCGCAAAAGCGGCTGTGTCAGACGGTCCTCGCCATACATGATCTTCGACAGGAAATAACCCTTGATGCAGTTGAGGCCTCGGTTGACCTCCGCCTGCATGTCGCCATGAGTGGCGACAACCTGGCCTTCCTTGACGCCGACCATGACGCCGCAGCCGGTGCCGCAGAAGCGACAGGGCGCTTTCGACCACTTGATCTCCAGCGACTCCACCCCGCCGGGAACCGGCTGTGCGCCCGCCGGTAGCGCAATCCCCGCTGTCGTTGCGGCAATTCCGGCCGCATGCGCCTTCAACAGGTTACGCCGCGTCAGTTCTGCGTTCATCGCCGAAAGCCTCCTCGTCTTCTGCGTGTTCAAAAACCATATTGGCCGCGAAGACCCCGGGCAGCCCCGAGATCTCGGAAAGCACAGCACCGAGTTGCCCGCTGGTCCTGCCCTCGATGACGACGACGATCTTGCCGTCCTGGACTGCGAAGATCTCGACACCTTCCATGGCTAAAAGCGCTGCAGCGACGCTGTCGGCCGCATCCGGTCTTGTAACCACGACGGCGCTGGAAACGTGGTAGCGCTGGGGCTTCTCAGGCATCTGCGAACTCCTTTGCAGCCTTGACGGCGACCGCAGCGACCGGGCACACGCCGATGCAGGCACCGCAGCCGCTGCAGGCATCTTCGTTGATCTCGGGCAGGAAGGGTCCACCGAGGCGTGGTCGGAAGCGTATGGCGTCGGTTGGGCAGTGATCGCGGCAGGCCTGGCAGTCAACGCCGTTCATGGCGAGGCAGCCGCCGTCGATCTCAACGACATGCGATAGAAGGACAGGTCCGGCAAAGAGATTTTCGGACTGAGGACAATGGGTTCGGCACTCGCCGCAGAAAGTGCACTCGCCCCGGGTGAAGTCGAGGGCGGGAAGGCCATGGTCCAATACAACGATGCCGGAAGGACATCGTTCAAGGCAAAGACTGCAGGAAGAACAGACGTCGGGTCGGGTACCAAGGAAACCGGGAGGAACCACCTTGCCCTTGGTGGGGCCGCGCCCGCGCAGAAAGTCACGTCTTGAAAGAGGCGCGCCCATGCCTGCCTCAATGGCCCGGAGGCCCAGGTGGCCCCGCAATGATCTGATACATCCAAACCAAGAAACCGTAACCACCGACCACGCCAACGGCAACGATCGGCCAGATCCCGAATGCGAGAACGAGAAAGGTCGCGATCTCAGATCGGCGTCGTGACTTTGGCGCCTTCGCCGGCGGATCGTTGACCGGGTAGTCAGCCATCCGGATCTCCTTATTCCCATTCGGCTCATATCAAGAATGGACCGTGAGACGTTGAAGTCAACACCCTCGATTTTCACTGAGGCGGCGCCGAGGCCGGATTCGTAACTGCCAGCGAGTATGGTCCGCCCCGCTGAATTTGTTTGCGGAAGCGCAACTTCGTGAAACGTGTGCCGGACTAGATTTCTTTGCTTGATGGCGAAGAAGATTGCGAGAACCATGACGAGAAAAGCGGAACTGCGAGCGGCAGATGTTGCCGCGCTGGAGCGCAATCACCATACGCTTCTTTCGCTCTGCCTTCTGCTGGAGGAGATTGCTACCTCTGGTCCGTCAGAGATTGCCCCGGAGAACTGGCGAACTGCTGCCGATGCCATGCAGCCGCTTCTGGAGGACACGCATGAGTTGGAAGAGCGCAGCCTGTTTGCGAGCTTCGACAGGACGGTCGTATCGCCGCTTTCTCCAGGCGCCGTTCAACGCTTGAGGGCCGAGCATCGCGGCGACGCTCATGCCTGCAAGCGCGTCTTGCAGGCCTTGAACCGGCTGGAGGGGGGAAACTATTCTCCAGGCGAGCAGGCCGACCGACAGCTCGTGACCGGCTTTGCCGAGGCTCTTCGTCGCCACATCCTGTGCGAACAGTTCATGCTCGAGACGCTGATCGCTGCCGAGGACGACCGGAGCCTGATCACCACGTGACCTGGTCTCTGCTTCGGAGAGCCTGGCGCCAATCCTGTTGCTCATCGCGGATGGGATGTCACTTGGGTGCGTCGCTAACGCCGCCCTTTGTGTATAGACTGATGTCGATCAATCCGTACCCCATGCGTAGGCGGCGCTGAACCAGGTGCACTTCGAATCCGGCCCTCTGGCAGCCTTTCAGCGAGGGGACATTGTCCGTTCCAACGAAGGTGAGGACATAGCGCGCACCAAACGAGGCCGCGCGCTCCGCGATCAGGGCCATCGCGGCGGACATGATACCGAACCCGCGATGACTAGGGGGTGTGTAGGCATTCTCCAGTAGCGCAGTGTCCTCATCAAGCCGCGGGAAGCCTCCCAGCCGTCGGATCAGATCGTTCTGCGACGCGCCGACAAGCCACTGCACATAGCACGGCCGACCGTCGCGACCGTCAATCGCCACATAGCCACCGCTTCCCACTGTGTCGGCGAAACTCCGTCGCCATGCGATCTCCTGCTGTTCATCGAAGGATCTTGAAAGATCATCCTGCGGCATCAGCAGATCGAGGTCATCCGCGCACAAGGGCCGGACCGTTATGGGGATCTTGGCGGGTCGCGGAGCAAACTGCAATTCGAGATCGCGCCGCAGGGCGTAGCGCGACTGCGAGGAAATAAGGCCCATGGCGAGCCTGCTAGCAAGCCTTCCCCGCTGCTTTCTCAGCCATTCTTGCGTCCTCGGCAAGTGCGGGCTGCTTGGCTGGTTGTGCCGACTTGCATGTTGCTTCTGTCCCACTTCGAGACCCGGTTGCTCGCTCTGTAACACTTTATAGCCCATGCTGCGCTCCATCAGTTCGTTGATGGGTGTAGCTGCATGATCCGTGCCATCTTGCAGTATTCTTCCGGAGATCAGGTTCTGAAGGGCAACGGATGGTGGCAGCTTTTCGCGCCATCGGAGACCCAGCGGTTCAGGGCAATCCGGGATAGAATATCTTAAAGTTTATCGGAGAGATTGCAGCTGAACTCGCGGACACAGCTTATGCAATCAGAGCCCCCTCATCGCGCTCCTAACGCCACCCGTAAGAGGTGGGGGTTGACCTATTACGTCCCGGCCTTACTCGCGATCACGACCGTTCTGACCATCTTCGCCCTCTCCGATTCCGATCGGCTTTCGCAGCATCGGGAAACCCAGCGCGCCAAGGCTTCTGAACAACTGGCCGATGTCATCTCACGCCTCGAAACGAACGTGCACGGGAACGTGAACCTCGTGCACGGTCTTGTCGCAGCGGTTGCGGCCGATCCGCATATGAGCCAGCCCCGCTTTGCAGCGGTCGCGGAAAGGATCTTCGCGGTCCCCTCCCAGCTCCGCAATGTTGCCGGCGCACCGGACTTTGTCGTGCGGTTGATCTACCCCCAGGAGCCCAACAAGGCCAGCCTGGGCCTCGACTACATGGCAACACCCTCCCAGCGAGAGACGGCCGTTCAGGCTGTCGCCCGTCGCCTGGTAATGATCACGGGCCCGGTTGATCTCGTCCAGGGCGGACAGGGACTGATTGCCCGGTACCCTGTCTTCTCGCTCAGTTCAAACCGCTTCTGGGGCTTGGTATCCGCAGTTATCGATCTCAACCGGCTCTACTGGGACAGCAACGTCAACTCGCCGTCCCAGACACTCGATATTGCTATCTCGCGGCGCCCGACGCCGCGCGAGGGTGATGTCTTCTTCGGTCGACCGGAGCTGTTCTCTGAAGATTCGGTGACGGCAGCGATCGATTTGGGCTACGATAGCTGGTATCTCGCGGCAGTTCCCAAAGGCGGGTGGAGCAGCGAGCCTTCGGACATGTCCCGGTTCCGCTTCCTGGCGGCGCTCGTGGCGTTCTTCATCGTCGCGCCTCTCGTGTGGGCGGGACTTTTGATGCAGCAACGACATCGAAGCCATCTCCTGCTGCGGGAACGCGAAGAGCGGCTGGAGGTATTGTCTCGCCGCCTGCAACTGGCGCTTGAGGCCTCCAAGATCGGGGTTTGGGAATACCACCCCGAAACAGACAATCTCCTGTGGGATTCGCACATGTGCGACCTCTATGGTCAAGCCCATGACCAGAACCAGGGATCGTTCCAGGACTGGGCAGCCAGGCTCCACCCCGACGACCTGATCGACGCCCAGGCCACATTCAGGCGATCGATCGACCAACGTCTCCCCTACTTGAAGGACTTCAGGATAATTCTACCCTCTGGAGAGATTCGCCACATCCGCGCCCATGGCGCCGTGGAAGAAGCTCCAGACGGGACGGTGCGCGTTGTTGGTGCCAATTGGGATGTCACCGAGGACATTGCCATGCAGGTCGAGTTGCGGACAGCAAGAGCGAAGGCGGAGGAGCAGAACCGGGAATTGCGGACCACGCGCCGCATCCTCGAGCATCAATCCTTGCACGATGCCCTTACCGGACTGCCGAACCGGCGGTTTCTCGACCAGTTCATGGTCACGGCAGATACTTCCGATCTTTCACAGAAGCTCGCCTTCATTCATATCGATCTGGATCATTTCAAGCATGTGAACGATACGCTTGGGCACGGCACCGGCGACGAGGTACTGAAGGCCGCAACGGCGCGGCTTCGCGAAATTGTCGGCCCGGAGGAGGTCGTGTCCCGGATCGGCGGGGACGAGTTCGTGATCGTCACCTGCGGCCCTGATCCGGCGGACCGGGCGCAGGAAGTGGCCCTTCAGATCGTCGCCATGCTGGCGCGTCCCATCGAGATTGAAGGCCAGGAGTGCCGTATCGGCTGTAGCGCTGGCATCGCCTGCCAGACCATGGCGGGCGAGACGCCGCAGCAACTGCTGATGAACGCCGATATCGCCCTCTACGAGGCAAAGAAGAAAGGGCGTAACCGCGTCGAGATCTTCTCTGATGATCTTCGAGCGGTCACGATTCAGACGAAACAGACGGCGGACGAGTTGCTGAGAGCGCTAGAAGGCGACGCGTTCGTCCCCTTCTTCCAACCGCAGTTCGACGCTCAGACCCTCGCTATCAGCGGCGTTGAGGCGCTGGCGCGATGGGAGCACGCCGAACGGGGCATCCTGACGCCCGACAAGTTCCTGGAGGTTGCGGAAGGCCTCGGTCGGGTTGCCGAGATTGACGCGCTGATCCTCGAGAAGTCCCTGTTCCAGATGACGCGCTGGGGCGCCCACGGCATCGAGATCCCAAAGTTATCGGTCAATATTTCAGCGCAGCGTCTCAAGGACCCGAAACTGCTTGGAATGTTGGGAGCCCTTCCCACGGACGGCTATACCGTTGCCTTCGAACTCCTGGAATCCATCTCGTTCGAGGATCAGGAAGAATACTTGAAAGCGGCCATACGCCTGCTCAAGGAGCGCGGCGTACAGGTGGAGATCGATGATTTCGGCTCTGGCCATGCATCCATAGTCAGCCTGCTGGAACTTGCGCCGCACCGCTTGAAGATCGACCGGAAGCTGGTCGCGCCCATCGACGTCTCGGAGTCCCAGAGGCGCCTGGTTGCGTCGATCATCGAGATCGGACGTTCGCTCGGGATCGGGATCGTGGCGGAAGGCGTCGAGACGATGACCCATGCGGAGATCCTGAGGGAGATGGGTTGCCAGACCTTGCAGGGCTACGCCTTCGCCCGTCCGATGTCGTCAGCGGACCTCATGGCATTTGCCGAGGACTGGCAGTCACGCTATCCCGCAACGAAGACACTGGCCAGCTTGCGACGCGCATGATTTATCGTCCGGAGACGCCTCATCAGTACCAGCGGCAGTTGGTGGGTTCGTCTTTTTAAGTCCACGCTGAGGCACTGGTCGACAAGGCGCACCACGAGCCCGTAGGAGGAAGCGCGTCACCAGCTCCTATCTGAAGCAGAAGCGCTGAGAGCGGCTACTTATCCGATGGATTCGCTGGCAAAGCCCGCCTGTAGCTCCAGTTGAACCGCATTCATGAACATTTGAGCCTGATGCGAGATTTCCGCTTCGCACGCCCCAACCTCCCGGAGCGCTGACACCAGCAGAGCCATCTCATTGCGCCAGAACTGGTTGGCCTTCTCACCATGCAGGTCGCGAAGGGTCGCTGCACATCGACGGATGTCTGCAGCGCGGCGATGGGACGGGAATTGGAGAAGGGTCATATCTACTCGTGGCACTGGAACGATTCGGAACTCAGGTGCCAGCTTGGCGTCACTTCCTTCACAAAAGCTGAATCGCAACCTGACCCAGGCGTCGGACTCTTCGGGAGTAGCAGAACCCTCCGCCTCTTCGCTCTTTCACACATGCCGCGGCAATCATCGCTAACGCTAAATTAATTGCGAATTGAGAGTTGTAGATCGACCCGCCTCGTAGCGCGCCCATAACAAGCATCTCACAGAGGGCACCATGCCAAACCACCGCACAACTGATCTTCAAGACCGACTGCAGTTTGTAGGGCTCGATGCCGCGCAATTGCGCAGCCTTTCCGGCATCCAGCCTCTCATCAGCCGTGTTCTTGGCCCGGCCCTCGACACCTTCTATGGCAAGATCACCCGCCACCCGCACACCGCGAATTTCTTCAAGGACAAGTCCCACGTTGCGCATGCCAAGTCCCGCCAGGAAAAGCACTGGACCCTGATTGCTTCGGGAAGCTACCGTGACGACTATGTCGACGGTGTGACGACCGTTGGCAAAACCCATGCGCGCATCGGTCTTGAGCCGCGCTGGTATATTGGTGGCTACGCCCTCATCCTCGAGCAGATCATCAAGGCGGTCGTTCAAGAGGAACTCAAAGGGTTCCTGCACGGTCGCAAGGCCGAGAAGCTTAGCAACGACCTTGCCGCCGTCACCAAGGCGGCCTTGGTGGACATGGACTATGCGATCACGGTCTATCTTGATGCTTTGACTGAGGAACGCACTCGCCTGGAGGCCCAGCGCCAGGCGGAAAAAGCAGAACAGGACGCTGCCCTGTCTGCACTCGCCCCTGTTCTTTCCCGGCTGGCACAAGGTGATCTCACCTGCCAGGTGAGCGAGCAGCTTGCTCCTCACTTCGACGTATTGAAGGCGAACTTCAACGAGTCTGTGGCAGCGCTTGACGCGGCAATGCAGGAAATCAACCAGGCCGTCTTCGAGGTGCGCGCTGAGGTGGATGGCATCGCGTCGGCTGCCGACAACATGGCCAAGCGTACGGAGCATCAGGCGTCTGCGCTCGAAGAAAGCGCTGCCGCCCTGGAACAGATCACGACGATCTCCGGCCAGTCCGCAAAGCGCGTCATCGAGGTTCAGGCGGTCGTCCAGGAATCGGAATCGGAGACCGTTAGATCGGGGCAGATCGTCAAGGAAGCCATTGCCGCCATGGGCGATATCGAAGGTTCGTCACAGAAGATGAACCAGATCATCGGTGTCATCGATGAAATCGCCTTCCAGACCAATCTTCTGGCACTCAATGCCGGTGTCGAGGCCGCGCGGGCCGGCGAACAGGGCAAGGGTTTCGCCGTCGTCGCCCAGGAGGTCCGGGAGCTGGCTCAGCGATCCGCTGCTGCCGCGAAGGAAATCAAGGAGCTGATCGACCGGTCATCCGCCGACGTCAAGCGCGGGGTAGATCTCGTCAATCTGACGGGAGAATCGCTCAGTTCAATTGGGAAGCGGGTCGGCTCGATCAACGAGAACATCGCATCCTTGACGCGATCCGCCCAGGAACAGGCATCCGGTATTGGCGAGATCAACTCGGCGGTGCGCAGCATGGACCAGATCACCCAACAGAACGCCGCCTTGATGGAGGAGGCGAATGCCTCGGTACAAAGTCTTTCGGCAATCAGCGGGCGGTTGGCTGCACTGATCGGGCGCTTCCGTATCGCGGGAAGTCAGCAGAATGCCACCCCTGCATCGCGGATGAAAAAAACAGCGGCTTGAGAAGTAGCCTCCGTCGACGGAGCGCTTCCTAGACGCGCCGACAGATCAAGAAGCCTCCATTGGAGGCTTCTTGTGTTTTGGTGACTGCCTGCATAGAACACCCTCAACTGACGAAGCAGCGCCGACAGGAAGGGCAAGCCTTGTCCGCACCCATTGTCCAGCACTCCGATCTTGCCGGAAAGGGTGTCCTCGTGACCGGCGGCGGCTCGGGCATAGGGGCCGCGTTGACTGCGGGATTCGCCGCCCAGGGTGCGAAGGTGGCTTTCATCGACCTTGCCGAAGAGCCGAGCCGCGAGTTGGCGGCTGCACTCTCCGCCGGATCAGTGCACCCGGTGACATACGTCAAAGCCGACCTGAGAAGCGTCGAGCAGGCACAGTATGCCGTTCGGGAAGCCGCAGCCGGCCTTGGCTCCATTTCCGTGCTCGTCAATAATGCCGGCTGGGACGATCGGCATGACGTGGACGAGGTGACCGAGGGCTATTGGGACGAAAGCCAAGCCGTCAATCTGAGGCAGATGTTCTTCGTCACCCAGGCCAGCCTCCCCTATCTGCGGCAGGCGTGCAGCGCATCGATCATCAACTTCTCGTCCATCTCCTATCTTCTCAACATGGGCGACCTGCCTTCCTACGCGGCGGCCAAGGCCGGAATCATCGGTCTGACGAAAAGCCTCGCCGGCCGACTTGGGCCGGAAGGTATCCGAGTGAATGCCATCCTGCCCGGCATGATCGTCACTGAGCGACAGAAGCGTTTGTGGCTGACGGAGGAGATCCTCTCCAGCACCGTTGCCCGGCAATGCTTGAAGCGCCCGCTCGCGGAAGCTGATCTCGTCGGCCCCTGCCTATTTCTCGCCTCCTCAGCCTCTGCTGGGATGACGGCGCAAACCATCATCATCGACGGAGGATTGCTTTGACGACGCCCGCCTATGCCGCCGTGGACTGGGGGACGAGCAGCTTCCGCCTGTGGCTGATGGACCCGGCCGGCAGAATTCTGGCCGAGCGCCGCAGTGGCGAGGGCATGACGTCCGCAGCAAAGATGGGCTTCCCCCAGGTCTTGGAAAGCCACCTGCAGGCGGTCGAAGCCCCGGCGGATCTGCCGGTCATTATCTGTGGCATGGCAGGCGCCCGCCAGGGTTGGATCGAGGCCGGCTACGTGGACGTCCCGGCGCTGCTGCCCGCCATACTCTCAGGCGCAGTGGAGGTTCCGGAAAGTTACCGAAAGGTCCACATCCTGCCCGGTCTCGCACAGCGTGCGCCAGAGGCTCCTGACGTGATGCGTGGTGAGGAGACACAACTGCTTGGTGCGATTGACGGATCTGCGCCAAGCGGTGAGCAGAACGTTTGCATGCCCGGCACTCACTCGAAGTGGGTGCATCTCAGCGGTGAGACGGTCAGCGGATTTTCCACCTACATGACGGGCGAGCTTTTCGAGGTGGTCTCAAAGCATTCGGTGCTGGCGCATTCCCTTGCCGATGCCGACTCGTTCGACGGCGACCATCCCGTTTTCACTGCAGCGGTACGCGCAGCCTTTGAAGCGCCGCGGCGTCTCACGAACCTCCTCTTTACGGTACGGTCCGGCACGCTGCTCGCCGGACTGACAGCCACGGATGCCGCCGCTCGCTTGTCGGGAGCACTGATCGGCGCTGAGATGGCAGGCGGCTTGTCTTCCTCCGGTTCACAGGCAGCATCCATTCGCCTTGTCGCCTCCGGCCGGTTGCGAGGGCTCTATGAGGGCGCGTTTACTGCGGTGTCGCTGCCGTTCACCACGATCGACGCGGACGAGGCCGTTCGCGCCGGCCTTTCGGCAGCCGCACGTCAGATACTACCGCTTCAATTGCAAAGGACCACATGATGACGCGCATCCCGCTCCCAGACATGGCCTATCCCCTTGTCGCCATCCTGCGGGGTCTGAAGCCAGCGGAAGCAGAAGCGGTGGTCGGCAAACTGATCGAGGCTGGTTTTACGGCAATTGAAATTCCCCTGAACTCTCCCGAACCCTTTCGCTCGATCGAAATCGCGGCCCGACTCGCGCCGGCCGATTGCCTGATCGGCGCCGGCACCGTGCTGACCGTGGAGGATGTGGGACGGCTTGATGGGGCAGGTGGAAGGCTGATGGTGAGCCCGAACGTGGAGCCGGACGTCATCCGCGCCGCTGCCGCGAGGGGCATGGTGACGCTTCCGGGTGTCTTCACACCGAGCGAAGCTTTGGCCGCTGCAAGGGCCGGAGCGACCGGCCTTAAGTTCTTTCCCGCCAATGTACTCGGCCCGGCGGGTATCACGGCGATCCGGGCGGTTCTGCCGAAGGACTTGCTGATTGCCGCCGTCGGCGGTGTTTCCGAAAAGAACTTCCGCGACTACATAGATGCCGGCATCACCGCCTTTGGTCTCGGCTCCAGCCTCTATAAACCGGGCATGAGCGCCGCTGAGGTCTTCGAGAGGGCCCAAGCCACGATTGCCGCCTACGATTCTGCATCCGCCATGTAGGGCCGCAGCACAAGGTTCTGCTTGTCAAACCGTGGCGACGCTCGTAAACCTATCATACAGGTTTCCGAAGAATGTAGGACATGCTTGAACCTCAGGGTCAGATCAGGAGCGACTATGTCGACGGCGCGGTCACGGCGATCGCCCGGCTTATTCGTGATCGAGATCTGAAACCAGGTGATCGCCTCCCTGCCGAAGGCACCCTGTCGAAAGAACTTCAGGTATCGCGCACGGTGATTCGTGAAGCCCTGAGATCCCTGGCTGCGCTCCATCTTGTCCAGCTTGGCGCCGGCAAGCGCCCGACCGTAGCGCAACTGGATAACGACGCATTCTCGCTCACGATCGAGCACGGCGTGGTAACGGATCAGATCGATATCCAGCAGATCTACGATGCACGCCGAACCATAGAAGCCCGTACCGCGGCCCTGGCAGCCCTGCGCCGGACGGATGCGGAGGCAAGGGCGATCGCGGCCCATGCCCGCGCGATGCTCGAGAATCGTGACGATCCGCGAAAGGTGATGGAGCACGACATTGCCTTGCATCTTGCCATCGCCCACGCCTCCCGCAACCCGCTGTTCACCTTGATCATCGGCGCCTTCGGCGGCGTCACCCGACAGACGTGGCCGATAGGCTGGAAAAGTCGCACGAGCGACGATGAGCGGCAGGCGATGAGCGAACTCCACGTTGCGATTGCCGACGCAATCGCTGCCGGAGAACCCACAGCAGCAGCGCGCCTGATGGATGAGCACTTCGACGAGAGTATCAAGGCCCTGCTGCGCGCGGGCCTTATCTGACAACAGGAAATCATTATGAAGATCACCCGGCTCGAAACCGTGCGCATCGCCGAGCGCAGCAATCTCCTCTGGGTCCTCGTCCACACCGACGAAGGCATCACCGGGCTCGGGGAGACATTCTTCGGCGCGGAGACGGTGGAAAGCTATATGCACGAATACGTCGCGCCACGCGTCATCGGCCGCGACCCGCTGCAGATCGATCTCCTGGCGAACGAATTGGTGGGCTATCTCGGCTTCCGGTCGTCCGGCGCAGAGGTCCGAGGGAATTCTGCCTTTGACATCGCACTTTGGGATATCTTCGGCAAGGTGACGAACCAGCCGATCGCCCAGCTGCTCGGTGGCTTCAGCCGCAAAGAGATCCGCACCTACAACACCTGCGCCGGCACTGAATACATCAAGAAGAATACAGGCCAGACGACCGCAAACTACGGCCTCACCGGAGGCACCGCCTACGACGACCTGAACGGCTTCCTGCACCGCGCCGACGAGTTGGCGGAATCGCTGCTCGCGGACGGCATAACCGCGATGAAGATCTGGCCCTTCGATGCAGCCGCAGAAAAGACGCGCGGCCAGTATATCTCGATGCCGGACCTGAAGCTCGCCCTCGAGCCTTTCGAAAAGATCCGCAAGGCTGTCGGCGATAAGATCGACATCATGGTGGAGTTTCACTCCATGTGGCAGCTCCTGCCGGCGATGCAGATCGCCAAGGCGCTCGAGCCATACCAGACCTTCTGGCATGAAGACCCAATCAAGATGGACAGCCTGTCGAGCCTGAAGCGCTATGCCGAAATCTCGCCGGCGCCGATTTCGGCATCCGAGACGCTGGCGACCCGCTGGGGCTTCCGCGATTACCTGGAAACGGGAGCCGCGGGCATTGTCATGCTCGACATATCCTGGTGTGGCGGCCTCTCGGAAGCGCGCAAAATTGCGTCCATGGCAGAAGCCTGGCACCTGCCGGTCGCCCCGCATGACTGCACCGGCCCGGTGGTTCTATGTGCTTCGACCCATCTATCGCTGAATGCCCCGAATGCCCTTGTCCAGGAAAGCGTACGCGCCTTCTACAAGACTTGGTATCGGGATCTCGTGACCGCACTGCCGGAAGTCAAGAACGGCATGATCACCGTTCCGCCTGGTCCTGGCCTTGGCATGGAACTGCATCCGGAGCTAGAGAAGACCTTCACCGTCAGCCGTCGATTCTCCGACGCTTCCACCATCTGACGCCACGCTTTTTTCGGGAGGAATCATGACCAAGATCGCTTCGGCTACGGCCGGGTTCGGGGTCTCATCTGCAGCCGGACCGCTGGTCATGTTGCTGGGAATGCTGTTGTTTGCCCTGAACGATGCCATGGGAAAATGGCTCGTGTCCTCCTATGGACTGGGGCAGGTCATCCTGATCCGTAGCGTGGCAGCCCTCATCATTCTGTCGCCGCTGTTGTGGAAGGCCGGCCTCGCACCCATCGTGAACGCGGAGCGAAAGGGCATGCAGCTTGCCCGCGTTCTCTTCTCCACGGGCGAGGTCTTCTGCTTCTACTATGCCGTCATGTACCTGCCGCTGGCCGATGTGATGACGTTCTGGCTCGCGGCTCCGATCTACGTTGCCGCACTTTCTCCGCTCCTGTTGGGCGAACGCGTCGGCTGGCGGCGCTGGACGGCGATTGCTATCGGATTTGTCGGGGTCATCATTGCGCTTGAGCCCTCGAGCGCCATGTTCACCTTGCCTGCCATCATCTCCATCATCGGCAGTGCAGCATTCGCCTTCATGATGATCTCCGGCCGCTTCCTGCGCGGCACACCGGATACGACGCTGGTTCTGTTCCAAACCGGCGCCGCCGGCGTGGCTGGCCTCATCTTCGCGCCTTTCGACTGGTCGCCCATCCAGTCCCAGACTGACCTTCTGTTGCTCGGGCTGCTTGGCGTCGTGGCAATGTCCGCACACATGCTCGTCAATCGGGCGCTCAAGATGTCCGATGCCGCGACGGTCGCTCCGCTGCAGTATACGCTGCTGCTCTACGCAGTGATCTTCGGGTGGATGTTCTTCGGTGACGTTCCCCGCCTGACGATAATGGTCGGCGCTGCGCTGATCATTGCTTCGGGCCTGTTCATCTTCATCCGGGAGCAGATGTTGAAGAAGAAACAGGACCGTCCGATGGAGGTGCCGTAAACATCGCGATTTTCACGTAGGACGTAGAGAAGCCGCCCTTCGGGGCGGCTTTTTTCATGCCTGTCGTTCATCTGAAGCGGTGGAGGGAAGTTAGGTGCGCCACCTGTGCGGCCTGGAAACACAGAAAAGGCCCGGAACAATGTTCCGAGCCTCTCCTGATGGGCGGCTGTAAATCGCAGCCACGCAAGCTAGATCCGTTACTTGCGGATCTCTTCCAGCTTGGCGAGGATGCCGTCGACGACATCCGCACCGATGGTTGCCTTGTGCTTCTCGTAAACGACCATGGACTTCTCGCGGATACGAGCCTGCTCTTCCTCAGAGAGAACGTTAACTTCGAGACCGGCTTCCTTGATCTTTTCCAGCGACTTCTTGTTGAGGTCCTGGATAACCCTACGCTCTTCGTCACGGCCAACGATCGCGCACTCGCGCAGAGCTGCCTGCTCTTCCGGAGTGTACGTATCGAAGATTGCCTTGGAGAAGAGGAACAGGAAGGGGGTGTAGGCGTGGTTTGTCTCGGTTACGTACTTCTGCACTTCGTAGAACTTCGAAGTGTCGATGGTGACGTACGGGTTTTCCTGTGCGTCGATCGCATTGGTCTCCAGTGCCGAGAACACCTCCCCGAAGGCCATCGGGGTAGCGTTGGCACCAAGGTTCTGGAAGGTGTCGAGGAAGATGTCGTTCTGCATGACGCGAACCTTCATCCCTTCGAAGTCTTCCCACTTGGTGACGGGACGTACCGAGTTGGAGAGGTTGCGGAAGCCATTTTCCCAGTAAGCAAGATTGATCAGGCCGGCTTCTTCCAGCTTCTCGTTCATCATGTCGCCGAATTCACCGTCGAGAACCTCATAGGCCTCCTCGGCATTCGCAAACAGGAACGGCAGGTCGAACACGCCGAGCGCCGGAATGATGCCGACCAGCGGGGACGACGAGGTGACGACGGCTTCCTGGACGCCCGAACGCAGGGCCTGCGTTGCCTGAAGGTCGCCGCCGAGCGCGCCGCCCCAGAATGCAGTCAGCTTGAGCTTGCCACCCGACTTGTCGTCGAGGCAGGCCTGCATGGCCTTGATGCCGTTGCCGACCGGATGGTCTTCATTGATGCCGTTCGAAACGCGGATGTTGCGGTCGTTGAACTCCGCGAAGGCCGGCGCTGCGGCCGAAAGGCCGAACGCGATTGCAGTCGTGGCAAGAAGCAGTTTCCTCATAATATATCCTCCCTTGGATAAGTTGTTGAGGGGTTGCGGATCAGTAGAGCCATCGTGCGGGCACGAGGACAATGTCTGGGAACAGGACCAGAAGGAGTAGTACCAGGACCTGCGTGACCAGGAACGGCCAGACGCCTACGGTCACCTTTCCGAGAGGCACGCGACCAACACCACTGACGACGTTCAGCACGACGCCGACCGGCGGTGTCAGCAGCCCAATGCAGGTGTTCATGATGAACAGCACGCCGAAATAGACCGGATCGATCCCGGCTTGCTTGATGATCGGCATCAGCACTGGCGTCAGGATCAGGATCGTCGGCGTCAGATCGAGTGCCGTTCCGACGACGAGGACCACCAGCATGATCACGAACATAAGCAGCATCGGGCGATCGATCAGCGGAGAGATGAAGCCCGTGATCTCGGCCGGGATGTTCGCCGCGGTTATCAGCCAGGAAGAGACAAGCGCTGCGCAGACGAGGAACATGATCACTGCAGTCGTCTTTGCGGCCTGCAGGATGACCGCCGGCAATTCGCGCGGCTTCAACTCGCGATAGATCACCATCCCCACGAAGAGCGCATAGGCCGCGGCGACCACGGCCGCTTCGGTCGGAGTGACCACCCCCATCTTGATCCCGCCAAGGATGATGACTGGCATGCCAAGCGCCCACAGAGCGCGCCCTGTGGCACGCAGACGTTCCTTTGCATCAGTCCGCGGCAGCGTCTCGACCTTGTCCTTGCGGACCACGATGAGCCAGGTGAGGACGAGTGCAATCCCCATCAGCAGGCCGGGAACAATGCCGGCCATGAACAACTGCGTAATCGACACGTTGGCCGCAACGCCGAAGACGATGAAGGCCATAGATGGCGGAATGACAGGCGCAATCACGCCGCCTGCAGCGATCAGGCCGGCCGAACGCGGCACGTTGTAGCCGGCCTTGGCCATCATAGGAATGAGGATAGCGGCGAGTGCGGCGGTATCGGCGGCAGCTGAGCCAGAAATGCTGGCCATGATAACAGCGGCCATGATGGCAACGATGCCGAGTCCCCCGCGAATGTGGCCGACGCAGGCAATCGCAAAGTCGATGATGCGCCGCGACAGACCTCCGGCGTTCATGAGTTCGCCGGCGAGAATGAAGAAGGGGATTGCAAGCAGCGTGAAAGTGTCGGCACCCGCGATCATGTTCTGGGCAATGATCTGCGTGTTAAACATGCCCATGTACCACATGAGCATGACGCCGCAGAACATCAGCGAAAAGGCGACCGGGACGCCGATCGCCATGGCGCCGAGGAGCGATACGATAAAGACGACCAGAGTCATTTATGTGCGCTCCGAAAGCTGCTCGAGTGACATGTGCTCTCCGGCGAAGGCGGCAATTTCCTCTTCCGTTATCCTGCCGGTGAGCAGGCGGAACAGGCGCTCCAGGGCGATGATGACAACGCCGGCGCCGGTGAAGAAGCCGATGCCATAGACCCAGATCATCGGCAGCTTGGTGACGGGAGCCACCATGCTGGCGTTGATCGGTGCCTGCTTCCACGTACCCCAGAAGAAGATCGCCGACACGGCGATGATGACGATGTTGGAGAGGATCATGCAGATGATGCGTCCACGACGTCCGAACATCATCACCAGCGTCTCTACGCCCACATGCGAATTCTCGCGAAAGGTAACGACGGCGCCAATGAATGTCACCCACACGAAGAAGTATCGCGACAGTTCGTCGGAGACATTCACTCCGGAATTGAACCCGTAGCGTAGCACGACGTTCAGGAAGACCATGATGGCCATGCCGGAAAGCAGCAGGATCAGCAGGAATTCTAGAAACTTATAGAAAAGATCGACCGCCCTTTGCATCGTGTCCCTCCCGTTGATTACAAGAGCCCACGCTGGGCTAGGTTCTTCATAAAGGCTCCAAGGCCGAAGCTCCACTTCGGGCAGCGGTCGCTGGTTTCCACCCAGTTTATAAGTCGACCGAGCCGCGGCGTCGAGATTTCTACACGATCGCCAATCTCATGGGTGAATCCCAGACCTGCGCCGCGTCGATCCTTGACCGGCGCGAACATGGTCCCGAGGAAGAAGACGACGCCATCCGGGTACTGATGGTTGTCGTTGAGCAACTGACCCACGAGGTCTTCCGGAGAGCGGCTGATCGCGGCCATCGGACTCAGTCCGGTCATCCTGAAGCCATCGCTGCCCTGGACGTCGAGCGACACTTCTGCCTGCTTGACATCCTCCAGGGTGAAATGATCGTCGAACAGTCGAATGAACGGTCCGATTGCGCAGGAGGCGTTGTTATCCTTGGCCTTGCTGAGCAGGAGGGCAGATCGCCCCTCGAAGTCGCGCAGGTTCACGTCGTTGCCGAGTGTTGCGCCGACGATCCTGCCGGCGGAGGTAACTGCCAGGACCACCTCCGGCTCGGGATTGTTCCAGTCCGATTTCGGGTGAATGCCAATGGTCGCGCCACAGCCGACGGAGGACATGGGCTGCGCCTTGGTGAAGATCTCCGCATCCGGTCCGATGCCGACTTCCAGGTACTGCGACCACAGGCCAAGCTCCTGGAGGAGCTTCTTGACTTCGGCAGCCTTCTCCGAGCCGGCGACGACCCCTTTCAGGTTGTCGCCCAGCACCGGCGCCAGCCGGCCGCGGATCTCCTGTGCCCGGAGCGGATCGCCCTTGGCCTGCTCTTCGATCACGCGTTCAAGCATACTGTCGGCAAAGGTCACGCCAGCGGCCTTGACCGCCTGCAGGTCGGCCGGGGCAAGAAGATCGCCGGCAGAGCCGTCCAGGAACTGGTCCAGCGTTCCGAGCGCGTTGAGGTCTGTGGCGGTTCGAAGACGGGCCACCAGGTCTTCATGCTCAAGCAGTCCCGAGAGCGTCGGCGCCAATGGCGAAAGATCGAAAATGCTGCCCGACCTGTAGAGAACGGGGCAGGGGCCATTGGCAGCCTTCGACCAAACCCGGCCAACCAGCAGAGCATCATCTGCATCTTGCGGCAGGATAGACTGTGCGCGCAACATCGTCTCGGACTTCACCAAATTTCCTCCTTGGCGGGAGATGCCAAATCTCCCTGATTGTCAGGATGTCTGACAAGCGTCGGCGTTTCTAGTATGACTTTTCCGCCCTGTCCAGTCACCAGCCCCCTTGTGGGAAAAACTCGGTAAATGTCGGCAGAGAAAGATCAGCAGGTCTCCAAGGTAAGGTCCAAGCGCCCCGCAGCCTTGATCAGGTGCTGGCGCATGGCATCGCGCGCCCTGGCGGGGTCACGGCTGACAATGGCATCGCGGATCGCCACGTGCTCGGCAATGGTCACCTCAACGATCTCCTCCAGAACGGCCTTCGCACGAGCCGCCTTGATTGCGAGACTTATTCGTTCGGCGATGAAGCCGATGAAGAGGGGGAAATACTCGTTCTGGGTCGCAGTGGCGACGACCCGATGGAAAGCCAGATCGGCGACGATTCCCTGCTCGGTCCACTTTTCTGCACCGGTCATCTGCTCGAGGGTCTCGTCCAGCCGTGCAAGATCATCCGCCGTGTGATGGAGCGCTGCAAGTCCCGCGGCCTCGATCTCCAGCGGCATGCGCAACTGGTAAAGGTTCTTGAACGCTTCGCGATCGGTCAGGTCGCCCTGCTCGATCCTCAGCGATTGCCGCTGACCAAATTCGGTAGCGAAGGCTCCGACACCCTGCCTCGTCTCGACGAGACCTTCGTTCCGCAGCTGGGCGATCGCCTCCCGGACCACCGATCGGCTGACCCCGAAGGTCTTGGCCAGTAGATGCTCGGTCGGAAGCTTCTCACCGGGTGCTATCCGCCCCTCCAGGATCTCCCGGCCGATCTGGCCGGCGATCCGCGCCGGCAGATGCTCACTGCGTCTGATCTGGTTGAAATCGGCAACAGCCACGTCCGCCCTCCCCTGGCATCACCCCTAGTTCTACGAGTTCGTGGAAAATTTCAATTGGCAGCCGGGGTTCATCATCATGTCCGGATCGATTGCCTTCTTCAGCGCGGTCAGCAACTGGCGCCGCACCGGCGACAGGCGCGCCTCGAAATCGGCCCGCTTCAAGCGGCCGATACCGTGCTCGGCGCTGATACTCCCCTGATAACGGTCGAGTACAGCGTTGATCGCGCCCTTCGCCTTGTAGATCTGCTCGATCCTCTGCTCCAGCGTCGCCTCGGCCGCCGGAAGGACGTTGAGGTGAACATTGCCGTCGCCAACATGGCCATAGGAGACGCAGGTCGATCCCGGCACGGCTTCCGCGACCGCCCTCTCCGCCTCAGCGACGAAATCCGCCAGCTGCGACAGCTTGACGGACACATCGGTCCGAAGATGCATGCCGCGCTTCGCCTGACCTTCATTCATGCCCTCGCGAATGAGCCAAAGGTTGCGAGCCTGCGTCTGCGACGCTGCAATGGTCCCGTCGAGCACGATACCCTCCTCCATGACTGCCTCGAGGAAGCGGCCTATGAGGTCGTCGATATCAACGAGACCGGAGCCGGATATCTCCATCAAAACATAGGCGGGATAGTCGGCGGCGATCGGGATCGGCAGGTCCGGCATCGCCTCCTTCGCCAGTGTGAAGGCCAGCGGCGGCATGAACTCGAAGGCGGACATCAGGTCGCAGCAGTCGCGGCGCGCCCGGCGGAACAATTTGATGGCGTCATCGAGCGAGGCAAGCCCGAGAAGCGCCGTCGCCACCTGGTCCGGATAGGGCGTCAGCTTTACGGAGACGGCCGTGATGATGCCGAGTGTTCCCTCGGCTCCGATAAACAATTGTTTTAGGTCGATGCCGCGATTGTCCTTTCGCAGCGTCGACAGCCCGTCAAAGATGCTACCGTCCGGCAGTACCACTTCGAGGCCAAAGATCAATTCACGCGTCATGCCGTAGCGCAGGACGTTGATGCCCCCCGCGTTGGTGGAGACATTCCCGCCGATCCGGCACGTGCCCTGGGCGCCGAGTGCAAGCGGAAAGAACATTCCTTTTTCCGCGATCGCGTCCTTGAGCTCGGAGAGGATGCAGCCAGCCTCGACCACGGCCGAAAAATCGTCCGCATCGATCTGCCGGATTCTGTTCATCCGCTCAAGGCTCAGCACCACCTGGTTGGCATCCGCATCCGGGACGGCGCCGAGGACAAGGCCGGTATTGCCCCCCTGGGGCACGATCGATAGGCCAAGTTCGCTGCACAACTTTACTGCCTGCGCCACCTGCTCCGTCGAGCGCGGCCTTAGAACCGCCACCGCGTTGCTGGTCACGTCACCGTGCCAATCCCGGCAGTAGGGAAGCATCTCATCGCTCTCGCTGAGGACGATGTCGTCGCCTAGCGTGCTGCGCAGCTTTACCCGCCATTCGGCCATGGAAGCGGTGGTATCGTGTATCATCTGCCTCGTGCCCCTGCTCGCCGCCGACACCAATCAATTTGAGAGCGGTATCTTGCGGCTTATAAATAACAGTTTTCAATGCGACCATATAAAGTTATCAGACAACCTTACAAGCAGGATATTAGTCGCACCTGAGGCCCCTCAGGCAGTGACACTTCGCCAGGAGGGAAAGCACCCCATGCACATTCTCATCATCGGGGCCGCCGGTATGGTTGGCCGCAAGCTCGCGCAGCGGCTCGTTGCGGACAAGACGCTCGGCGGCAAGACGGTCGACAAGTTGACGCTCGTCGACGTGGTGAAGCCGGAACCGCCAGCCGGGTTTTCGGGCATCGTGGACGCGCGCGAAAGCGACCTTTCGGCACCGGGCGAAGCCGAAAAACTCGTTGCCGGTCGCCCCGATGTCATCTTCCACCTCGCCGCCATCGTGTCCGGCGAGGCCGAACTCGACTTCGACAAGGGCTATCGCATCAACCTCGACGGCACCCGTTACCTCTTCGATGCAATTCGCCTGGCCCATAACACGGATGGCTATAAACCCCGCGTCGTCTTTACCTCCTCCATCGCCGTCGTCGGCGCCCCATTGCCCTTCCCGATCCCGGACGAGTTCCACCTCACCCCGCTGACGAGCTACGGCACCCAGAAGGCGATCTGCGAACTGCTGCTGTCCGATTACAGCCGCCGCGGCTTCTTCGATGGCATTGGCATTCGCCTGCCAACGATCTGCATCCGGCCGGGCAAGCCGAACAAGGCAGCTTCTGGCTTCTTCTCCAACATCCTGCGCGAACCGCTTGTCGGGCAGGAGGCAGTGCTTCCTGTCTCCGAAGACGTTCGCCATTGGCATACCTCGCCGCGCTCCGCCGTCGGCTTCCTGATCCATGGCGCAACCATGGATCTCGACAAGGTCGGTCCGCGCCGCAATCTTTCCATGCCCGGTCTCAGCGCGACCGTCGGCGAACAGATCGAAGCATTGCGCCGCGTTGCCGGCGACAAGGCAATCGCGCTGATCCGCCGCGAACCCGACGAGATGATCATGAAGATGGTCGCCGGCTGGGCTCCCGGCTTCGAGGCGAAACGGGCGAGGGAACTGGGCTTTACCGCCGAGACCTCCTTCGACGAGATCATTCGGGTCCACATCGAGGATGAACTGGGAGGCAAGCTGCCATGACGGTCAGGAAGAAGATTGCCTTCCTGGGCACAGGCTTGATGGGCGCACCCATGGTGCGCTGTCTCCTGAACGCAGGCTTCCCCGTCACCGTCTGGAATCGTGATGGCGCGAAGGCCGCTCCCCTTGTCGCGGATGGCGCGCGGCAGGTGCATTCACCGTCCGAAGCCGCGGCGGGGGCGGACGTTGTCTTCACGATGTTGACCAACGGGGCGGCAGTCAGCGAGATCCTGTTCGACAAAGGCGTGGCCGACGTGATGTCGAAGGACGCGATCTTCGTGGACTGCAGTTCCATTGCCCCGCCGATCGCGAAGGAAAACGCCGGCCGGCTGGCCGACCGGGGCATCCGCAGTCTCGATGCACCGGTTTCCGGCGGCACCGCTGGCGCTGCCGCTGGCACCCTTGCCATCATGGCCGGCGGTGATGCCGCCGATGTCGCGGCATTGAGCGACGTCTTCGCCGCACTCGGCCGCGTCACGCATGTCGGCCCGAGCGGCGCAGGCCAGATCTGCAAGCTTGCCAACCAGCAGATCGTCGCCGTGACCATCGGCGCGGTCGCGGAGGCAATGATCTTGGCCGAAGCCGGCGGCGCTTCGCGTGCCGCATTCCGAGATGCGATCCGCGGCGGCTTTGCCGAGAGCCGTATTCTTGAGTTGCACGGACAGCGAATGGTCGAGCGGAACTTCGTTCCCGGCGGCGCGTCCGCCAACCAGCTCAAGGATCTCGACGCGGTCATGGCCATGGCCGAAAGCCTGTCGCTGACCCTGCCGCTGACCCGTCAGGTCCGCCAGGAGTTCGCCGATTTCGTGGCCGAAGGCGGCGCCGAAAAGGACCATAGCGGCCTCCTCCTTCATCTCGAAGAGCTCAACCGGAAAGATCAGGCATAGCCATGAGCGACAACACGACCCCGAAGCGCCGCCTCCGCTCGCAGGACTGGTTCGACAACCCCGACCATATCGACCTGACGGCACTCTACCTCGAGCGCTTCATGAACTACGGCGTCACGCCGGAGGAACTGCGTTCCGGCAAGCCGGTAATCGGCATTGCCCAGAGCGGCAGCGATCTCACTCCCTGCAACCGGGTCCATGTCGAACTGGTCAAGCGCGTGCGGGACGGCATCCGGGATGCGGGTGGCATTCCGATCGAGTTCCCCACGCATCCGATCTTCGAGAACTGCAAGCGCCCGACCGCGGCACTTGACCGTAACCTCGCGTATCTGAGCTTGGTCGAGGTTCTGTATGGCTACCCGCTCGACGGCGTCGTACTGACCACCGGCTGCGACAAGACCACGCCTTCGGCGATCATGGCCGCCTCTACCGTCGACATTCCGGCCATCGTGCTCTCCGGCGGACCGATGCTCGACGGCTGGCACGAGGGCGATCTCGTCGGCTCAGGCACTGTCATCTGGCGCATGCGCCGGAAGTTCGCAGCCGGCGAGATAGACCGTGACGAATTCCTTCAGGCAGCGCTCGATTCCGCCCCATCAGTCGGCCACTGCAATACCATGGGAACGGCCTCGACCATGAACGCGTTGGCAGAGGCGCTCGGCATGTCGCTCACGGGATGCGGCGCCATTCCCGCGGCCTATCGGGAGCGTGGACAAATGGCTTACCGCACCGGGCGCCGGGCGGTGGAACTGGTCTGGGAGGACGTGAAGCCATCCGACATCCTGACCCGCGAAGCCTTCCTCAATGCGGTCCGTGTCAATTCCGCAATCGGCGGTTCGACCAACGCACAACCGCATCTTGCCGCGATGGCCAAGCATGCAGGTGTCGAATTTTTCCCGGACGACTGGCAGGTTCACGGGTTCGACATTCCGCTGCTCGCCAATGTCCAGCCAGCGGGCAAGTATCTCGGGGAACGCTATCACCGCGCTGGCGGCACACCGGCCATCATGTGGGAACTGCTGCAGGCCGGAAAGCTTGACGGGAGCTGCCGGACGGTCACCGGCAAGACGGTTGCGGAGAATCTGGAAGGCAGGGAAGCCACGGATCGCGAGGTCATCTACCCGTTCGATCACGCCCCTGAAGGACAAGGCCGGCTTCTTGGTGCTGAAAGGCAATCTCTTCGATTTCGCCATCATGAAGACCAGCGTCATCTCCGAAGGCTTCCGCGAGCGCTACCTGCAGGAGCCCGGCCGTGAGGGTGTGTTCGAGGGCAAAGCGGTCGTCTTCGACGGTTCAGAACACTATCACCATCGCATCAACGATCCGTCGCTCGGCATCGACGTGAACACGATCCTAGTGATCCGCGGTGCCGGCCCTCTGGGTTGGCCCGGTTCGGCCGAAGTCGTCAACATGCAGCCGCCGGATTATATCCTAAAACAGGGCATCATGAGCCTTCCGACAATCGGTGATGGTCGCCAGTCGGGCACGGCAGACAGCCCCTCCATCCTCAATGCCTCGCCGGAAAGCGCGGCAGGTGGCGGGCTCGCCTGGCTGCGCACCGGCGACATCATCCGCATCGACCTCAATCAGGGACGCTGCGACATGCTGGTGGCGCCCGAGGAGATCGAGCGACGCAAGGCCGAAGGCATCCCGGCCGTGCCCGCAGACGCCACTCCCTGGCAACGCATCTATCGAAAGTCTGTAACACAGCTTTCGGACGGCGCCGTCCTGGAGGGCGCGGCCGACTTCCGGCAGATCGCGAAAACGCCGCCGAGGCACAACCACTAGCATCAGTGAAGGCAGGTTCAGCGGCCGAACAGGATCTTGATGAAGGTCCTGTAGGACAGAACCTGCCTCTCGAGCTGGCCCGGGTCCTTCAACGCCTTCGACATGATGATGGCGCCATCGAAGATGCAGGTCAGCGTCTCGGCAAGGTCCTCAAGGGACACCTCTTCCCGCGGCGGGTAGACAGCCGCAATCTCTGTCAGATAGCCGTGAAACCGCGCGTTCCACCTGCGGACGGAGGATGCGTTGAGGGCGTGGACCTGATGGTCGAACAGTCGCTCCTGGTAGCAGATGGAAGCAACAAGGCACCCAGGATGGCCTCCGGGCAGATCCCGTGTCATTTCCGCGAGCAGCTTCAGGCCAAGCAGGTATGATTGCAGGGGATCGTCCGTGAGTTCCTGCGCGCGGCCGAAGATCTCGTCGAATATTTCGTCGTTCTCTTCGACGTAGCGCTGCAGCATTGCGCGCGCCAGTTCGTTCTTGTCCCGGAAGTGATAGAAGAAGCCGCTCTTGGTTATGCCGGCCTCTGCGATCACTTCGTCAATCGACGTCGCCGCAAACCCTTTGGCAAGGACCGAAGCCTGCGCGATCTCGAGCAGTCGCTGGCGGGTCGCCTCGCCCTTGGCACGCCTGGGCGCAGGAGATCGCTGTACCGCGGGTGCAGTTTCGGGCTCACCGGACGGCTCACCTAGTCCGACGACTGCGGAAGTCAGCATCTTAACCTCCTGATACTTAGAGAATTTATGTCACGGCAAGTCGAGCTTGACCGCGAGCTTACTATTTCCTGGTCCGTTATGCGGCGAAAACCCGTGGGTCAAAACAATGGCCGGCCCCAAGCCGAGAAATACTAACACGGGAGTAACTCATGACAAAATACAGATCACGACTGCCACAACTGGAGGGTGGAACCTTCCTGACGGATGGAGGACTCGAGACAACCCTGCTGTTCCAGCGCGGCATCGACCTGCCGCTCTTTGCATCCTTTCCACTCGTCGATGACGAGCAGGGGCGGCAGGAGCTGACGGAATACTATGAAGCCTACCTGGCAATTGCGAGAGAAAGGGGCCTCGGGTTCATTCTGGACACGCCGACGTGGCGAGCGAACCCGGATTGGGCAGCACAACTCGGCTACGACTTCGAGGGCCTTGCCGCCATTAATCGCCGTTCCGTCGCCTATGTCGCGTTCTTGCGGGAACTATGGGAACGGCCTGGACTGCCGATCGTCCTCAACGGGGTGCTCGGTCCGCGCGGTGACGGCTATAAGGCGGGTTCGATGACCGTCGACGAGGCGCAGTCCTACCACGCCTTCCAGATCGGCGCCTTCGCCGGATCCGAAATCGACATGGTAAGCGCCATCACCATGAACAACGTCGAGGAAGCGATCGGCATCGCACGTGCGGCAAGCGGCGCTGCTCTGCCCTGCGTGATCTCTTTCACGGTCGAGACCGACGGCCGGCTGGCGAGCGGGATGGCGCTTCGCGAGGCGGTCGAGGAAACCGATCGTCAAACCGGCGGCACACCGGTCTACTACATGGTCAACTGCGCCCACCCCACGCATTTCGAGGATGCACTCAATCGCGGTGAACGCTGGATAGAACGGATCGGCGGCGTCCGCGCCAATGCTTCAATCAAAAGCCATGCGGAACTGGACGAGGCGACCGAAATCGACATCGGGGATCCCGTAGACCTTGCTCGCCGCTACAGCGACTTGCGCCGGAGTTACCCCACGATGCGGGTCCTCGGTGGCTGTTGCGGCACCGACCACAGGCACGTCAGCGCTATCTGCGAAGCGTGTCTGCCGGTTGCGGCGGAGTAGTGGATCCAAGGATAACATCCTCCGCGGTATCGCCGCGGAGGATCATTTACCAAGAGAATTAAACCTAGATTACGGCGCTCATGCCGCCGTCGACATAGATGATCTGGCCATTGACATAGTTGGACGCGTCCGATGCCAGGAAGACGGCAGCACCAACCAGCTCCTCCGGCTTTCCCCAGCGCTTCGAGGGCGTGCGGCCCTTGACCCAGTTGTCAAATTCCGGGTTGTCGATCAGCGCCTGGTTCATGTCCGTCAGCATATATCCGGGGCCGATGGCATTGGCCTGCACGCCATGCTCCGCCCACTCTGCGGCCATCGACTGGGTAAGGGTCTTGATACCGCCCTTGGCCGCGGTATAGGGCGCCACCGTCGCCCGTCCCAGCCCGCTCATCAATGAGCCGATGTTGACGACCTTGCCGCGCTTGCGCGGCAGCATTCGCTTAGCGGCCTCGCGGGAGACAAGGAAGGCGCTTGTCAGATTGGTGTCGATGACGCGTTGCCAATTGGCGCTGTCGAGTTCGACGATCGGCTTGCGGTACTGGATGCCGGCATTGTTGACGAGAATGTCGATTTGCAGCTTCTCGGCATCGAAGCGCTCAAACGCGGCAACGACCGATGCTTCATCGGTAACATCGAAGGCAGCCGCGGTAACGGCAAAGCCGCGGTCGCGAAGTCTTGCCGCGCTCTCCTCGAGACGGTCTGCATTGATTCCGTTGAGAACGATGGCGGCGCCAGCTTCCGCAAGTCCGGTCGCGATGGCCAGCCCAAGACCGCGCGACGAGCCTGTCACGAGTGCAGTTCTTTTCTCCAGGCTGAAGAGCGGATTGTTCATGAGCATTGTCTCCCGTGATGCGCAGTCATGGCAGACAGCCATATGCGTCGGTCGGGGACCTTGTCCAGCAAGGCTTGAGAGATCACCGGGGATCCGCAGCTGATCCCAAGGTTTGCGGCGCCGGAGCATGTCCGGCGCCGAAGGAGGATCACGCGGCGTTGCGGGCGAAGTCAGCCGTCGGCACTTCCGCGATCGTCTTCAGGACCTGCGAGGCGATCTGGTAGGGGCAGCCCTGGGAGTTCGGGCGGCGGTCTTCGAGATAGCCACGATAGCCATTGTTCACGAAGGAGTGCGGGACGCGGATGGAGGCGCCACGGTCGGCAACGCCGTAGGAGAACTTGTTCCAGGGCGCGGTCTCATGCTTGCCCGTGAGGCGCATGTGGTTGTCGGGGCCGTAGACGTCGATGTGCTCCTTCCAGTTCCGACCGAAGGCTGCCATCAGGGCCTCGAAATACTCTTTGCCGCCGACTTCACGCATGTACTTGGTCGAGAAGTTGCAGTGCATGCCCGAGCCGTTCCAGTCGGTATCACCGAGCGGCTTGCAGTGCCATTCAATGTCGATGCCATATTTCTCGCACAGGCGAAGCAGCAGGTAGCGCGCCATCCAGATCTGGTCAGCGGCTTTCTTGGACCCCTTACCGAACACCTGGAACTCCCACTGGCCCTTGGCCACCTCGGCGTTGATGCCTTCGTGGTTGATGCCGGCGGCAAGGCAAAGGTCGAGATGCTCCTCGACGATCTGGCGAGCGAGCGATCCGACATTCTTGTAGCCGACGCCGGTATAGTAAGGACCTTGGGGAGCCGGGAACCCATATTCGGGGAAGCCGAGCGGACGGCCGTCCTGGTAGAAGAAGTATTCCTGCTCGAAGCCGAACCACGCATCTTCGTCGTCGACGATCGTCGCACGTGCGTTGGACGGATGCGGCGTGACGCCGTCCGGCATCATGACCTCGCACATGACCAGCGCGCCATTGGTGCGGGCGGGGTCCGGATAGATCGCGACCGGCTTCAGAACGCAATCCGAGCTGTGACCCTCGGCCTGCATGGTCGAGGAGCCGTCGAAGCCCCAGAGCGGCAACTGTTCGAGCGCCGGGAACGAATCGAACTCCTTGATCTGCGTCTTGCCGCGCAGGTTCGGAACGGGGGTGTAGCCATCAAGCCAAATGTACTCGAGCTTGTATTTCGTCATCGGAACTCTCTCTTCGTGGATACCGCGATCAGATCGCCGTCCGGCCCGGCGCAGCACGCCTGCCGGTTCGGATATTCCCCTTAAGCAACTCTCATGCCAGATTGCACGAGGGTACCTTCCGCGTGTCCTTCGCCCGGCCTCTCCGCCCTTTTCCGCGTCGATACCCCAGTTTCCGCGCCATTGTTTGCAGCTAGCGCTTCCAGCCGGCATGAAGCGGAACGCCAACACTCGATCGGCGTTGTTTCATGAGGTGCCAGCCAAGGAAGGTTGGCCAACAACAGAGGCAATACGTGACCACTGAGAGTGCATTTGCGCAAAATATGTGCGATAGTGCCCGCAAAGCCCGTGGTAAGGAAACGACATGACCCCAGGTGTTGAGTTCGGATCTGCCCAGATAATTCCTTTTCCGGTCCGGTCGGGCCGGCGGAAAGCTGAAACCGGGAAAGTCGCCGGGGACAGGGTAGCTCAGATTGCGGCCGCTGCCCTTGATACCTGCTGGTACCACGATGAGGCGGTTCGAGACACCAGCCCACCGCCCGTCCGCGACTGAGCAAATCTTGCATCGGATAAAGGCTGACACTCAGACGCCCTTAGACGGCAACTCTGGCGTCGCCTTCTTTACCTTTTAGCAATCCAAGTTCCGTGACTTGCCGTATCATTCGTCAGAATTGATATCGCGAGAGGATATCGCTCATGTCCGAGGCCTCCAGAATTGCCTGGGTGACCGGCGCCAGCTCGGGCATTGGACGCGCTATCGCCCTTGGTCTCGCAAGCGAGGGCTGGACTGTTGCTGTAAGTGCGCGCAGCCGGGACAAGCTTGCCGAGCTTGAGGCTGAACACCCCGGCAACATCGTCTCCTACCCGCTGGACGTAACGGATCGCGATGCCACGCTCTTGGTCGCCTCCCGCGTCGAAGCGGCTCATGGTCCGATCGAACTGGCGATATTCTCCGCCGGAAGCTACCGGCGCGACAGCGCCAGGCGCTTCAATTCCCAGGCGCTGGCCGATGTCATGACCCTGAACGTTATCGGCACCGGTCACTGCCTGGAAGCGATCGTGCCGGGTATGATGGAGAACAGGTTGGGCAGGATCGCCGTCATCGCTTCAGTCGCGGGATATGTCGGGCTTCCGGGCGGCGCATTCTACGGCGCCACAAAGTCGGCGCTGATCACGCTTTGCGAGGGTTTGTATCCGGAGTTGAAACGCGCCGGCGTACAGCTGAGCGTCATCAACCCCGGCTTCGTCGAAACACCCCTGACTGCAAGGAACGACTTTCCGATGCCGTTCCTGATCGGCACGGATGAGGCCGCGAAAACAATCCTGAGAGGCCTCGCTTCGGACCGCTTCGAGATCATCTTTCCATGGAAGATGGCGCTGGCGATCAGACTGCTGCGTGCGCTCCCGAGGCCTCTGCTGTTCATGATCACGAAGCGGATGGTGCGGTAGTAGCCAAGAATCGCTACCCGACCTTTAGGTGGAACTGCACGACATCCAACCGCTCGGCCCTGAAGCCGACGGCGCAATACTGCAGGTAGTAGTGCCACATCCGTCTGAAGCGTTCATCGAACCCCAGCGGTGCGATCCGGGACCAGTTCTTATGAAACGCCTTGTCCCACTGCAGCAGTGTCCGCTCGTAATCTCGGCCGAACCGGAAGCTCCCGGCAACTCGCATCTCTGCTTTTTCGACGGCATCCCCGAAGGCGGAAACTGATGGAAGCATCCCGCCCGGGAAGATGTAGGTCTGGATGAAATCGGCATTCCTTCGATAGTGCTCGAAGCGGTCCTCCGCGATCGTTATGGTCTGAATGACCGCTTCGCCTCCCGGCTGCAGCAGCCGGCGGACGCGATCGAAAAAGATCGGCCAGTTCTCTTCGCCGACGGCCTCGAACATCTCGATCGAGACGATCTTGGTGAATTGCCCCCGGCAGTCGCGATAATCCTCAAGACGGATTTCCACTCGATCCGCCAGGCCCATGCGTTGCAGCCTACGTTGCGCATAGGCAGCCTGCTCAGTTGACAAGGTCAGCCCGGTAACGCGGCATCCGGTTTCCCTCGCCGCATATTCCGCAAAACCTCCCCAGCCACAGCCAATCTCCAGCACATGATCCTCAGGACCGATATCGAGACTCCTGACGATACGGTCGTACTTCGCGCGCTGGGCCATCTCGAGCGATTGGTCGGCACCGTCAAAGCAGGCCGAGGAGTATGTCATCGTGCGGTCGAGCCAGGCACTGTAGAAGTCGTTGCCGAGGTCATAGTGATACGAGATGTTCCGCCGGCTGCCTGAGCGCGAGTTCGCGCGAAGACGGTGGCGCACATATGCCACGAGCTTTCGCAGACCACTGCCGACAAGAAGCCGGCCCCAAGCGGCGTCATTGGCAACGGCGAGCTCCAGAACCGCTCCCAGGTCCGGGGAACTCCAGTCTCCGTCCAAGTAGGAACGGGCAAAGCCCAGGCTCCCTCCCGCCAGGAGGCGGCGTACTGGACGTGCGTTGGCGAGCTCGATGATCGCACTAGGCCCGGCCGCAGAACCCTCGAAATGTCGTTCTGCTCCACCCGGAAAGCGAAGTGTGAGACGTCCCGCCACGATCATCTCTGCCCAGCGGCAAAGGGCTGCCTGCCAGATCGGTGACCGCGAATATCCGCGGTGGTGGTCGACATGCTGGAGATCCGTCATCACCGCTCCTCCAACTGGACGATTGTCCGGGCATGTGGACTCAGGCTCCTGATGTGCCGGTGAATGGGCACGCCTTTCAGCCAGAGCCGCAGCGCCTCCCAATGAATAGCCGCAGTCACCTTCAACGTCATCAGCGGAAAGCCGATCAATGTGCGCAACAGGCTTGCATCGGACAGAACCCTTCGTTCGCCGGAAAAAGACGCCGACAGTAGAGAGCCCTCGCAATCCGCTTCACGTATCGCAATGGCAACCCGGGAGTCGGGCCGTCGCGTGGTAAACTGATACGAACAGTCCATCGGGATGAATGGCGAGACATACATTTCCTTGCGGCAGGAGTGCCGCACGACGCTCCGCGAACCGCCGTCGATCGGGATCACATAGGTGTGCCGCTCGTGGAACGTGTTGCAGACCTCGTACAGGATCGCCACCAGATCCCCATCCCGCGTTTCGCAGAAATAGACCGTCAGCGGATTGAAGACATAGCCAAACAGGCGCGGGTAGCAGAGAAGACGAATTCGAAGGTCCGCTCGATCCAACCCGGCATCAGAGAGCTGGGCTTCCACCCACTCCCGAAGCTTCCCCGGCTGCCCGGAGCCATGATCCGTGTCCCAGAAGCTGATCAATGCGTTGCGGTTATAGCCGAACACCCGAAGACGGCGATCGAGATCCGGCAACTCATCCAGGTCGATGAGGAGAGAGAACACCTTATAGCGAAGCCGGTGTTCCTTCGGTCGATATCGACGGTGCACGACGTCGCCGACATAGATGGCCGATCCTCTGTTCATTCCGCAGCCTCGAGCATCTCGGGCACAAAAATCCGTCCCGACGGTTCGGCAAGTTTCCAGGGTCTTTGGTTGCCGGTCAATCGTTCCGCCACGGCAAGGCCGGCCTGCAGCCCGTCTTCGTGAAACCCGCTCCCGAAATGTGCGCCGCAGAACCACACGCCCCGCCTTCCCTGCAGGTCCCAGATCTGCCGCTGTGCCTGCAGTGCCGCCGCGTCGAACAACGGATGCTTGTAGTCGAACGTCCGGATGACGTGCTCCTGGGCGATGGAACGGCATGGGTTCAGGGTCACGAATAACGGCTTGCTGGTTTCGAGGTTCTGCAGACGGTTCATCCAGTAGGTTACGCAAAGTTGCCGATCCTCACCGGAAGCTTTCGCGCCGATGTAATTCCAGCTCGACCAGACCTGCTTTCGCTTCGGCATGAGCGACCGGTCGCAATGAAGGACGGCCTGATTGCGCGTGTAGCGGAATCGACCGAGCACATCACGCTCCCGCCGATCTGCATCGGCGAGAACGGCGAGCGCATCGTCGGCATGGGTTGCCAGGATCACCTGATCGAAGCGGTCGGCATTTCCGGAGGCATCCCTTACGATGACCCGGCCTCCTTCAGATCGAACCTCCGTGACCCGGCTCTTCAAGCGTATCTCGCCCCGGAAATCTCCCATGAGACGCCGGACATACTCCACGCTGCCACCCGTCACCGTCCGCCATTGAGGGCGATCCTTGAACTGCACCAGCCCGTGATTGATGAAGAAGCGCAGGAAAGCGGTGAGCGGGTAGTCCCGCATGTCCCTCGCTGTGGTAGACCAGATGGCGGCGCCCATCGGCAGCAGATGATCGTCGATGAATGCGTGAGAATACGCTTCGCGCACCAGGAACTCTCCCAGCGAAAGACCATCCAGATCAGGCCTCTGCAGCAATTGAGGCGCGTCTCGATAAAACCGCACCACATCGGACACCATGCGCCAGAAGCGCGGCCGGGCCGCATTGCGCCGCTGGCCGAGCAGCCCTCCGAGACCGGTCCCGGAGTATTCGAAGGAGCCCTCATCCAGCGAGGCCGCGAAGGACATGTTCGTTGCCTCGCTCGCAACGCCGAGATGATCGAACAGCGCAACCAGGTTCGGATAGTTGCGCTCGTTGTAGACGATGAACCCGGAATCGACGGGGACTCTTCCTTCATCGACATCGATGGTCACCGTATTCGAGTGCCCACCAATACGATCCTCGGCCTCGTAGATCGTCACCTCACAGCTCTTGCTGGCGAGCCAAGCGGCCGACATGCCGCTGATGCCCGAGCCGATGACGGCGATGCGCATTGGTCCCACACCGCCCGAAAACTCCAGCCCCATACCTAAAGCCCTACATGATTGACTGATCGCTTCTACGCGCTGGATCGGACGATGGATCGGCCGGCCATCGGAAACGGCAGCGATTTTTTTTTATGATCCATACTGATGCGGCGGGCGTAGAGGGCCGCATGAGCTTGAGCATTCCATTTGCACCCCAGACGTGCCAGAACCATGCATCCGCACCGCTTCGGCGGCGGCGGGCAAGGCAAGGCATAGGTATGACAAAGCCGAAGACACCGGCGAGCAAGGCAGCCGAACCCACACCGGCGCATCTCGCAACTCTGCTTGTGACCGTGGGACGGGACCGTGACGTGGAGGCGTTCGAAGCGCTTTTCCGGTTCTATGCCCCGAAAATCCGCGCCTTCATGGCGCTGAAGACGAAGGATAGGCAGGCCGCGGAAGAACTGATGCAGGAAACGATGATGGCGGTCTGGTCGAAGTCGGCCCAGTTCGATCCGGCAAGAGGCACTGTATCCGCCTGGGTCTTCACCGTGGCACGCAACATCCGCATCGACGCCTACCGGCGCAAGCAACCCATGTTCGACCCCCAGGATCCGGCCTTCGTCGCAGACGATATACCTCCTGCAGACAGCGAGTTCGAACAGGCGCAGGAGGCAGATCTGCTGCGACGGGCACTCTCGACACTCCCGAGCGAACAGCAGGATGTACTCAAGAAGGCATTTTTTGAAGACATCCCGCACTCTGCCATCGCGCAGCAGATGAACCTGCCGCTTGGTACCGTGAAGTCGCGTATCCGGCTGGCCTTCACAAAGCTCCGCGCGGCGCTGGAGGACCGGCGATGAAGGTACGTCACCACATCAGCGAGGAAATGCTTCTCGATTATGCCGCCGGAACCTTGTCGGAGGGCTGGAGTATTGCAGTTGCCTCTCACCTCGCCCTCTGCCCGACCTGCCGCAATCACCTCTCTGCCATGGAAGGCGCAGCCGGTGCGCTCCTGGACAAGATTTCGGTGTCAGATGACTTCGGTGATTCATGGGACCGTTTCCGGACGCGCTTGAAGGAGAAGGCAACTGACCCGGAGGCTGCTGCTCCCGGCGACAGCGTGCGGACAGTTCCCCCTGGCACGCCGAGTGCTGTCCTGCCGGAGCCCTTGCGCTCCTATGTAGGCAGCGATGTGGACGGCCTGAAATGGCGCGCCTTGGGACGCGGCGCCTATCAGATCCGGATTCCAACCAGCGACCCCTCCACACAGGTTCGCTTGCTCCGTATCCCCGCTGGCAAGCCGGTCCCCGAACACACCCACAGGGGCCGGGAGCTTACGCTCGTGCTGTCGGGAAGCTTCCGCGACGGAGACGAGCTGTTCGAGCGTGGTGATATGGAGGAGGCGGACGATGAACTCCTTCACACGCCGGTGGCGACGGAAGGGGAAGACTGCATCTGCCTCGCCGTCACCGAAGCGCCGCTGAAATTCACGAGCTGGATCGTTCGGATGATCCAGCCGATCCTCAAGATCTGATCCAAGAGCCGGAGAGGTATGTCCGATGCCAGTACCTGTCGTCGCTTATCTTGTCACCGCCGTCGCATTCTTCGCCATTGACGCAATCTGGCTCGGTCGGGTTGCAACCGGTCTCTATCGCGGTTGGCTTGGCGACATGATGCTTGAGCAGCCGAACTTCGCAGCCGCGGGAGCCTTCTACCTCGTCTACGTGGCGGGCATCGTCTACTTCGCCGTCATGCCTGCGCTGGCCGCAAACAGCTGGACACAGGCCGCCATCGCAGGGGCAATCCTGGGCCTTGTAGCCTATGGAACCTACGACATGACCAACCTCGCGACCTTGAAGAATTGGCCGCTGGCCATGACCATCACCGACATGGCATGGGGCACTGTCCTGACTTCCTTCGCTGCCACTGCCGGGTTCTTCATCACGCAGAAGATCGCCTGAAGCGACACGAAATGCCTAACTTCAGGGCAGAAGGTTTACATCGAGATGGTCCGCTCTATTCTGCCAGACACTAACGTCCGGAAGTACGGCGGAGGCGGTTCAGTGAGAGAGCCCTATCGCCGGAGGTGAAGCAGGAGGATTGTTTACGTGGTGCAGCCCGAATCGGATCTCGAAGGTTGCGCGCGGGAGCCAATCCACATCCCCGGAGCAATCCAGCCACACGGAGCATTGTTCGTGCTCCGCCCCTCGGACATGACCGTCATTCAGGCCAGTGCGAATACAGGAAATCTGCTCGGATCGAGCCTCATCCTGAGCGATAAGCCACTAAACCTTGGCCCTAGCGTTGAACGCATCCGGGAATGGTATGAAAGCGGCGAGCCGGCTTTACAGATAGCCATACCGGACCGGGGCCTGATCCTGATCGCCCATCGCTCCAACGGCCTCATCATTGGCGAAGTGGAAGAGGCCGAAGAGGCGACGCCCTCCGGTATCTTTTCCGGACTGCGAAGTTTCATCGAACGCCTGGCCGCCCACACTGACACGCCGGGTTCCCTCAATGAAACGGTGCGGTTCGTGCAGGAACTCACAGGCTTCGACCGCGTCCTCGCCTACCGTTTCGACGACGCCTGGAATGGCCAAGTCGTCGCCGAGGCCGGGAACGGAAGACTTCCGTCTTATCTGGACCTGCGCTTTCCGGCTTCCGACATACCCGCGCAGGCACGGGCGCTATACGCCACCAATCGGGTTCGCCTTATCCCGGATGCACGCTACGAACCCGTTCCACTCGAGCCCGCTCTCAACCCCGAGACGAACGAGCCGCTTGACCTGAGTTCCGCACAGCTGCGCAGCGTCTCTCCCGTTCATCTTGAGTACATGAGAAACATGGGCACTGCTGCTTCCATGTCCATCTCGATCATGATTGACGGGCACCTTTGGGGCCTGGTCTCCTGCCACAGTGCGCAGCCGCACAAGGTGAGTTCGACGCTTCGGGATCTCTGCGACTTTGTCGTTCAGTCGCTGGCCATGCGTATTGCCGCCCAGGAACGCGCAGCCGAAGCGTCCCAACGAGTTCACCTCAGCCAGGTTACCGGACGGCTACTTGCCTCCATGAGCGCTAGTTCCGATTGGGTCGAAGGATTGGCGGAAGCCCGTGACGACCTGCTGAGGCAGGTGAGCGCAACAGGTGCGGCAATCATGACTGACGCCCGGTGCATCTGCCGGGGAAGCACCCCCTCCGAGCCGCAGCTTCAGACAATCGTGCATTGGCTGGAACAAAATGGGGATGCAGACGAAGTCTTCGCCACGGCTTCGCTGTCTGCCCAATTGGCCTCCGCCACCGACTTCGCCGATACGGCGAGTGGAATTCTGGCAATCCGACTCTCCAAGCTATACCCCAGTTGGCTGATCTGGGTCCGCCCGGAAGTTCATCGGACCGTCATCTGGGGAGGCGATCCTCATAAGCACGTCGCCGAGAATGGGCGTATCCATCCCCGCAAATCTTTCGGGGCCTGGCAGGAGCAGGTGCGCCTGCAGGCACTACCCTGGACAGCAGCGGAGATCGCGGCAGCACGCGACCTCCGTGCTGCAATTGTGGGGATCGTCCTTCGACGCGCGGAAGAACTTGCGGAGCTGACCAGTGAGCTGCAGCGCTCCAATAAGGAACTGGAGGCCTTCTCCTATTCCGTCTCGCACGATCTGCGGGCGCCATTTCGACACATCGTGGGTTTCGCGCAGTTGCTGCGGGAACGCGAGGGGGAACTCGACGAAAAGTCCCGGCACTATCTTAGCAACATATCGGAATCAGCGCTCGCTGCGGGCCGGCTGGTCGACGACCTTCTGAACTTCTCGCACCTCGGACGCACGGCGATCGTGCCTAAGAAGGTGGATATGAACAAGCTCGTTTCGGAAGTGGTCAAGAGCGTGATGTTGACCCAGAGTGAGCGGAAGATCGAATGGCGGATCGCCTCCTTGCCTGTCGCCTGGGGTGACTCTACCCTGCTACGGCAGGTCTGGTATAACCTGGTCGACAATGCGGTGAAATATACGAGAGATCAGGATCCGGCCGTCATCTCCATCGATGGTTCCGCAGACATGGAACAGCGCGTCTATCGGATATCCGACAATGGGGTAGGGTTCGACATGGCTTACGTCGGGAAGCTGTTCGGCGTATTCCAGCGGCTCCAGCGCGCGGAAGATTTCGAAGGCACCGGCATCGGCCTAGCGCTCGCACGACGCATCATTGACCGCCACGGCGGATCGATCACGGCAACAGGTGAAGTTGGCAAGGGCGCCGAGTTCGTATTCGCCCTGCCGACACCGGATAGAAAGGGAAGAGCGATTGCCTGAACTGAGACCGATCCTTCTCGTGGAAGACAGCCCGCGGGATCTTGAACTGACACTCGCGGCCTTGGAGAAATGCCAGCTCGCCAATGAGATCGTGATCGCGCGCGATGGCGCGGAGGCGATCGACTATCTGTTTGGCACGGGCACTTATGAAGGCCGTCCGGAGGGCGACCCGACCGTCGTGCTGCTCGACCTGAAGTTGCCCAAGGTCGATGGGCTGGAAGTGCTTGAAAGGGTCAAGCGCAACGAAAGGCTCCGTCACATCCCCATCGTTATGCTGACATCATCGCGAGAAGAGCAGGACCTCGTGAAGAGCTATGAGCTCGGCGTCAATGCTTTTGTGGTCAAGCCTGTCGAGTTCAACGAGTTCTTCAAGGCCATCCAGGACCTCGGCGTATTCTGGGCGCTGCTGAACGAACCCCCACCCGGATCGCTGCGCAATGGACGTGCATAATCAGCTTCGCCAACCCCGTATCCTGGTTCTCGAGGATAGCCACCTGGATGCGGAACTGATCCGGGAGCACCTGGAGACGCTGAAGCCCGTCCCGGAAATCCGGTACGCGCAGAACCGGAAGACCTACGAGGAGGCTCTCGACGGGGGCGACTATGACGTCATCCTCGCAGACTTTTCCCTGCCCGACTTCGACGGCATGAGTGCACTGGAACTGGCCCGCGACGTGGCACCGGAGGTGCCCTTCATCTTTGTCTCCGGCATCCTGGGGGAGGAAGTTGCAATCGAATCCTTCCGACAAGGCGCCACCGACTATGTCCTCAAGCAACGCCTGATAAGACTACCGGCGGCAGTCGAGCGGGCGCTCGCGGAGGCACGCGAACGGACAGAGCGTCGAGACGCCGAGCGTCAGAAGGAATTGCTGGTCCGCGAGCTCAGCCATCGCGTGAAGAACACCATGGCAATGGTGATGTCGCTGGTACGCCGCACGGTGAAGACGAGCTCCTCGCTTGATGATTACGTTGAGAACCTCCTCGGCCGATTGCGTGCTTTGGCCGATGCGCATGCCCTCCTGTTCGAGACGAACTGGAACGAGGCGGAACTGCTGGAAGTCGTCAGGCGGACGCTTGCGCCGCAGGATCGTGGCACCGGACGCGTCCGGATCGATGCCGGGCCGCTAACCTTGCTGACCCCGAAGGCCGCCCTTGCACTGAGCATGGTGCTGAACGAACTTGCCACCAACGCCGTAAAGCACGGCGCGCTCTCGGGCGAGCACGGGACTGTCCATGTCAGCTGGCAAACAGATAGCAAAGGCGTGTTGACGCTACGTTGGCAGGAAAGCGACGGGCCTGCCGTCCGGATTCCTGAAGAAGCCGGGTTCGGCATGACGCTGATCGAACGTAGCGTCCGTTACGAACTGAATGGCGAGGTCCGCCTGGAATATCTCGAGACCGGGCTGGGTTGCGAAATAGGCATCCCCCTCGCAGATCTTTCCGGATAGACGCGCAAGCCGTCAGTTGCTGGCGGCACGCCGCTCGGGCAAGGCCGGGAAATGCTCGTCCATGAGCATTGACATCTTCTGAGGATTCCAGGGCTTTGCGATCAGCGGCAGCCCTGCGAGCGTGGCCTTGAGTTCCGGAAGCTCTGCATAGCCGCTGCACACGATCAACGGTATGCCTCGCTCCTGAAGGGCTTCGATTACGGGGAAGGAGAGTTCTCCATTGAGGTTGAGGTCGAGAATCGCGCCATCGATCCTGCCCTCCCGGATGGCAGCAAGCGCCTGCGGGATGCGCGCGAATGGTCCGACAACTTGGTGGCCTTGTTCGATAAGGTAATCCTCCACATCCATCGCCAGGAGAACGTCGTCTTCCAGAACCAGAACATTCATTGCTGCTTACCCATACTCCACTCGCCCGCTTCCGGTGTCGGGACATGGCGAGCTATCTGTCCGCTCAAGGCAGCATTTCAAGGCTACCTTAGATCAATCTGCCGCTTTTCCTGCACTTGGGTCGCCTTGCTCCTGTACAGTCAGCCACTCGTCCAGGGCCGCAATCACCCGCAACCGAAGACTCCGTCCCTTCGCGAGCGCGCGGACAAGGTCTTTTCCCTCGCCCGGAAAGCCTAGTTCTTCCATCAATGCATCCTGTGAGAGGCGCCGTCGGACCATGATAGTCTCGATCCGACTGATCGTATTCGGCAGCAGGTATCGTCCATCCGCAATCAGGCGGCGCTCGCCGCTAAGGCTGGAATGCAGAAATTGCAGTCCAGCTTCCGCCAGGAAGGCCTCTCGTTCGTTCTCGGAGGCCCTCTTCCATGTCTTGCGAAGCTTGTCGAGTGCCGACCGCGCCTGTTTGCGGTCCTGCACCTCGCCGTGCCTCGAAAGCTTTCTTTGTTTCTGCTTCTTCTTCGTCATGCTCTCCGAGCCGAAACTGGCGACAAGCGCCGGATATTGATCTGCTTCAATCCCTCGTAAAGGAGGATGGGCTATGGAGATAGTCGGCGAAGAGGCAGCGTCGGCATGGCGACAGAGCAATTGACCATCCGGGACCTGGACGAGGATGTCCAGGATCATCATCTTTCCTTTTCCGAGCAAGTCGGCTTCATGGCGTCGGCCTTCTGGCGCACACACGCCAGAGACCGCATCCTCGCCCTCGCGGTAACCCTGCTGGTGATCATCCTGGCGACGGTCTACGCGCAGTATCGCCTCAATCAGTGGAATGTGCCCTTCTACAACGCCATCGAGAGGAGGGATCTGGACGAGTTCATGGTCCAGCTGGGCGTTTTTGCGTTGATCGGAGGCTCTCTCCTCCTGCTGAACGTCGTCCAGACCTATCTGAACCAGATCACTGCCCTTCACATGCGCGAGGGATTAGCACGAGACCTGGTAGACGAGTGGCTGAGGCCTCAGCGGGCGTTGAAGCTTCTTCACATGCGGACAATGGGGGTCAACCCTGACCAGCGGCTGCACGAGGATGCCCGAAATCTTTCCGAACTGACCACCTCGCTCGCCATTGGCCTCGTCAACGCGACCATTCTACTGGTCAGCTTCATCGGCGTCTTGTGGACAATCTCCGAAACCTTCAGCTTCCAGTTTAACGGCGAACGCGTCACGATACCCGGCTACATGGTCTGGGCTGCGCTCGGCTATGCGGGCCTCGCGTCGATCCTCAGCAATATCGTCGGCCGCCGTTTGCCGGATCTGAACGCCGAGCGCTATGCCAAGGAAGCGGAGCTTCGCTTCGCCCTGATGCACACGAACGAGAACATTCTGGCGATCACCCTTGCGAGAGGGGAAGACCGTGAACGCGACCGTGTGCAGAACGCCATCACGGTTGTTCTTCATGTCATCCGCCGGCTCGCCCGAGGATATACAAATCTAACCTGGGTTTCCGCGGGTTTTGGCTGGCTCTCCACCGTCGTGCCGATCCTGATCGCGGCACCCGTCTATTTTGCCGGCAACCTGACCTTCGGCGGACTGATGATGGCGGTGGGCGCGTTCAACCAGGTCTATGGTGCCCTGCGCTGGTATGTCGACAACTTCCGCCAGATCGCCGACTGGAAGGCAACGCTGATGCGGGTCTCGACGTTTAGGAAGGTATTGCTTGCCCTGGACGAGACGCCCGGCGCCGGCGACTTGCGATATCCGCCGACGGAGCAGGATCGCCTGGTTATGCGGGGAGTTGAACTCTACACTGCTAGCCCCGGCACGCCGCGCAACCACGGTCTGCGTCTCCCCGCCGACGAGACGATCCTCCCGGGCGAGCACATCATGATCAACGGCGACGTCGGCGCCAACCGTCGGCTCCTGTTCGAAGCTCTTGCGGGCATCTGGCCGTGGGGAAAGGGCGAGATCGCCCTGCCGAGTGACGGCCGGATAGTATTCGTTCCTCAACAGGGCTACCTGCCGCATGCCCGTCTGCGCGATGTGCTGGCTTATCCGCTCGATTCCGCACTCATGGACGAGGATCGCTTTCGGACTGCACTCGAACGGGTCGGGCTTTCTCCCCTGGTAGCTGCGCTTGACCTGACGGAGCGCTGGGATCGGAAGTTGTCAGAGGAGGATCAGGCGCGCCTGCGGTTGGCGAATTTATTCTTGATCGAGCCGCGCTGGCTCGTCCTGGACGACATTCTTGAGGGCTTGGAGGCAGATGTTCAGCTGGAGCTGGCCGCGATCCTGGCAGAACTGGACAATGCCGCGATCATCTACATCGGAAGATGCGAAGCTTATGACAGCGTTCTTAAGCCACGCCAATTGCATCTCCAGCCGCTTACCGCAGCAAAGCCCAATGATCATGCGTGACCGGCAAGGGCGGTCCTGACCGCGGGATCTTCAATTTCTATTGAAGTGTCTGTGCCGGACGATCGCCTTAGATTGCGTCTTCCGACAATCCGGAGTGATCTACGTGTCTTTCATGCCCCCCCTCCTTCTGTCCCTCGCGCTTCTGTCCGGGCTCGTGTTTCCCGCAGCAGCCCAGCAAGCGGAAAGCCAGCCGCCGGGCATCTTCAGTCTCATTCCGGCCGATTCGACCACCGAGCATCGGCTATCGTCTGAAGGTTCGCCACTGGAGTACCAGGCGACGGCGGGCACTCTGGACCTCTACGGTCAGGACGGGAGACAGACGGCAAAGGTGTTCTACACGGCCTATGTGGCTGAGGGCCCGTCACCGCGTCCCGTTACCTTTGCATTCAACGGCGGGCCAGGCGCCGCATCAGCCTACCTCCACCTCGGGCTGGCGGGCCCGAAGGTGGTGGATTTCGGCCCCGACGGCAATAGCGGCACTTCGCCAAGCATCGTCGACAACCCCGACAGCTGGTTGCAATTCACTGATCTCGTTTTCATCGATCCTGTGGGCACGGGCTGGAGCCGCGCTGCCAGCGATGATGTCGCCCGCAGCTTCTATGGCGTGAATCAGGACGCCGACAGCATCGCCAAGCTGATTGCCCTCTACGTCCAGAAGACCGATCGCTTCCAATCCCCGAAATACCTGCTCGGAGAAAGCTACGGAGGGTTCCGAGCGGCCAAAGTAGCCACTGCTCTGAAGGATAACCAGGGCCTTCTGGTGTCGGGGATCATCATGCTCTCGCCACTTCTCGAAGGCCGCTTCCTCTTCAACTCCGGGGACGATCCTTTGAGCGCGGCGCTGCAACTGCCTGCTCTTGCAGCTGGCGAACTCGAACGACAAGGAGCATTCACGAGAGAGGCGCTGGCCGAGGCGGAACGCTTCGCCATGACTGACTACCTTTTAACCCTCGCCGGACCGCCACTTGCGAGTGACGCTGCGGGAGAATTCTACAGCAGGATCTCTGCGCTCACCGGCATCCCGGAGGATGTCGTCGCAGATAGCCGGGGGTTCTTGGCGGACATCTACAGCAAGAACTCTGGGGGGAGCGGGCAGATTGTCAGCCGCTATGACGCCGCCTATGCAAGGCCGGATCCCTATCCGGAAGCCGCCTATGGACGGAACGACGATCCGATCCTCGATGGTTATACGCGCGCCTATGGCGGTGTCTTCGCGTCCTATGCCGAGCATCATCTGGGCTATCGCAGCAGGATGACCTACACGCTCCTCAACGAAGAGGTGAACCGGCGTTGGGAATGGAATGGTGAGCATGGCGGGGGTGGACGAGCTACCGCGTCTGCTGTGGACGATCTGCGCGATCTGCTATCCGTCATTCCCGAGTTTCGTGTGCTCGTCGCCCACGGCTACAGCGATGCGATCACGCCCCACGGGATGAGCCGCTACGTGCTTGACCATCTGCCCCCCCGGCTTGCGGCAGAACGCACCTCTTTGCAGCTCTATCGCGGCGGACACATGTTCTACACGGATCCCGCATCGAGGGCGGAGTTCTTCGATGACATAGCCGCCTTCTTCGCAGGAGGCGCGCCGGGGGGAGCATCACCGGCGCGCGATTGACAGGAATTCTGGCTCAGGCGCGCTCCAGCGCTACGGCGATGCCCTGGCCGACGCCGACGCACATCGTCGCAAGTGCGCGCTTCGCGTTTCGGAGCTGAAGCTCGAGCGCGGCCGTACCCGTGATCCGCGCGCCCGACATACCGAGCGGGTGCCCCAGCGCGATTGCGCCGCCATTCGGGTTCACCCGGTCCGAATCCTCCGGAATACCCAGTTCGCGCAGCACGGCTATGCCCTGAGACGCGAATGCCTCGTTTAGTTCGATGATGTCGAAGTCCTGGGGCGATAGGCCGAGGCGGCTGCAAAGCTTCAGCGTCGCCGGAGCGGGGCCGATTCCCATGATCCGGGGTGGGACACCGGCGCTGGCACCACCCAGGATACGGGCGATCGGAACAAGCCCGTGCTTACGTGCGGCGGCTTCCGAAGCGATGATCAGCGCCGCCGCTCCGTCATTGACGCCGGAGGCATTGCCGGCCGTGACCGTGCCACCTTCCTTCTTGAAGGGCGTACCAAGCTTGGCGAGCGCCTCGAGCGTTGTCGCGCGCGGATGTTCGTCCCGCTCGACTACGACCGGTTCTCCCTTCCGTTGCGGGATGGTGACGGAAACGATCTCACGAGCAAGGCGGCCATTGCCTTGGGCTTCGGCGGCTCGCGCCTGGGACCGGAGCGCAAATGTGTCCTGGTCTTCGCGCGTGACCTTGTAATCTTCTGCGACGTTCTCGCCGGTCTCCGGCATGGAATCTACGCCATACTGCTTCTTCATCAGCGGATTGACGAAGCGCCACCCGATGGTCGTGTCGTAAATCTCGGCATTGCGAGAGAAGGCCGTCTCGGCCTTGGGCATGACAAAGGGAGCACGGCTCATGCTCTCGACACCGCCAGCGACCATCAGGTCTGCCTCACCCGCCTTGATGGCACGCGCTGCCGCGATAACGGCATCCATCCCTGATCCGCAAAGGCGGTTGATCGTAGTACCGCTTGTGGAGACCGGCAGGCCGGCCAGGAGAAGCGACATGCGCGCGACATTCCGATTATCTTCACCGGCCTGGTTGGCGCAGCCGAAGATGACGTCATCCACCGCTTCCCAATCGACTCCGGTGTTTCTCTCCATCAGCGCGCGAAGCGGAACCGCGCCGAGGTCGTCGGCGCGCACGGCGGAAAGGGAGCCGCCAAACCGGCCGACCGGTGTGCGAATGTAGTCACAGATGAAAGCTTCGGTCATGGATATCCTCAAAGAGCGGGAACAACGAGATCGGCGACGGGGCCGTCTAGGTGAAGCGGCGCACCGGTCATGGCCTGCAGTTCCTCCAGCGTCATGGCCGCCAGTTTCTCCCGCAGGACGAAGCGCCCACCGACAATGTCCACAACGGCATGGCTCGTATAGACGCGTGTGATGCAGGCAACCCCGGTCAGTGGGAAGTTGCATCGGTCGACAAGCTTCGGCTCGCCCTTCTTCGTCACATGCTCGGTGATGACGCAGACCTGCTTGGCGCCATGCGCCAGGTCCATCGCACCACCGACAGCCGGAACGCCCTTGGCGCCGACGCGCCAGTTGGCGAGGTCGCCGTTCTGCGCCACCTGGTAGGCGCCAAGGATCGCCACATCCAGATGACCGCCGCGAACCATGGCAAAGCTGTCGGCATGGTGAAAGAACGCGGCGCCCGGCTTCAGGGTGACGGCCTTCTTGCCGGCATTGATCAGGTCCCAGTCCTCTTCCCCTTCAGGCGGCGCCTCGCCGAAGTCCAGGATGCCGTTCTCGGTATGGAAGATTGCCTGGCGCCCCGAGGGCTGGTATCGCGCAACCATCTCGGGAAATCCGATCCCGAGATTCACATAAGCGCCGTCGGCGATGTCCTGCGCCGCCCTCCAGGCGATCTGGGCGTTGGAGAGTTTGATGTCTTCGCGAGTGTTGACGGGGGTTTCGGCGGTCATACGTAGGCCACTCCGGCTCGAATGAGATCTTCTTCCTGTCGGGGCTGGCTGACCTCGACCACGCAGTCCACGAAGATTCCAGGTGTTACGACATGCTCCGGGTCGATGCCGCCGGGCGAAACGATCCTCGTCACCTGTGCGATTGTCTTCGCCGCGGCCATGCACATCAGCGGATTGAAGTTTCGGCCAGCCTTGTTGTAGGTCAGGTTGCCGTGGGTATCGCCAACCTGTCCTTTGACGAGGGCGAAATCCGCCTTCAGCCAGCGCTCCTGTACATAGTGGCGGCCATCGAATTCGGCGGTCGGCTTGCCCTCCGCAAGCTCGGTGCCGTAGGCGGTGGGTGTATAGAAGGCAGGGATACCGGCCCCGCCTGCGCGTATGCGTTCCGCAAGCGTCCCCTGCGGCACCAATTCCAGTTCTATCTCGCCCGCGAGATACCGGTCGGTGAAGGCGCGGGGGTCCGTGGAACGCGGGAATGAGCAGATCATCTTCCGCACCATCCCGGCATCGATCATCGCGGCGATCCCGATCCGGCCGTTGCCGGCGTTATTGTTGATAACAGTGAGGCCCTTCGGCCCCTTGTCGATCAGGGCGTGGATAAGCTCGATCGGCGCGCCCGACCCGCCGAAGCCGCCAATCATGATAATGGCACCGTCTTCGATCCCAGCCACGGCGTCTGCAATGTTCGCGACAGACTTGTCCATGTGATCCTTCCTGTCTCCGTTTATTCAGAGTTACCCGGCTGGCTCATGGACATCAATGGATTTGTGCGTTATTCGACGTTTGTTCATATACCGCACAAGAAGGCCTGTTCAAATGCAGGAGACCGACTTCCTCGGGGGGTTTGCAAAGGGGCTACGGGTTTTGGAAGCCTTCGCCGATGCAAGGCCGAAACTGTCGATTGCGGATGTCGCGAGGCTCACGGGACTGGACCGGGCCACCACGCGCCGCTGCCTGCTTACCCTCGCGCGCCTCGGCTATGCAGATTACGACGGAAAGTTCTTCTCGCTGACCCCACGCGTGCTCCGCCTTGGTCATGCCTACCTTTCGGCGACACCCCTGCCGCGGATCGTGCAGCCGCATCTCGACCGTCTCTCGCAGGACGTCGCGCAAAGCGCCTCGGTCAGCGTCCTGGACGGCAGCGAGATCGTGTATGTCGCACGGGCGTCTTATCAACGGGTAATGTCCATCAATCTCATGCCTGGAAGCAGGCTACCCGCCTATTGCGCCTCGATGGGCCGGGTGATGCTGGCGGCCCTGCCGCCCGAGGATGCATTGGTGCGTATCCGCCAGAGTGAACTCCGCGCCTTCACTCCCTCGACACTAACGGAGCCGGAAGACCTGATGGACGAGCTTGTCCGGGTTCGGGAGCAAGGCTACGCCATCATCGACCAGGAGCTTGAGGTCGGTCTCTGCTCCATCGCCGTACCCCTGAAGGATGAACGGGGACATGTTCTCGCGGCGCTCAACATCGGTGCATCCGCTGCACAGATTCCTGCCAGTGAACTAGTCGGCCATTTCCTCGCGCCACTCAGGAAGACGGCGGACGTACTGGGACCGATGCTTCGATGAGGTTGATGGCGGCACGCCCCGCTCACGGTTCGGTGACCGACCGTGAATTGCCGCCCGTGGCGAGCTGGCGCTAATAGCGGAGGCGCCGTCTTTGAACGTTCTGCTCCAGGCCGGCATCTCGTTCCTAGGGCCAACCCCAGCCCAGGTCTCTCCTCCATCCTCCCGGAAAACCTGCCTTGTTGAAGTTCACGCGCCGTTCACTCTTGATTGCAGTTCCCTTGCTTGCTGCCGGATGCACCACCACCTCGCCCCGCACCCGGACAGTGAAGCCGCTGATCCCCGACGAGTATGTAGCCATGTATGGTGCAGTCGATGGAGAGGCCTTCCCGGTTGCAGCAACGGATCTGGCGCGCGTCGAGCCGCAGTTCCTCCGGCGTGATGTTGCCTATCCGACCGATCAGCCTCCGGGAACGATTGTCGTCGATACCGAAGCCCGGTACCTCTACCTGGTCCGCGAGAACGGTCGCGCGCTGCGCTACGGGATCGGCGTCGGCAAAGCAGGCCTGGAATTCGAGGGGGAGGCGGTGGTGCAGTACAAGCGGCAGTGGCCGCGATGGACCCCGACGCAGGACATGATCGCCCGGGAACCGGAACGTTATGGACCCCTCGCCGCCGGCATGGAACCGGGCGTCATGAACCCGCTCGGCCCGCGGGCGCTTTACCTGTTCAAGGACGGCAAGGACACGCTCTACCGCATCCATGGCACGACAGAGGCATGGACCATCGGCAAGGCAGTCTCGAGTGGCTGCATCCGTCTGTTGAACCAGGACATCATCGACCTGTACCGGCGGGTACCGAACGGGTCACGAGTTGTGGTCCTGCAGGGGCAGAACTCAAACTCGCGGCAACTGCTGCCTCAGGTCTGAGCTAACGGGCCTCCTCGTACCAAGCTAGGCGGCTAGCTCTTGCGTCCAATGTCGCGGATGTCACGCACAATTCGATCCGCCAGGCGGAGGGCCGCTCCGGTGGCCGCGACCATGGATGGCAGGATCATCCATTCCAGGGTCCATGCAGCCCCTGAGCGCTCCTGCTCATGGACGAGGGCCTGATGAAGCCCGCCGGCCTGAGCCGCATTGTACCGCGCGAGCCCCACCAGCATTTCCGCAGCGACGGGATTTTGCTTATGCGCCATGGCGGAGGATCCACCGCCGCCGGCGAGGGTGATCTCACCCCCCATCTGGGCAAGCAAGGCAACATCTTGCCCAAACTTGCCTAGGCTTCCTGTCAGGAGTGACAGGAGACTCCCGAAGCCGGCAATCCTGTCACGCTGGCTGTGCCATTGCGGAGCATCGAGAAGCCCAAGCTCGGCCGCCATCGTTCGCCGGACCGCTTCTGCCTTGTCGCCAAGCTTCTCCAGCGTCCCGGCAGCACCACCGAACTGGAGGACGAGATCGGTGGCCCTGTAGCGATCCATCTCCGACGCGTGGCGATGCAGCGGCTCCCGCCATGCACGCACGCGGTCCCTGACGGTGATGGGGATCGCCGCCTGCATGCGCGTATGCGCCATCAGCACCCTGTCGCCGAACGTCTCCTCGACCTTCTCCATCGCGCCTTGCAAGGCGAGGAGCCGCGAATGAAGGAGGTCACACACGCCCTTCATTCGCAGTATCAGCGCCGTGTCGATCACATCCTGGCTGGTGGCCCCCATGTGAAGGTACGGCTTGGACTCCTCACTCAGGCTTTCGCGCACCTGCTTGACCAGTTCCGGCACGACCACACCATCCCGGGCAATTCCCGCGCGCAACCGTTCCATATGGGGCCGGAAGTTCCTGCAGCACGCCACGATCTCCGCTGCAGCAGGCGCCGGGATCACCTCCCATTGCGCCTCGGCCTTCGCGAGGGCGGCTTCGAAGGAAAGCATCGCCGCAAACTCCGCCTCCGCCGAGAAGAAACCGGCAGCCTCGTCGTCGCCGACAAGGGCGGAGAGATAGGGATGGTCGAAGGCGGAGAAGGTCATCGGCAACTCAGACGTCGAAGAAGATCGTCTCTTTGTCACCCTGGAGATGGATGTCAAAGGTCACTGTATCGCCGTCGCGCTTGCCGATCAGGGTCGGGACGCGGACCTTGTGCTCGATGCGGGCGAGGATGGGGTCTTCCGCGTTCGCCTCCTCCTCGTCGGAGAAGTACATTCGCGTATTGAGGCCGATGTTAATACCCCGCGCCACGATCCAGAAGTTGACATGCGGCGCCATCATCCGACCGTCCCGGAACGGCACCCGGCCAGGCTTGATCGTTTCGAAGACGAACTCACCCGTATCCATGTCGCCGGGGCAGCGGGCCCATCCGAAGAAGTTCGGATCCGCCTCGCCGCGAGTTTCCGATGGGCTGTTGTAGAAGCCGTCGGCATCGGCCTGCCATATCTCGACGAGCGCATCCCGTAGCGGCGTTCCGCTGCCATCAATGACGCGCCCGCGGATGGTGATCCTTTCCCCGCGCGTCTGCTCGTTGACCATGGATTCGGAGCCGAGATCCTTGTCGAAGATGCCGTGTACGCCGGTGAAGTTCGGTGTGCAGCCGATATGGACATAGGGGCCTGCGGTCTGCGACGGCGATTCCTTGAGATAGCCGAGTGGCTGAACCATGTCAGTTACCCTCCATGCGATTTTCAAATAGGGTTGAGCGGCGGCCACGAAGCACGATGTCGAACTTGTAGGCCCGCATATCGTGCGGAATGGTCGCATTCATGTCGAGCGGCGCAATCAGCCGCTTGATTGCTTCCTCGTCCGGAATTGTCTTCACGATAGGGCAGATCCAGATCAGCGGATCGCCTTCGAAATACATCTGGGTGATCAGGCGCTGGGCAAATCCGTGCCCGAAGATGGAGAAATGGATATGCGCCGGGCGCCAGTCATTCACCCCGTTCGGCCAGGGATAGGGGCCGGGCTTGATGGTCTTGAACCAGTAGAAGCCGTTCTCGTCCGTGATCGTCCGGCCGACGCCGCCGAAATTCGGGTCCAGAGGAGCCAGGTAGGTCTCCTTCTTGTGGCGGTACCTGCCGCCCGCATTGGCCTGCCAGAACTCGACAAGCGCTCCGGCAACGCCGATCCCCCGCTCGTCCAGTACCCGACCATGGACGAGAATGCGCTGGCCGATCGGTCCCTCGCCCGGCTTTGAATAGTTGACGATCAGGTCGTTATCGAACTCGTCGATGATATTGTGCCCGAAGACGGGCCCGGTGATCTCGCTCTTCGTACCTTCCAGCGAAATCAGCGCGCGCTGCGGGGAACGAAGCACCGTCGTCTTGTACCACGGCGTATAGGCCGGCGGATGCATGTCGCGGTCGCGGGCAAAGAAAGGTGTCGTTTCAGGCGGTGCGTTTCTCATTTCTTGTCTCCCCCGTCCTCGGTGTTGGCGTCCATTTCGGCATAGACCGCCTTGGCAATCTTGAAAGCATGATTTGCCGCGGGGACGCCTGCATATACTGCCACATGCATGAGGGCCTCGCAGATGTCGTCCATTGTCGCACCGGTGCGAGCCGTCGCCCGCACATGCATGGCGACCTCCTCGTGGTGACCGAGAGCCGCTAGCAGTGCAATCGTTACGATCGAGCGCTCCCGCTTCGTCCAGCCCGGCCGCGACCACAATGTCCCCCAGGCCCCTTCCGTGATGAACTGCTGGAATGGGCGATCGAAAGGGGTTTCGCGGGCAAGGGCACCGTCGACATGCGCATCGCCAAGAACGGACCGTCTAGTTTGAAGACCCTGTCGATAGCGTTCCGTCTCGGGAGATGAATCGGTCATGGTCTCAATCCTCGACGTCATTGAACAGGAAACTGCGGATCAGCGCCGCATAGGCGGCAGGCGCTTCGGCGCAGGGTATATGAGCCGCATCCTCAATGATGCGGTATTGCGCCCCGTCGATGAGGTCGGCCATCGATCGGACCAGAGCCGGCGGCGTTGAGCCGTCATGTTCACCGGCAATGCAGAGGACGGGGACCGCAATCTTCTGCGCTGCTTCCGTGAAGTCCGCATCGCGGATCGCCGCGCAAGTGCCGGTGTATCCGGCAGCAGGCTGACGTTGCAGCATGTTGCGGTAGCCTTGATAGGCTGCATTGCCCGGATCCCGGAACTCCGGCGTGAACCATTTGGCCATGATATCGTCGACCATGCTGGCAATCCCGCCTGTCTCGATTGCCGATATGCGCTGGTTCCACATCTCCGGCGTCCCAATCTTGTGCGCCGTATTCGACAGGATCATCGCCCGAACCAGATCCGGGCGTCGCTCATAGGCTCGCTGCGCAATCAATCCACCCACTGACAGGCCACAGATAAAGACCTCCGCCATTTCGAGATGGTCGAGCAGGCCGACGAGATCGCTGACATGGTCATCTATGCTGTAGGGCGGAGTTCCGAGATCGGAAAGCCCGTGCCCCCGTTTGTCAAAGGTGAGGATGGTGAAGTCATCGGAGAGTTTCGGCAGGACGTGGTGCCAGATGCGGGAATCGGTGCCCAGAGAGTTAATGAAGACCAGCACCGGCTTTCCGGAATCCGCAACGGTCACATCGTAGTGAATCGTGACATCGCTGATGCGTACAAACTGCATTGTCTCTCTCCTCCCAAGAATACCATTGCAGCTCCGCAATGGTTAGGTAAAATGACATTATCAGCCGTTTCCTTAACCTACAGGTTATATCAGTTGGGCGACCCTCGCATCAAGTTTCGGCACCTGCATACATTCCTAGAGGTCGCTCGGCAAAGAAGCGTCGTCAAGGCGGCGGAAGTCCTTCACGTCAGCCAACCCGCGGTAACGAAAACCATCCGCGAGTTGGAGGAAGCGCTGGGTGTCGCGATCTTCGAGCGGGACGGGCGAGGCATCCGTATCACGCGCTATGGCGAGATCTACCTCCGTTACGCCGGCGCGGCGCTGACCGCTTTGCGGCAGGGATTCGATGCTGTTTCACAGGAACTTTTCGACGCCGCCCCGCCTGTTCGCGTTGGGGCGCTGCCAACCGTTTCGATGCGCATCATGCCGCGCGCGATGTCACTTTTCCTCGAACAGAAAACCGGTAGCCGTATAAAGATCGTGACGGGTGAAAACGCCGTTCTGCTGGAGCAGCTGCGGCTTGGCGACCTCGACCTCGTCGTGGGGCGCCTCGCCGCACCTGAAAAGATGACAGGTTTCACGTTCGAGCACCTTTACTCCGAACGCGTCGTCTTGGCGGTACGGCCGGGACACCCGCTGCTGGAGGGCAGCCCCTCCATCTTCTCCGACCTGCCGACATTCCCCATTCTGCTGCCGACGAGAGGCTCCATCATCCGCCCTTTCGTCGAGCAGCTCCTAATCGCAAATGGTGTGGGAAGCCTCCCCAAGCAGGTCGAAACTGTCTCCCACGCCTTCGGTCGCGCCTTCACCCGCGCGAGCGACGCCGTCTGGATTATTTCGGAAGGCGTGGTGTCGGGGGACCTAGCGGAGGGGTTCCTGGCGTCATTACCCGTGGATACCAGCGAGACCAAAGGTCCCGTTGGACTGACCCTCAAGGCAGATCAGCCACCTTCCGCCCCGCAATCCATCCTGATGCAGACAATCAGGCAGGCTGCGACGGAGATAATGCCACTTGCTTGAGCGCGCCTATGCGAGGGAGGCCTGTCTCAACCAAGCCTGCCGCCGAAGCAGCATGCCGTAAAGGTCCCGCGGCTCGTCCGGGTCTGCCAGCAGGTCCAAGGCGGTATAGTGCCTGCTCCCCTTCAGCTTCTCGTTCACGTAACGCAATGCGGAGAAATCCTCGACGGCAAAGCCGACGCTATCGAAGAGCGTGATCTGGTCCGAACGGTCGCGACCAGCCTCCTTGCCGCAGATGACGCGCCAAAGCTCCACCACCGGATGATCCGGATCGAGTTGCTGGATCTCCCCTTCGACACGGGTTTGCGGTGGATATTCCACGAAAATGCTGGAGCGCAGCAGGATGTCGCGATGCAATTCCGTCTTGCCTGGGCAATCCCCACCCACTGCATTGATGTGAACGCCGGCACCGATCATGTTGTCGGTCAGGATCGTGGCATTCTGCTTGTCCGCTGTCGCGGTTGTGATGATTTCCACCCCTTCGACCGCCTCCTCCGGAGACGTACAGAGGGTGATAGATAGCCCCAGATCGGCCAGGTTGCTACGGCAGCGCCGCATTGCCGGCTCGTCGACGTCGAACAGACGCAGGCTCTCGATCCCAAGCAATGCACGGAAGGCACGTGCCTGGAACTCGCTCTGCGCTCCGGTGCCGATCAGCGCCATGGTCCGCGCGTTCTTTGGAGCGAGATAGCGGGCAGCAACCGCCGACATGGCTGCTGTCCTCAGTGCCGTCAGGATCGTCATCTCCGAAAGCAACAGCGGATAACCGGTCTCGACATCAGCGAGCACTCCGAAGGCCGTCACGGTCTGCCGTCCCGAGCGTGTATTCTTCGGATGACCGTTGACATACTTGAAACCGTAAAGCCTGCCGTCGCTGGTCGGCATCAGTTCGATCACGCCTTCGGCCGAATGCGACGCGACACGGGGCGTCTTGTCGAAGTGCTCCCAGCGGCGGAAATCCTCCTCAATGTACTGGGCCAGCTCGACCAGAAAGGCATCGATGCCGGTCTCGAGCACGAGGTCCATCATGTTCTCGACGCTTATGAACGGAACCAGGTTCAGGCCTGCAATCGGCATCAGTAGCTCCTTGTGGGTCGGTCCAGCACCTTCCGGCCGAGCAGGCTAGCCGTCAGGTCGACCAAGAGGAGGGCGGTGCGCCCCCGCTCATCGAGAAAGGGGTTGAGTTCGACCAGGTCCAGACTGGTCACCAGCCCACTGTCGTGCAGCATCTCCATGACAAGATGGGCCTCGCGGAAGGTAGCACCTCCGGGCACAGTCGTGCCCACGGCCGGCGCAACGGTCGGCTCCAGGAAGTCGACGTCCAGACTGACATGCAAACGGCCACCGGCCGCCGACACCCGCTCCAGGAAATCTCTCAGAAGAGCCGCAACACCATGTTCATCGATGGTCCGCATGTCGTGCACAGTAATTTGTGTCCCCTCCAGCGCCGCCCGCTCGGCCGGATCGACGCTGCGAATCCCGATCATGCAGACATTCGCGCCGTCAACAGGCGCGGCGAGAGGCGGAAAATATCCTTCGAAGCCGGGCCGCCCGGTGAAATAGGCCACCGGCACCCCGTGCAGATTGCCGCTTTGCGTCGACTGGAGCGAGTGCAGGTCGGTATGGGCGTCGAGCCAGAGAACGAAGAGGGGTTTTCCTTCCTCAGCCGCACGACGTGACACGCCCGCGACCGTGCCGGCCGACAAGGCATGATCGCCTCCCATGAAGATCGGCATGCCTTCATCGCTTTCCCGATATGCAACCTCCGCAAGGAGCTCGGTCCAGGCTGCAACAGGTCCCAGGTTTCGGATCGCCTGATTCGCATGCGGCATGACCATCGCGGCCCCTACGCTGACATTGCCGAGGTCACGGACGTCATGGCCCAGGCCCTCGATAGTGCCCGCCAATCCCGCAACGCGAAGCGCGCTTGGTCCCATCTCGCAACCAAGTTGCGAAGCACCATCCTGCAGTGGAATGCCGATCAGTTTACAGATCATACAAGTCTCCTTTGATGGAAAGGAGCACAGACGAATGGCAGAATGAATAGTTGGAATTGTCAAGAATGGCCGCTGAAGCTAGCGTTCTGGAACGATCAAGAGGTCAAACTGGAATGCACTCCCTCGACGAGAAACTCATCCGCCTTCTGCGGCACAATGCCCGCAGGAGCATTTCAGACCTTGCCATCGAGGTCGGAGCTTCGCGAGCCACCGTCCGGGCGAGGATCGACAAGCTGGAACGGAGCGGCAACATCATCGGCTATACCGTCGTGCTACCGGCCGATGTCACAGGCTCCGCAGTTCGTGGAATCATGATGGTGGAGATCGAAGGCCGCGTCACCGATCGCGTGATATCTGCACTTCAGGCATTCGCGGAAATCTCGGCGATCCACACGACCAACGGTCGCTGGGACCTGATTGTCGAACTCGGCGCCGACAACCTCGCAGACTTCGACGCGGTCCTCCGCAAGATCCGCCTTGTCCCCGGCATCACCGCAAGCGAAACGAGCCTGCTGCTCGCCACGCCACGCAGCACCCGGGCAAAGCTCTGACGCTGTCAGTTCGCTTTTGATCCAAGCTCTGGGAAGGTTCGCGCCAACTCATCCATGCTTTTGCACACGAACTCCTCGGCGCGGAGGGTCACGGCGATATTGTCGGCGACGGTCAAGGTCTCCTCGAAATGAACGGGGACGGGTTCTCCCTTTGTCCGCCGTAATACCGCCTCGTGGCGGAAGCCGTGCTTCAGCAGCCAGTCGCGGGGAGCCGTCAGGCTCAAAGCAACATGTATGGCTCCGTCGTCCTCCTTCATCGCCTTGATCTTGTAGGTAACCGGGGCCCGATCGCCTTTGATGTCGATCTCACCTGGATAGCTCGCCTGCGTGAGATGCTCGCTCATACCTTGCACTCCCTATGTCTGCGATTACGCGAATCCAATCCTTGGAAGCGCGCTTTGTTCCGTTTGCGGCGGTTGACGGTGACGGCCCGGCGTGGTGCAAGAACGATGATCGATGTTGGAGGGGTGAGTAATGAATGACCGGGAGCTGCTGGCTGATCTCTTCAAGGCCGCCGTCGCGGCCGCCGATCCGACGGAAGGCATTCGCCGTCACCTGCCCACTCCCGGCAAGAGCGGCCGAACGGTCGTTGTCGGAGCGGGAAAGGGCGCAGCACAGATGGCGGCTGCGCTGGAAGACCTATGGGACGGCCCGCTCTCGGGCGTGGTGGTCACACGCTACGGCTATGGATGCGCCACCCGAAATGTCGCGATCCTCGAAGCGGCTCACCCCGTCCCCGATGCTGCAGGCCTGGTCGCGTCTCAACGGCTGTTCGACGTCGTTTCCGATCTGGCGGAAGACGACCTGGTGATCGCCCTGATCTGTGGGGGAGGGTCGGCACTGCTTCCTGCGCCGCCAGCAGGCCTGACGCTCGCGGATGAGGTGGCGCTCAACGAGGAATTGCTCGCCAGCGGTGCCCCCATTTCCGCAATGAACGTGGTGCGCAAGCACCTCTCAACCATCAAAGGCGGGCGGCTTGCAGCAGCAACCCAGGCACGGGTCGTGAGCCTGATCGTTTCGGACATTCCGGGGGACAATCCGGCATTCGTCGCGTCTGGGCCAACTGTCCCGGACTCGACGACGCGGCAGGATGCGCTTGATATCGTCGTCCAGTACGGACTGCGTCTTCCAGAACGCATGCTGGCCCATCTGCAATCTCCCGCAGCGGATGCACCCCGTCCCGACGACGCGGTCTTCAGCCGCAACGAACATCACGTAATCGCTTCGGCCGCGGTTTCGCTCGAGGCCGCGGCCGAAGTTGCTCGCCGCCACGGCATCCATGCGCACATCCTCTCCGACTCCATTGAGGGGGAGGCTCAGGATGTGGCGCGGGTTCATGCTGCCATTGCTCGGGAGATCTGCGACCGCAATCGCCCCTTCCAACGGCCTGCCATTCTCCTCTCCGGCGGAGAAACGACCGTAACCCTCGACGGGAGAGGCGGGCGCGGTGGTCGGAACGGCGAGTTCGCACTGTCCCTGGCGCTGTCGATCGATGGCTATCCGGTCGTCGCACTCGCAGCCGATACGGACGGAATAGACGGCTCCGAAGCGAATGCCGGCGCCTTTGCCGACGGCAGCTCGGTCCGTCGATTGCGCGCCCGCGATCTCGATGCCCGCTTAGTCCTTGCAGGCCACGACAGCTTCACCGCGTTCGAGGCCATAGATGATCTCTTCGTGACCGGCCCCACCGGTACGAACGTGAACGATTTCCGGGCAATCCTGGTCCGTTAGCGCTCAAGGCTTTCGCGTTCATCGGATCTGAACCGGCCAGGCGTCCGACCGGTCCGCTTGCGGAACCAGCGCGAGAAGTAGGCGGGATCCGCAAATCCGAGGCTGACGGCAATCTGCTTGATGCTTGCCGGCGTGAATAGGAGCGCCCTGCTGGCCTCGTCCACCACGCGCGTCATGATGAAGTCGTGAAGGGTTTGTCCCGTGACCTCGCGAACCACGCGATTGAGGTGTGTTACCGACAGGTTGAGCAGGCGCGCGTAGTCTTCTGCGGTTAACTGATCGCGAAACCGTTCCGCAATGAGGGTAGTGAGTGCCTCCACCCGCGCTTGCTTTGCGTCGTGACGGCCCCCGTTGTCGGGCGGGGCAGCCGAGCTGCCGGTTATAAGGATAGCGGTGGTCAGAAGAGACCCCATCAGGCTGCGGCGTTCACCGCGATGTTTCTCAAACTCCTCGGCAATGCGCTGGACGGTCGCATCCAGATAGGGCGCTTCCTTAGCTTCGATGACTGCCATTCGCGGCCGGGAGAGCCAATCTCCCCGGTTCTGCGGAACACGTGCCGTGATCGGCAACCTGTCGGCGACCACCGTTATCACGAAGCCCTCGATATCCTTGGAAAAGCGATAACCGTGGCTCACGCCAGGCGGCATGAGGACCACGCACGGTGGGGTGAGCAGGATCCCTTCGCCCGCGACGTCAGCATCACCCGATCCGTTCCGGATGTACAGGAATTGAAAGAAACTGTCGTGCCGGTGAGGCCTGATCTCCCACCGATACGCACTGCTTCGCGCCGCAATCGTTTCGCAATGCACCCAGAAATCAGCTTCCTGAGGCCTCTTCTCGCCGTAAAGATCGTAAGTTGGTACGAACATCGTCTTGACTGCTGCATGGGCCGAGGATGTTGGTTTTGTCCCATAAGTTGGTGGAAATGTCCATTTCTGCAGCATGCGCGGCGGGTTAGCTTTTGTCAGTTCCAGGCGAGGGAGGGCATCATGCGTACACAGGTCGTCATTATCGGATCCGGGCCGTCAGGGCTGCTCCTCGGCCAACTGCTTACCGATGCCGGCATTGACAACGTCATCCTGGAGCGCGTCACTAAGGACTATGTGCTGGGGCGGGTGCGTGCCGGCGTTCTGGAGGAGGGCATGGTCGAGCTGCTCGATCGGGCCGGTGCCGGTGCGCGAATGCATGCAGAAGGCCTGCCTCACGATGGCATATCGCTCGCCTTTGATGGGCAGGATCACAGGATCGATCTGCACGCGCTGACCGGAAAGCGCGTGATGGTCTACGGCCAGACAGAGGTCACCCAGGATCTCATGCAGAAACGCGAGGCCAGCGGTGCAGTCTCGATCTACGAAGCGGCGAACGTCCTGCCCCATGCGTTCGACGGCGAGCATCCCCATGTCACCTATGAGAAGGATGGGGTCACGCATCGCCTCGATTGCGATTTCATAGCCGGATGCGACGGCTTCCATGGGATCAGCCGCAAATCAGTCCCGGAAGCCGCACTCCAGACCTTCGAGAAGGTCTATCCCTTCGGCTGGCTCGGCATCCTCGCCGATGTGCCGCCGGTCAGCCATGAACTAATCTATGCGAACCATCCTCGAGGCTTCGCCCTCTGTTCCATGCGCTCCCCTACCCGCAGCCGTTATTACATCCAGTGCTCGCTCGATGAGCGGCCGGAGGACTGGAGCGATGAGCGGTTCTTTGACGAATTGCGCGCCCGCCTGCCCGCCCGGCATGCGGAGGCTATGATCACAGGCCCCTCCTTCGAGAAGTCTATCGCTCCATTGCGTTCCTTTGTCGCCGAGCCCATGCGTTTCGGCCGGCTGTTCCTGGTGGGTGATGCGGCCCATATCGTTCCCCCTACCGGGGCTAAGGGACTCAATCTCGCCGCTAGTGACGTCCATTACCTCTTCGAAGGTTTGCGGGAGTTCTACCTCGACCGGTCTTCTTCGGGCCTAGATGCCTACTCCCACCGTGCCCTGAAGCGGGTCTGGAAAGCGGAACGTTTCTCCTGGTCCATGACGATGATGCTTCACCGGTTTCCGGGAACCGGCGGTTTCGAGCAGCGGGTTCAGGAGGCGGAGCTCGACTATCTGGTTCACTCGAACGCCGCCTCAACGGCGCTGGCAGAAAATTATGTAGGCCTGCCCTACTGAGCCTGATCAGGGATCGGTGTATCCGAGCGCCCGCAGCCGGACCTCTCGTCCTGCCGGATCCTGCAGGAGGAAGAGGCCACCGCTCGCCTTGGAGCGCCCCGGTACGTAGTCCAGGGTGACCTCCGCGGTATCGATCACCTGCCCTGAATCGACGACATCCGCCCGCACCAGCACGGCTGCCGCAGTCGATGTACCCTGATTGAGGATGTCGAATTCCAGCCGGAACCCACCCGCGGCCGCAGCGGTCCGGGTCACCGTCAGTTCAAAGCTCGGTGGGACATCGTCCCGCACCAGGGCATCAAAGGCGATCCAGACGATCATCGACAGGACGAGCAGGAGGGAAACCACTCCCGTGGCCCATTCTACCCAGTGGGCTTTGCCAGATTCGACGTGACGGTTCTTGAAGCTCTTTGTCATCAAGGCTCTACAGAATAAGGCGTGCAGCGGCCGCGCCGACCGCACCCGGGAAGCTGAGGACGACCGCAGACAACAAGACCTGCATGCCGGCGGTGTCGTCCAGTCGGCCGAATGTCCACAGGACATAGAAGCTGATGCCGAGCGCCACCATGTATCCCGGCAGCGTGAAGCGGATGAAAGCGTGTGACCCCGGTGTATCTTCCGTCAGTTCATGCGTACCGCGAAAGGCGACGGCATAGACGAAGCCGTGCATGATCAGGATGGATGCAACGATCATCACAAGTGCATGCCATGCAGTCATCTTGAAGGAGATGAGGATGATCTCCTCGGTCGGCGCCACGTTGAGGCTGAGAAACAGAGCACCGATCGCCATCATGAACAGTTCCCGTCCATAGCTGGTACTGATTTCGCTATCCTCTTTCTCGTCCTGCTGCTCGGCCTCCTCGTCATTCTGGCCGCCGAATTGCGATCTTCCAAGCAGTGCGCCGATACTCGCCGGCACTGCTTGGATGGCTATCTTTCCGAGTATTTCGCTATCCGGCATTCCCGGCTTGATGTTGCCGAAGAGCAGCAGAACGAGGACGCTCATCACGATGGCGATGGCATAGGCAATCACGGCGTCACGGGCAGCCTCCCGCCAGGTGAAAGTCTCCTCGAATCCTATCCGATGGGCGAGTACGAGCAGCAGCGGAATATTGATGAGGAGGAGGAGAAGCAGACGATACCGCTCGATGTAGAACCCCAGGTGCCAGAGCTCCATCGTCATCAGCATCGGGAGCCCGAAAATCAAGGCTCCGGCGCCGCCGCGCCCGAGTCCGATCATGAACCGTTGCGTCCGATGCTGGTCGTGATCCAACTCGGTATTCACTCCCGTCGCCAATTCCTTGCTCCCCGTCTGTCGATCGCGAGCATGGCCCGGATGCGTCCCGCGCAGGGATGAGGTGAGCTGCGCAGCAAGACCACCGTGACATAGCTAGAACGACGCGGCTTGAGATCAAGCGGCCACTAGTTATACTGCGCCGCTTGAAGCAGACTGCCTCTGTGTTTTCAGAGCTCTCGCGGACTTGGCGGGCCGCTGGAGCTACAGGTGAAGATGCAGAGGGCGCGGCGGCCTAACGGGGGACGCGATGAAAAGAAGGTCGGTCACGGCGCGGCTGCTACTCCTGACGCTTCTTGCCCTGATGCCGGCAATGCTGGTGTTGATTTACAACCTGATATCAGCACGGCAGGCTGCCTATCGCGAGATTCACATCAACGCGCTGACCGCCGGCCATGTGGCGTCGCTTGAGGTGCGTCGCATCGTTTCGTCAGTGCGGAGCACGCTTGAGGTCCTGTCGACCGTCCCCATTACCCGAACCGGACCAGGCCGACCATGCAGCGACTATCTGCGGATCGTCGACGAAAAGCTCGACATGATCGAGAGCATTACCGTCCTGGACAGCAGCGGCACGCTCCAGTGCGCGTCCCAGCCGACGATGGCTACCGACTTTTCCGACCGTGACTATTTTCGCGACGCCGTTGACCGTAAGGAATTCATCGTCGGGACGTACATCATAGACCGGATCACCGGGGAGCCCGCGCTACCGCTCGCCCTGCCGGTGCTGGAGGGTGAGCGGACTGCGAGAGTGGTCGTCGCCTACCTCGACCTGAACTGGCTGGGGGCTCGCGTTCGTGAGCGGGAGCTCTTTGGCGGCAATGCGCTTACCATCGCCGATCGCAATGGGATTATCCTGGCGCGCGAACCATTTCCCGAGCGGTTCGTAGGCACTCCCATTCCCGAGGAGTATCAGCGGCTGGTGCGGGCCCCGGTCCCAGGCACGCTCGAACTGACAAGCCAGGACGGCACGCGACGCGTAATCGGCTACTATCCGGATCAGGACAGCCTCTACGTCAGCGCCGGCACGTCGGTGGAAAGCGGGCTCCAGCAGGTGGGGAAAGTCACGCGCTTCGGTTTGGCCGTTATCGCGCTTGCGATCGTCGGGCCCTTCCTCGTCGTCTGGTGGGCAGGCCATGCGCTGATCCGCCGGCCCGCACGCCAACTCGTTAGATCCATCAATGCCTGGCGCGCTGGCAACGAGTCTGCCCGTACCGGCATGAGCGGCGACGGGACCTTTGAGACAATTGGCGGCGCCATCGACGCCTTCATGGACGAACTGGCCCTCCGCAGGGAGCAGCAGCAGAAGGACGACCGGATGCGGCAGATGCTGATCCGCGAGCTCGACCATCGCATCAAGAACATCTTGAGCATGGTCCAGGCGGTCGCTCGGCAGACATTTCGGTCTTCTCAATCCATGGAGGAGGCCTCCGAAGCGTTCTTCCGCCGACTGCATGCCATGGCGGGAGCCCATCAGTTGCTGACGAAGAACTGGCAGAGCGCGTCACTGAAAGCCACCGTGGAGACGGCGATACAGCCTTTCGAGGATCCGGCGCATCCGCGTTTCTCGATCGATGGGCCCGATCTGGAGGTCGCCTCGAAAATAGCCTTGTCGCTTTCCATGGCGCTGCACGAGCTTTGCACCAACGCCGCCAAATACGGAGCCTTGTCGACGGACGCTGGGCGGATAGACATTCGCTGGTGCTTCGGAGAAGGCGACGCACCCTTCACCTTTACCTGGACTGAGCAGGGCGGTCCAACAGTCGATCAACCGTCGCGCGAGGGTTTCGGCACTGTTATGATCGAGCGCGTGCTGTCGCAGCAGCTGGATGCGGAGGTTACCCTCGAGTATCGCCCTGACGGATTGCGTTGCGATGTGCGCTCTCGAATGAGGGATCTCTTGGGTGCCTCGTCGGAGGAGGAGGAAGCCGCGGAGATCTAGGCCCCCTGCCGAACAAGTTCGAACGGCGGCAGCTTGCTACCGGTCGAACAGGTTCTGCCACTGCCGCTCGCCAACCAGGCAATCCGTCTGTGGGTCATCAATGCGGATAGGGTCGGAGGAAGCCCCAAGACCACTGATTTCCAGGACCAGCTTTCGCCTGATGGCAGTTGTGAAATCCTCGACACGACGGACAGGCAGCACGAAAGAGCCAGGTCCACCGATGACACAGTCAGCATAATATTGATCGAGAGCGACGGTGGTCGAGGGACGCAGCATGATCGCCAGTCCGTTGATGACGATGCCTGCCGCGACAGCCTTGTCACGGGCGAGCGCCACCGGCTGCCCCACGTTATTGGCGCCGTCCCCGGAAACATCGATGACACGGCGCATTCCGGCATAGCCGTTGGATAGGAGGGCGATCGCGCCTTCCTCGATAGCGGCGGAGATCGATGTTCTCCGGTTGGTGATGATCGGCCTCTCCTGAAGCCGGGCCGCAAAGGCCTTGGCGTCTTCAGCAGTCTCAATGGTCTGCCAATCGAGCCGGGAAGATGGATCGACTACGCCTGCCCATTCGAAATAGCTGACCGCAATCCGCCCGAGCAGGCCGCCGCGGACCGCGTTGATGAAGTCCGGGTGCTGGATCGCCGCGATATAGCCTTCGCGCTGCATGCGGACTTCTTCGTAGTCCATGGACCGGGATACGTCGACGGCCAGCAACAGCTCCACATCGACCTCTCCGCCGTTCTCTGCAGCAGTCGCCCCGGCCGCTGCGCCCGAGAGGGAAAAAAGCATCGCAAGCGTGGCAAGCATGGCGGCTCCGTTCCTGCGTTTCGCAAATACTAGCACAGGATGGGCTGCCCGCGACGCTGCGACGTCAGCGGCGGTTCAAAAATGGGTGATGACGGAAGAAAGGGCCCTATTTCTTGAGGATGACCCAGAGGGCGTGAATAACGCCCGGCAGCCACCCCAGCAACGTCAACAGGATGTTCAGCCAGAAATGCAGCCCGAGTCCGACCTGGAGGAACACCCCGAGCGGCGGCAGCAGGAAGGCAAGCAAGATGCGAATGATGTCCACGGGTCGGCTCCTGATGTTGTCCGTTGCTCCCACAACGCACCAGGCCGGCGGGGGTTCACGTGATGTCAGGGCTGGCGGCTCTTCTGCACGCTTCTTGGCGAGGTTAGCCCAGCTGAGTCGAGAGCGTCTTCGCCATGCTGGTAGAGCATGAGGACGTCCTCCCGGCGGCATAGGTCCGTGCCCTCGCTCATAACGGTCGCGGCTCCTGCGGCTACACCCACCCGGAAAGCCTCCCGCACCGGATAATCGTGGATAAGCGCCCAGAGCATTCCACCAACGAAGCTGTCGCCCGCACCAACCGTCGAACCCACCTTCACCTGGAACGAGGGTAGCTTGAGATGATCTTGCGCACTGACCAGCACGGCGCCCTCTCGCGCCAGAGACACGGCGACATGTTGCACAGAACCTCTCGCGATGAATTCCTGGCAGACCTTGACTGCTTCCTCTAGGCTCAGGCTGCGCCCGACGATTCCTTCGAGTTCGTCGAGGCTTGGCTTGATCAGGAAAAGCCCCCCCACGTCTAGCGCTGCCTTCAATGCCGGACCAGAAGTATCGAGGATGATCCTGCAATTGCGGCCGGCCAACTGCCGCACCATGGACGCGTACTCATCCTTCGGCATCCCCCGCGGCACGCTTCCGCTGAGCACCACGTAATCCCAGGCACCAGTTTCCAGGAACCGACGAACCTCTTCGCATTCCGCCGGGGAGACCACAGGTCCCTCCGGAACGAAACGGAACTCCTCCCCCGTCTCCATGTCCTTGACCATGAAAGCGATCCGGGTCGAGCCGGCAATTCTGACGGTGTGGAGGTTGACGGGCAGCTTCTTGACGGCGTCGAGGAAGACTTCGCCGGTCGCGCCACCCGCCATGACCAGCAGATCGCAAGTGTCTCCCATCTCTGCGAGGACGCGCGCGACGTTCACGCCACCGCCCCCTATGTTCTGCCGTTGGTTGCGCGTCCTGACCTTCTTGGTGGGAAGTATTCTCGATGCCTCATTGGCGATGTCGATGGACGGGTTGAGCGCCACGCAGAGGATCGATGTCATTGTTCCGAAGCCTTTCGCAGTTCCAAGGGGCGGCACCTGTCGAAGTTATGTGGCCCTAGCCATTTAGAAGGTCCGCCGCGTGCAGCCAAGGGTCATCCCGTTTCCAAGAGCAAGCGGTGCGGAACGAATAGGTCAATGAGGCCGTTCACGGTGGCAAAATCAGCGTAACTGGCTTGATCCACAGTGATGATCAAGGGAGAGGCTTGGATGATTATCCGTTCCGGACGCTGCCTCTGCGGCGAAGTCACCTACTCAGTGAAAGGTCCGCCGTTGAGGGTCGGCCTCTGCCACTGTAGCGACTGCCGGAAGGAGAGCGGCTCCAGTTTCGTGACATTTGCCGTATGGCCGGGGCACGCGTTCGAAAGCAGCGGCGACCTGGCCGTTTTTGAGGGCCGGGGCTTCTGTCGAACCTGCGGCTCGCGACTATTCAATCCGGGCGCGGGAGAAGTCGAGATCCGAGTTGGATCGCTTGATATGGCCCCTACGGATCTTGAGCCGACCTATGAGATCTGGATCAAGCGCCGTGAGCACTGGCTACCCCCCATCGGTACCGCAGAACAATTTGTCGAGGACCGGCGATGAACTCCGATGTCGCACATGCACGCGAGATTGCGGAAGCGGCTCTTGCCGGCCGGGTGAAGAAGGGCGGCGAACCTCTGCTTGAGCATGTCGCCCGTGTTGCTGCATCCGTCGCCGACGAAATCGAGCAGATCATTGCCTGGCTCCACGACGTCCCTGAGAACGCCCCGGAATGGACACTCGAGCGTCTGCATCAGGAGGGATTCGCGCCAGCCGTTCTGGCGGCAGTGGACGCTCTGACCCGGAGGGAGGGAGAGTCCCACGCTGACTTGGTAAGAAGGGCAGCGGCAAATCCTCTGGCTCGGAAGGTTAAGCTCGCGGACCTGAGGGACAATCTGGCAACTGCCGAGCGCACCGGAGGCGACGGCGAAAAATATCGAAACGGGCTTCGGCTTCTGGAAGCGTGACAACCAGCTAGCACCTCAGCGATGGGACGCAAATGGGAGAGCCAACATGGACCTGCAATCTCGCGTGGCCCTGGTGACGGGTGCCGGATCAGGAATAGGTCGTGCGTCAGCCATTACCCTTGCCGCTCAGGGGGCGAAGGTCGGCCTTCTCGGACACACGCGGAAGGATCTGGAAGACACTGCAACTGAAATCACCAGTCAGGGCGGGCAGGCCCTCGTGCTCGAGGCCGATGTTTCCGACGAGGCGCAGATGAGAAGCGCGGCAAAAAGGTTGATCGATGCTTTCGACCGTCTCGACATTGTTGTCGCCAATGCCGGCATCAACGGGGTGTGGGCACCCATCGACACTCTTCAGCCCGATGAATGGGATCAGACTATCGCTGTAAATCTGCGGGGCACGTATCTCACGCTCCACACCACCGTTCCCATCATGAAGGCGCACGGCGGCGGGTCGATCATCATCGTCTCCTCCATCAATGGCAACCGGACGTTCAGTTCGCCGGGCGCCACCGCCTATTCGGCCACCAAGGCCGCACAGGTCGCCATGACGAAGCAGCTGGCGCTCGAACTGGGCAGGCACAAGATACGGATCAATGCGGTCTGCCCCGGCAAGATCGACACCGAGATCGATGACAACACCAGCATTCGTAATCCCGGCAGGACGGCCGTTCCCGTAGAATGGCCGGAGGGCGACATCCCTCTGACCGAGGGCAAACCGGGCGCCTCCATGGATGTTGCTGACGTGATCCTGTTCCTCGCCTCGCACAGGGCGAGACATGTGACCGGCGTTCCGATCTACGTCGATGGCGGCCAAGGTCTGTTGCGATAACATCAGTCAGCCGCGAGCGGCATATAGCATGGTCCAGGAGAAACCGGCACCGATCCGTGGTGCCGGTTGTCCCCATGTCGTCTAGTGGCTGCCGCCGCCTTTACGTACTGAGTCATGGGTATGATGGCTGTCATGTTCGCCACCTCCGCCCGACACCTTGCTGCGGGAACGATTGTCTGGATCAGCCGGCGGCTTCTTCAAGTCGAGTGGCGCCTTGGCGTTTTCGTGCGAGGAGCCGGGTCCTCCTTGCCGGATGCTGGCCGGCGTCTTCTGCGATGTAGACATGCAACGCTCCTAACGGTCCTGCTGGTAACCCTGATGCGTGGTGTTCACCTTGCTGTTGCCTTGTTGACCCTGCTTGTCGAAATTCTTTTCGCGCGGGTCGACGGGGCTGCCCTTGGAAAGGCTGGCGGCGGAACGCTCGCCGGTGCCTTTGTCGCTGCGGTTCTCGTCAGGGACGGGTGGGAGTTTGCTGTTCATGACGACCTCCTGTGTAAGTAAGTCGTTTGGCTAACAGACAGGATGGCTCAATGTTCCGGCAAACGGGAACCGGCCCGCCAATCCTGCGTTGCGGATCGTGATGTCGATATCGGAGCCGCCCATGAAAGAGCTTGTCAACAAGCCAAAGTCCCTCTCGATCATCGAGCGAAAATGGTGGCACGCGGCAACCGTTTACCAGATCTATCCGCGCAGCTTCTGCGACAGCAACGGCGATGGGATTGGCGACCTTCCCGGCATCATCGGTCGGCTGGACTATCTACAGTCCCTTGGCGTCACGGTTTTGTGGCTGTCGCCCATCTACAAGTCGCCGATGGACGACAACGGCTACGACATATCCGATTATCAGAACATCGCTGATGAATTCGGTACCCTCGCTGATTTCGACAAATTGGTCGCCGAGGCGCGCCAGCGCGGCATCGGGATCCTTCTGGATCTGGTGGTCAATCATACCTCCGACGAACACCCATGGTTCGTCGAGTCCCGCAGTTCGCGCGAAAGCCGCCTGCGCAATTTCTATATATGGCGGCCGCCGTCGGCCGATGGCGGGCCTCCCAGTGATCTGACCTCGTCCTTCGGAGGTTCAGCCTGGACGCTCGATCCCGGCACCGGCGAATATTACCTTCACCTGTTTTCGAAGCGGCAGCCGGACCTCAACTGGAAGAACCCGGAGGTCAGATCCGAAATCTACCGCATGATGAACTGGTGGCTTGATCGAGGTATTGCCGGTTTTCGGATGGACGTGATCGACCTGATCGGCAAGGAGGTCGATGCCGGCATCACCGCAGACGGCCCGCACCTCCATGATTACCTGCAGGAAATGAACCGCGAGACATTCGGAGAGTGGGACGTTTTGACAGTCGGCGAGGCCTGGAGCGCGACGCCCGATTCCGCCCTGCTCTACTCAGGGCGGGACCGCAGGGAACTCTCCATGGTCTTCCAGTTCGAACACGTCACCCAGAGTTGGGACGAGACCCACGGCAAGTGGCGACCAAAGCCCGTCGATCTGGTGAAGCTGAAGGCCGTCCTGGGCAAGTGGCAACATGCTTTGGCAGAAGACGGTTGGAACTCCCTGTTCTGGGGCAATCATGACCTGCCGCGCGCCGTGTCACGATATGGGGATGCCTCGGGATATCATGTTGAATCGGCCAAGATGCTGGCGACCGTGCTGCACCTGATGAAGGGCACGCCGTTCATCTATCAGGGGGAAGAGATCGGCATGACGAACGTCTCCTTCACGTCCCTCGACCAATACAAGGACATCGAAACCCTCAACATACACCGTCTGCACGTCGAGGCCGGCCTTTCGACAGAGGACTTCATCCGCGGTGCCAATGAGAGCGGCCGCGACAATGCGCGAACGCCCATGCAGTGGAGCGCCGATCCCCACGGCGGTTTCACGACCGGCTCCCCGTGGATTGAGGTTAATCCCAACTACGCGACGCTGAATGCAGCCAGCCAGGTATCCGACGATCGATCGATCTGGGCGCATTACCGGGAACTCGTTTCGCTTCGCAAGCAGCATCCCGTCATTGTCTATGGTCGCTATCAGGCTTGGCTGGATCACCATCCCGACGTCTTCGTTTACACGCGCGCGCTGGACGAAGAGGAACTGCTGGTGATCGCCAATTTCACCCCACGCACGATTACGATCGAACTTCCGGATGAACTCCATCGGCGCGGTCGCCCCTTGATCAGCAATTACTCCCCGGTGGAGGAGGTCGGGGAGACCCTCGGCCTCGCGCCTTACGAAGCTTTCGCGCTGCTCTCGTCCCGCCTCGCGCCCTAGGTGCACCGGAGCGACCTCCGCGCGACGCGAGCCAGCATGGGCCGCACCCTGCCCCGTGCAGTTCGGGACGCTTTCGAGAGTGACAACTGGCCCAATTCTTCCTAAGTTGCGAACAGACGGGGGCGTCCGCTGAAGCGGGCTGAGAAGCACCCTTTGAACCTGAACCAGATCATGCTGGCGGAGGGAGTCGCGGGTCGAGATACCGTTGCCTTACCTCGCTGGACGAAGAAAGGCATTTCTCTTGACCGAATTTCCTTCCAGTTGCGGAACATTGCTGGAGGCGCTGCGCGCAAAAAATCCTCTCGTCCAGTGCATCACCAATGATGTCTCGATGAACATTGCCGCGAACGTCCTTCTCGCTGCCGGCGCGTCTCCGGCCATGGTCAGCGCCGAGGAGGAGGCTGCCGAGTTTGCCCGCGTTGCAGCGGCCGTCACGATCAATATCGGCACATTGTGGGCGGCTGACGTCCCAGGCATGAAAGGTGCCGCCGGCGCGGCAAAGGAGACAGGCAAGCCCTGGGTCCTCGATCCCGTGGCCCACTATGCCACGAGCTTTCGTCGCCAAGTTGTAGGCGAACTCCTTGAGCTCCAGCCGACCATCGTCCGGGGAAATGCTTCGGAAATCATGGCACTCGCTGGCCTTGAGAGCAGGGGACAAGGCGTCGACAGCCGTGACAGCAGCCTGGCGGCAGAAACGGCGGCCGTGGATCTTGCCCGACGCTTCGCCTGCGTCTTTGCCGTCACCGGCGAGATCGATCTCGTCACGGATGGACGTCGCCGCGTTTGGATCGAGGGAGGCTCCACGCTCATGCCGAAGGTTACCGCGCTGGGCTGCGCATTGACCTGCCTTACCGGAGCCTTCGCCGCCGTCGCGCCGGGCCGGCCGCTGGAGGCGACCGTCGCCGCCATGACGTTGTTCGCCGTTTGTGGTGAGGATGCCAGCCACCGGGCCGAGGGCCCTGGCTCTTTCCCGCCCCTGTTCCTCGATGCGCTGGCGGCGATCGGCCCGCAGAGGCTGGAATCGGAAGCAAGGATACGAGCGGAATGAAGATTTTTGACCTGTCGCTTTATGTCGTCCTCGATCCCGATCTCTGCCGCTCGGTGGGCATGGTCGAGACTGCGCGCCTTGCCACGGAAGGCGGCGCCACCATGATACAGCTTCGAGACAAGCGCGCCGACCGGACGAGCCTGATCGAGACAGGCAAGGCGCTCAAAGCTGCCCTGGCCGGATACGGAATAGCGCTGATCGTCAATGATGACGTAGAGGCCGCACTCGAGATCGGTGCAGACGGCGTGCATATCGGGCAGGAAGACATGTCGGCAGCTGCGGCGCGGCTTGCCATCGGCGATCAACTGATCCTTGGCCTTTCCGTCGAGACTGCGCAACTAGCGCACGAGGTGGATCCGAGTATCGTCGACTATGTCGGCGTTGGGCCGGTCTTCGCCACCGGGACCAAGCCGGATCACAAGCGACCGATCGGCCTGGAGGGTCTCGGCCATATCATATCCGTCTCACCGGTTCCGGCAGTCGCGATCGGTGGACTGAAGATGGAGCATGCAGCTTCGGTCATGGCCGCTGGAGCCGCCGGCCTTGCGGTCGTCTCCGCCGTCTGCGGCACGCCCGATCCACGCGGTGCCGCCCGTGCCCTGATGCAGGAAATAGTAAAGGCGCGGCCATGATTGCGAACATTCTCTCCATTGCCGGATCCGACCCGTCCGGGGGAGCAGGCATACAGGCCGATTTGAAGACCTTCGCGGCTCGCAGCACCTATGGAATGGCGGTCGTGACCGCCCTCACCGCGCAGAACACGAAAGGCGTCTACGGCGTCCAGGTCATTCCAGCCGGCTTCGTTGCTGATCAGATCCGGGCAGTTTTCGACGACGTCCGCGTCGATGCCGTTAAGATCGGCATGATCGCAAATGCGGAAATCGCCGAGACCGTGGCCGACATCCTGTCCCGGCAGCCCGGTGTGCCGATCGTGCTTGACCCAGTGATGATTGCCAAAGGCGGCGCCTCGCTTCTCGCAGAACAGGCGGTCTCAGCGCTTCGGGATCGCCTCCTGCCGCTTGCCACGTTGCTGACGCCGAATCTCCCCGAAGCAGCCGCCCTTCTGGGAGAGCCAGAGGCGCGGGATCGCCAAACGATGGCTGAACAGGCGGAAGCGCTCAGAGCCCTCGGTGCCCGCGCCGTGCTAGTCAAGGGGGGCCATCTTCCGGAGGATGAAAGTCCCGACGTCCTTGCCGATCCCGCCGGCCTGACATGGCTTGAAGGGCGGCGGTTCCAGACGTCCAATACCCATGGGACAGGATGTACGCTATCCAGCGCGATTGCTGCCGAACTAGGCAAGGGTAATGATGTCGTGGCCGCCGTCCGAACGGCCAAGCTGTACCTCGCATTAGCGATCCATCGTTCCGGGGAACTCGATGTGGGGTCCGGTCATGGACCCGTGCACCATCTCCATGCCACCAGCTGAAGGCGCAGTCGGACGAAGCCTCGGCATCAATTTCTTTGGCAGCGTGACAATAGCCGTCTAGCTCTTGTGCATTGTCCCCGTCGCCTGGGCATGGATGTGCCAGGACAGCGCCTCTTCCAGGAGATGTGGCGTGTGGCCGCCGCGCGCGCAGGCGCGTTCGAAATAGCTCATCAGGGCGTCCCGGAAACTGGGGTGAACGCAGTTCCGGAGGATTTCCCTTGCCCGCTCCCGTGGCGCCAGCTCGCGAAGGTCGGCGAGCCCATTCTCCGTGACGATGATGTCGACGTCATGCTCGGTATGATCGACATGCGGAACCATGGGGACGATCGACGACAGCTTACCGTCCTTGGCGAGCGACTTTGTGACGAAGATCGACAGGAAGGCATTCCGCGCGAAGTCTCCGGATCCGCCGATGCCATTCATCATGTGCGTGCCGTTGACATGCGTCGAGTTGACATTGCCGTATATGTCGAGCTCCAGCGCCGTATTGATGCCGATCACTCCCAGCCGGCGGATGACTTCAGGATGGTTGCTGATCTCCTGCGGCCGGAGCACCAGGTGCTCCTTGTACTTGTGGAAGTCGGCAAAGACCCGCTCCGCGCAGGCAGTCGAAAGGGTGATGGAGGATCCGGAGGCGAAGGCGAGCTTGCCCGCATCGAAAAGATCGAAAGTGCTGTCCTGCAGCACTTCACTGTACATGCGCAGATGATGAAACGGGCCATCGGCGAGACCGGTCAGAACGGAGTTGGCGATTGTGCCGATTCCTGCCTGCAGTGGTTGGAGGGTCAGGTCCAGTCTGCCTTTTTCGACCTCGTCCTCGAAGAAACGAATGAGGTGCGAGGCGATCGCGCTGGTATCGGCATCCTGCGGCTCTATGGTTGACGCGCTGTCCTTTTCGTCAGTGACTACGATCGCGGCGATCTTGTCGGGATCAATCGGCACGAATGGGAACCCAACGCGACTGTCGCAGGTTACGACCGGGATCGGCACACGGGTTGGTCGCTTGCCGGGGAAGTAGATGTCGTGCAGGCCCTCCAGTTCGGCTGGCTGGCTGAGATTGATCTCGACGATGATCTTCTTGGCAAGGACCGCAAAGCTCGCGGAGTTGCCGACCGAGGTCGAAGGAACGATGTTTCCCTCTTCGGTGATGGCAGCAGCCTCGACGATGGCATAATCGATTGGACCAAGCTGGTTGGAGCGCAGGTGCTCCACCGTTTCCGAGAGATGCTGATCGATGAACATCACTTCGCCGCGGTTGATGGCGGTGCGCAGGGTTCGGTCCGCCTGGAAGGGCATGCGGCGGGCAAGCACCTTTGCCTCAGTCAGCATCCGGTCGACATCGTGGCCAAGGGACGCGCCGGTGATCAGCGTAATCTTGAAGGGTTCTGTGCGGGCGCGCGCTGCCATGGCGATGGGAACTGCCTTGGCGTCGCCGGCGCGGGTGAACCCGCTCATGCCGATGATCATCCCGTCCTTGATCAGGGCTGCCGCCTCCTCCGCCGAAACGATCTTGTCAAGGAGCGCGGGGCGACGGATACGGTCGGCAATCATCTTCTCATCCTTCGATGCATCCGGCCATTTATCGAGGGCCGGGCAGCCGTGTCAAAGGCAGGCGACGACCGCCTGTCCAGGCGGCGCACCTTAGTGCCGGGAGATCCTCTGGCATTGACAAGTATCAAAGACCTGCAGCTGATCCTCCGGAGCCACCGAGGGCGCCGGCAAAGCGCGGCGTCCCGAGGCCCCGGAAGGTCAGGCCATCCTGACAACAACAGTCACGGCAGGATTCGAACAGGCACAGCCTTCGCCGCCGGTGTCTGCGAAAACTTCTCGTGATGCGAAAGCGGGATCAGCGGGTTGAGTTCGGGATAGTAGCCGGCAACGCAGCCGTCCGGCAGCTGGAAGGGCAGCACCTTCAGCCCGCCCACCTTGCGTTCCTGGCCATCGTCGACATCGGTTTGCAATTCGACGACCTGACCCTCCTGAAGACCGAGCTTTTCCATCTCCTTCGGATTGATCAGGAGGACATCGCGTGTCCCTTCGATCCCCCTCAGACGATCGCTGTAGCCGTAGATCGTCGTGTTGAACTGGTCGTTGCTGCGCAGCGTCATGAGGCGATAGCGCCCTTCGCGATCTTCGAAGCCCGCAGCCGAAAGGGCTTCGGGCACGGTGAATTCCGCTTTGCCGCTCTTCGTCTTCCAGATCCTTTCGCGTGCGCTATTGCCGCGATAGAAGCCGCCCGGCGTGAACAGGCGCTTGTTGAAGTCGTGGAACTTGTCCGGATAAGTCTCCTCAATCAGGTCGCGGACCTTGCCATAGTCGCCCGTCCATTCGTCCCACTTTACCTTCGGGTTGGGCGGAAGCGTGGCTTTCGCCATGCCGGCGACGATTGCGAGCTCCGACAACAGGTGCTCGCTGGCGGGCTTGTGCTTGCCGACGGAGCCGTGGATGCAGCTCAGGCTGTCTTCCATTGAAACTGTCTGTGGTCCGCCCTCCTGCATGTCCTCCTCGCTGCGTCCGAGGCAGGGAAGGAGGTAGGCCACTTCGCCGTTGATCAGGTGGCTGCGGTTGAGCTTGGTGGCGATCTGCACCGTCAGGCGCATCTTCGTCCAGGCTGTTTCCATGACATCGTGATCGGGGATCGCTCGTACGAAGTTTCCGCCGAGACTGACGAAACCGCGAATGCTGCCATCCAGGATCCCCTCGCAGGCCTCGACCGTATTGACGCCTTTCTCTTTCGGCGGGTCGAAGCCGAACATGGACGACAGCTTGTCGAGGGGGACCAGCTTCGGCTTTTCCGAGATGCCGACGGTGCGCTGTCCCTGCACGTTGGAATGACCGCGGACGGGGGAGATGCCAGTACCATCTCGACCTATATTGCCCTTGAGTAGGAGCATGTTGACGAGCATGGCGATGCTTTCGAAGCCGCCGACCTGTTGCGTCAGCCCCATCCCGTAGATGCCGATCACCTTCTCCGCATCCACGTAAACCTGTCCGGCGGCCTCCAGGGCTGCCCGATCAAGCCCGGACTCCCGCTCGATCTCTTCCCAGCTGGTGGCGCGAACCTTCTCTTCAAACGCGTCGAAACTGTTGGTGTGCTGCTCGACGAAATCGCGATCGATCACCTTACGGCCCTGCTGCCTGGCCTCATCCTCCTTGGCAAAGACATGCTTGCACATGCCCATGATTGCCGCGATGTCGCCGCCTGTCTTGACCTGGTGATACTGGCAGGAGATCTGCGTTTCCTTGCCGGTCAGCATCTCCGTCGGGCTCTGCGGATTGATCATCGTCTCCAGCCCTTTTTCGCGGACCGGATTGAAGGTGACGATCTTGCAGCCGCGCTTGACCGCCTCCTGCAGGGGATGGAGAAAGCGCGGGCTGTTGGAGCCGGTGTTCTGGCCGAAGAAGAAGATCGCGTCGCAGGTAGAAAAGTCCTGGAAGACAGCCGTGCCGACAGACGCGCCGATGACCTTCTTAAGGCCGACGGAGGTTGTCTCGTGGCACATGTTGGAGCTGTCCGGCAGATTGTTGTTGCCGTAAAGCCGGGCAAAGAGCGCGTAGAGATAAGAAGTCTCCAGACTTGCCCGACCGGATGTGTAGAAGACCACCGATTTGGGATCGAGCGCCTTCAGCTCCTGGCCGATCGCCGAAAAGGCTTCTTCCCACGAACAGGGGACATAGTGGTCGCTATTGCGGTCATAGCGCATCGGATGCGTTAGGCGCCCTTCCTGTTCGAGGTCGTGATCCTTCCAGCCGCGCAGTTCGGTGACCGTATGCTTGGCGAAGAAATCCGGGGTGCAACGGCGCGTCGTCAGCTCCCACAGGGTGGCCTTCGCACCATTCTCGCAAAACTCGAGCGGATGATGATCGGCCGGCTTCGTCCAGGCGCAGGAGACGCACATGAAGCCTCCTGGTTTGTTCTGGCGACGCAGCGTATCGGCAACCGCCGGCGAGTTCAGCTCCTTGGCGAAGATGCGCGCGATCCCTCGCACCGAACCCCAGCCTCCAGCCGGGCCATCATAGTGTACGGTCTCGTTCTTCGACATTGGCGTCCCCAGGTGAACAGATGGAACAGAATCCACCCCGCCGACCAGTGTCGACAGGCTGAGGGGGCAACCCGAAGAAGAGCCCAAGGTTCCGCATGTCAGCGGACTGGCGCCGGAGATGCAGGTCAGACATTCGTGATCAACGGATCTGGAAGAAAGGGTGCTCGCTCGGAGCAAGGCGGTTCATGGTCCGGCGGCAAGTCGAGGAGATAATCCTCGCGCTGTCACGCCGGCGTCGCTGCCCGCCCTACGCCCAGGTGCTGCGCCATGACCTCATCATTGTCGAGCAGTTCGGCGCTCGTTCCGGAATAGACCACCACGCCACGGTCCAGGATGATGGCGTCATCGGTCAGGGGCAGGATCTTGCGTGCCTTCTGTTCGATGATGATGGCCGACATCCCTTCTCCCTCGACGATCTGGCGAAGTGCGGCAAGAAGCTCGTCGACGATGATCGGGGCAAGTCCTTCGAGAGGCTCGTCCAGCAGGAGAAGCCGGGGATTGACCATGAGCGCGCGGGCCACGGCGAGCATCTGCTGCTCACCCCCGGACAGCTGGCTGCCGAGGTTACGGCGCCTCTCTTCTAGGCGGGGAAACATGGAAAAGACGCGCGGCAGCGTCCAGGGGCCGGACCGCGCGATGGCGGTCAGGTTCTCTTCCACCGTAAGCGATTTGAAGATGTTGCGCTCCTGCGGCACCCAGCCGATTCCTGCCGCCACGCGGCGATCGGCGCGAAGACGGGTGATGTCGCGCTCCAACAGCTTGATGCTACCCGAGTGGTGGGTGGTCAGACCGGCGATGGTGTCCACTAGGGTCGTCTTTCCGGTACCGTTCCTGCCGAGCAAGGCCAGCGTCCGGCCTTCGTCCATCGTTAGACTGATCCCGGCCAGGACGCTCGCTTCGCCGTAGCCGGCGACGAGGCGATCGATGACAAGCAGCGGCCGGTTCATGCATTCTCTCCGAGGTAGACCGCCTTCACCCGGGTGTCGCTGGAGATGTCTGCTACTGAACCTTCGGCAAAGACCGCTCCTGCGACAAGGACGGTAATCCGGCTCGCAAAGGAAAAGACGAGGTCCATGTCGTGCTCGATCAGCAGGACGGTCACGTCGCCCGGCAGGTCCGAGACGATCCTCAGCACTTCGTGACGCTCGTCTTCGGGAACACCGGCAGCAGGTTCGTCGAGCAGCAGCACCTTCGGCTTCGACGCGAATGCGAGAGCGATCTCGAGAAGCCGCTGTTTGCCGTAAGGAAGCGTCGCCGTCCGGCTGCCCATGACGGCATCGAGGCCGAACCGTCCGAGCAATTCCGCCGCCTCGTCGACTGCCTGCCTGTAGCTGGCAATACCGCGAAAGAGATTGCCTCCGACACCGTCCCGCTCACTGATCGCCAGCGCCACCGTCTCCAGCGGGGTGTAATCGACAAACAGCTGGTTGATCTGGAACGTACGCGTCAATCCCTTCTTCACCCGCTGATGAGCAGGCAGATCGGTGATGTCTTCGCCTCCCAGCAGAACCTGGCCTCCGGCCGGCTTGAGTACCCCGGTCAGCAGGTTGATAAGAGTGGTCTTGCCGGCGCCGTTCGGCCCGATCAGCGCGTGGCGGGCACCCTGTTCCACCTGCAGGTTCACATCATTGGTGACTACGAATGCCCCGAACCGGCATTTCAATCCCCTGGTTTCCAGTGCGATGGTCATGGCTTCATCCCTTTCAGCCGCGATAGCCGCTCCGGAAGGAAGCTGATCCAGTCGGACAGCCGATTGCGTCCTACAAGAACCAGGATGATCAACAACAGCCCGATCCAGAACATCCAGTATTGTGGCGTGACCACGGAAAGCCAGTCACGCAGAAGCGTGAAGGCGATTGCGCCGAAAATGCCGCCGTATAGATAGCCGGTACCACCGATGACCAACACGAGAAGGACATCCGCAGACCGGTGGAATGCCAGCACATCCGGGGAGACGAAGGAGGTTGTCTGCGTCAGGAGAGCGCCAGCAAAGCCGGCCATGATCGCGGCGATCGTGTAGACGAGGATTATGCGGCGGCGGGCGGGAACGCCGACCATAGCCGCACGGACCGGGTTTGCCTTGATCGCCTTGAGGGACAGGCCGAACGGTGAGAACGCAATCCGCCGCGCGATCATGGTCGAGATGAACAGCACCACCAGGCAATAGATGTAGCCGTTACGGCCCCAGAGATCGAACTCGAACATGCCGAGGATAGGTCCCAGGCTGAAGCCGCTGAGCCCATCCGCACCGCCTGTCAGCCAGCCGAGCTGATTTGCAGCCTCCGCCAGCATCAGGGCGATGCCGAGCGTCGTCATCAACCGGGTGAGGTCGGAGCCGCGCAGGATGAGGAAGCTCGTCGCATAACCGAGCAGCCCGCTGGCAAGCCCCGCGACGATCAAGCCGACGACGGGCTCCGCGTAGTAATGACGCGCAACGAGACCCGCGACATAGGCTCCAACGCCGAAGAACGCCGTGTGCCCGAGGGAGACGATTCCGGCAAAGCCCAGTACAAGATCCAACGACACGGCGAATAGCGCCAGTATGGCGATCTCGGTCAGGATAAGCATCTTCGAGGGCAGCACGAAGATGGCGATGACCGCCGCAAGCCAGACGACCACCTCATAGAAGCGGAGGCGGCTGCGCTGGCGCATCAAGGATTGCGCCTGCTCCGAACCGAATACCGGTTCCGGCATCGGCTTGGAATGCTGTTCTGCCAGCATGCTCATCGCGCACCGCCCCGAGCAAACAATCCGCTCGGTCTTACGATCAGCATGATGATCATCAGGCCGTAGATCACGAAGGGCCCGATTGCCGGGACGTAATACTTGCCAGCCACGTCGGCGATACCGAGCAGGATGGCAGCAAGAAACGGCCCACTGACCGTGGAGGTGCCGCCAACGGCAACGACGATCAGGAAGTAGATCATGAACTTGAGGGGAAAGTTCGGGTCGAGACCTAGGATCTCCGCTCCCATGGCGCCGCCAAGCCCGGCAAGGCCGGAGCCGAAGGCGAAGGTGAGCGCGAACACCGCCGAGACATTGATGCCGAGGCCCATTGCCACACGACGATCATCCACGGCGGCACGAAGCCGGCTGCCGAACCGCGTCTTAGACAGGATCAGTTGAAGCGCGATCGCGAGGATCGCGCAGATGACGATGGTGAAGAGACGATAGCGGCCAATGCCGACGCCGAGCACTTCGGTCCGTCCCGAAAGCTCAGGCGGCAACTGTATCAGCTGTTGCTGTCCTCCCATGATGTAGTCGGCCGCGGCAACGGCCATGAAGACGAGTCCGACCGAGAAGAGAACCTGATCGAGGTGGCTCGCCGTATAGAGGCGCCGGTACAGCGTCCGCTCCAGGATTGCTCCCAGAGCGGCACTGACGAGAAAGGCCGCCGGCAGGCACCAATAGAACGACAGACCGTATCGGTTCATCATCACGACGGTCACATACCCACCGGTCATGGCAAAGGCGCCATGGGCAAGATTGATGAAATTCATCAATCCGAGCGTGATCGTCAGTCCGCAAGCGAGGATGAACAGGAGCATGCCATAGGCGATGCCGTCGAACAGGATGGTCAGCATTGGCCCTCACGCGATTGGAGGAGCCGGCCAGCCAGCCCCTCGCTGTAACTCACTGTGCCGAGTTGGGATCGCGGATCTTCTCGTACTTGGTGAACTCGACATTATAGAGTTCGCCGTCGACTTCCTTCACCTCGCGGATGTAGATGTCCTGGACGATGTCACGGGTCTGCGGGTCGATCATGATCGGGCCGCGCGGGCTGGTCCATTCGGCGCCCTTCATGGCTTCGATGAGTTTGTCGCCATCCGTGTCGCCACCCGTCTTTTCCAGTGCCATGTAAGCGAGATGCATGGCGTCATAGCCGCCGACCGACATGAAGTTCGGGCGCATGTTGTTGTTCGACTTGCGGACCTCCTCCACGAAAGCCTTGTTTTCGGGGCTATCGTGGTTGGCGGAATAGAAGTGGCCGGTGATGACGCCCTTGGCCGCGTCGCCGATTCCGTTCAGGAGGTCGTCATCGGTCACGTCGCCGGTCGCGATCAGCTTGATCCCCGCATCCGCCAGGCCGCGTTCGACAAACTGTTTCATGAACAGCGAACCGACGCCCGAAGGCACGAACACGAAGACGGCATCCGGCTTGGCATCCCGGACGCGCTGTAGGAACGGCGCGAAGTCGGGGTTCTGGAGCGGTACTCGAACGGACTCGACGATCTCGCCACCTTCCTTCTTGTACTGGTCGACGAAGCCCTTCTCGATGTCGTGGCCGGGGCCGTAATCGGTGACGAGGGTGACGACGCGCTTCAGCCCATTCTCAACGGCCCAGGTTGCCACTGGCAGTGCGGACTGCGGGCCGCCCATGCTGGTCCGGACGAAGTAGTCGGACTGCGTCATGATCGCCGAGGTCGTTGCGGATGTGATGATTGCCGGGATCTTCGCCTGGTTCAGGACAGGAGCCACGGACATGGCAAGCGGCGTCAGGCCGAAGCCCATCAGCATACTCACGCCTTCATTGACCACGAGTTCCTGCGCGATCCGGCGCGTCTGGTCGGCAGTTCCGGCATCATCCCGCAGAACGACCTCCACTTTCTTGCCGCCGGCCGTATCGCCGTTGATGGCCATGTAAGCCTTCACACCGGCTTCAACCTGCCGCCCGGTCGAGGCGAAGGGCCCAGTCATCGGCAGGACGAGGCCGATCTTGACGACCTCCTGCGCATAGGCCGGCAGCACGGCCATTGCGCCTAAAGCGACGCCGGCTGCGACAACGAATGTTCTTCTCGTGATCATGCCTTCTCCTCCTCTGGATCATGCGCGCGCCGGTGCGGCTGCTGCGAGCGGTTCACCTGTCTATATCCATCTGCCATGCACACTCCTCCTGCACAAGGCGATGCACGTCCTCCAACTGCGGCCGATCAGGCTGCCAGCCCTTCCTCAACTTTGCGGCGGGGGCCGGATGTATACAATAGGTGCTGTCAGGATTTTCGTCGAGCGAACAGCGGTCCGCCGTCATTCTGTCAGCCTTACCTCCCAGCCAGCTGCCATTTCGCCATCCCCAGCAATGCCCGACCTCCCGGGCCGGATCTGTCAGGGAAGGATTCAAACGTAGTTTCTGTATACAGCTGCTGTCAATATGGAGCTGCATCAGGCATCGTTCATCTTAAGGTGTAGACGGAGGCGTCAACGGCTCCAGCCGCCATCTGCCATCGGGGCAGGCAGCCTAGCGGCCTTCCCGCCAGAACAGGAGCCGGGTCCCAGGCAGGTCTGTTGGGTGCAAGTTCGATTTCCTTGACGGCAAGTCGTCGGCAGCGATTGGGCGAGGGATCAGTTGCGAGAGGTGTATAGGCCCGCGTAGGTATCTCTCAACACGTTCTTCTGGACCTTACCCATCGTGTTTCGCGGAAGCTCATCGACGAAGATGACCCGCTTTGGCTGCTTGTACCGCGCTAGCCGATCCCCGAGCCCGTCCAGAATACCTCGCTCGGTTATGTTTGCATGAGGCTTCCGTACCACGATGGCCGTTACGCCCTCGCCGAAATCGGGATGAGCCACGCCGATGACCGCACTCTCAAGGACCCCGTCCAACTGGTCGATCTCGGTTTCGACCTCCTTGGGATAGATGTTGTATCCGCCGGAGATGACGAGATCCTTCCCCCGGCCGACGATGTGGACATAGCCTTTCTCGTCGATCCTGCCGAGGTCGCCGGTGATGAAGAATCCGTCGCTGCGAAATTCCGCTGCCGTCTTCTCCGGCATCCGCCAGTAGCCTTGGAAAACGTTCGGGCCCTTCACCTCGATCATTCCCGTATCACCGTCAGGAAGGATACTGCCCGTTTCCGGCTCGGTGATCCGCAGCTCGACACCAGGAAGCGGGAAGCCGACCGTCCCTGCTATCCGCTCTCCGTCGTACGGGTTCGAGGTGTTCATATTGGTCTCGGTCATGCCGTAGCGCTCGAGGATGGCATGGCCGGTGCGCTCGAAAAAGCTACGATGAGTCTCGGCAAGAAGTGGCGCCGAGCCGGAAATGAAAAGACGCATGCCGGCCGTCGCCTCCTTTGTCAGGCCCTCGTGCTGCAGGATGCGGACATAAAAGGTCGGCACGCCCATCATCACGGTGGCCCGCGGCATGCGCCGCAGCACCTCGTCGGGGTCGAACTTCGGCAGGAAATCCATGGAGGCGCCCGAAAGGAGAACGACGTTCGACGCCACGAAGAGCCCATGAGTGTGGAAGATGGGCAGCGCATGGATCAGGCGGTCGGATGAGGTGAAGCGCCAGTAGTCGCAGAGGGTTCGTGCATTCGACAGGAGATTGTCATGGGTAAGCATGGCGCCCTTTGAGCGGCCGGTCGTCCCGGATGTGTAAAGGATCGCAGCCAGATCGTCCGGTCCCCTTTCGGCATCGCTGAACGCACTGCTTTCCGCCTTGGCGCGTTCCATCAGGCTTCCATTCCCCTTGTCATCCAGCGTCTCTACCAGCGCTCCATGCGCCCCGGCGACCTTCGCCATGCCCTCCCGTGTCCGTGGATCGCACACGACGAGCCGCGGCTCCGCATCGCCCACGAAGTAATCGATTTCAGCCAGGGTATATGCCGTGTTGAGCGGAAGGTAGATGGCTCCCGCGCGCACGCAGGCGAGGTAGAGCATCAGTGCCTGTGGGCTCTTCTCCACCTGAACGGCCACCCGGTCTCCCGGGCGCACGCCGAGCTTGTCGAGGGCGGACGCGATACGGTCTGACTCCTCAAGCATATCTCCATAGCTCCATGTCCGACCATCGAGCGCTTCCAGGAAGAGGGCATCGGGATCAGCGGCTGAACGGATGGCGTCGAAGAGGTGATTGGTCATGATGCGGACTCCGTCGGGGCCTTGTGCTGTTTTTCATGCTCGTGCGGGTTGGAAGAAGCCCCCGGGGCTGGAAGGAGGCCGCGGGATCCGCGATCAGCCGGGATCATCCGCCGTATCGCAGGCGTCGTGACGACCTCGCCTCTGGCGGCGAACGCCTCGTGGTTGGTCTCGATCTCGTCGAGCTTGTAGAGATAGTTCACCATGAGGCCGCGGGCCTGGCGCATGGCGCGTGGGGACCGGTCCGCCAGATAGTTGATGCGCTCCAGTCTGGCGCCATTGCCGAGGTGGAAGCGGGCAACAGGATCAATGACTCTTCCCTGGGGATCACGGGCACGCAGGAAGTAAGAGGCCGCGGCCGTGGTGAGTGCCGCCTCCAGGACATCTGCCCCCTGCTCTCGCTCTTCCCATCCGGGCTCCTCAGTCTGGCGGAGAACCTCCCTAGCGGCATCCGGCAGCGCGTCGGACACTTCATTGCGAAGCTCTCCGGAGAGCCATCTCGCAAAGCCCGGAACGGGTGAAAGCGTGACGAAGGTCTGGAGTCTGGGATAATCCCGCCTCAGGTCCTCCACGACCTGCTTAATTAGGAAGTTGCCGAAGGACACGCCGCGAAGGCCCGCCTGGCAGTTGGAGATTGAATAGAACACTGCGGTCGTCGCCTCTCCAGCGCGAAGAACCGTCCGATCCTCGCGCAGAAGCGAATCGATGCTTGAGGGCATGTCGCGGGTCAGGGCTACCTCGACGAAGATCAGCGGATCATCCGAGAGTTGCGGATGGAAGAAGGCGAAGCAGCGCCGATCTTCCGGCTCCAGCCGCCGCCGCAGTTCATCCCAACCACCAATGTCGTGGACTGCTTCGTAACGGATGATCTTTTCCAGGACGTTGGCCGGCGTCGACCAGTCGATCGGCCGCAAGAGCAGGAAGCCGCGATTGAACCAGGAGCTGAACAAGTGGGCGAAGTCCGCATCGACGGCAGCGAGCTCCGGAGCATCCTGCTTGAGCTTGAGGAGGGCTTCACGCATCTGCACGAGTGTCCGAATACCGTCAGGTGCGAGGTTCAGCCGGCGGATCAGTTCCTGCCGGCGGGGCTCCGCTGCGAGGTGGAGTTCGAGCAGGGCCTCCGGTCCCTGGTCTCTTTGATACCCCTCGATTGCCCGTTCCAGTCTTCCCAGGTCGGGGCCGAAGTCCTGCAGCAGCAGCAACATGAATGCGCGCTGCTCTTCCTGCGAAAATCCCTGCCAGCGTCGCAGGATGTTCTGCGCCAGTGCCATGCCGGAGGCTTCTCCTCGGCTCGACAAAAGCGTCTTGCAAAGGCTTGTTGTGCCCGTCACCGGGTTCTCGTCATCGCGGGGGGCGAGCGACAGGAAGCGCCGCCCCCTGTCGGCAATCGTCTGCAGCATGTCGGCGAACTGGAATGTTCCGGTCATTCCACCACTCCAAGCATCTGGTTGGGAAGCCAAGTCGCGATATCGGGGAAGAGGCACAGGATGAGGATGGCGAGGAACATCACGAGGACATAGGGGAGCGACCCCCACAGGATGTCCCTGGTCGGCACTGTCGGCGCAATTGCGTTGATGACGAACAGGTTCAGCCCGATCGGCGGGGTAATCAGCCCTACTTCCATGTTGATGGTCAGGACGATGGCGAACCAGTAAGGGTCAAAGCCGGCCTGGGTGACGATCGGAAACAGCATGGGCGCGGTCATGACGATGACCGCCACCGGCGGCAGGAACATGCCGCACACGAGCAGGAAGACGTTGATGATCGCCATCAGCACCCAGCGGTTGACCTCCATGTCCGCAATCACCGTCGCGATCGTCTGGGTGATGAAAAGCGACGAGAGCGCAAAGGCGAAGAGCTCGGCGGCTGCCATGATCATCATGATCATGACGCTCTCCCGCATGGCCGAGGCGAAGATGCCGCTTACGGCGCGGAATCGGAAGAGCCGGTAGGCGATGATCACCACGAGGAGAGTAAGAAGGGCGCCCGCACCCGCGGCTTCCGATGGCGTAGCGATGCCCCCGTAGAGCACATAGAGCGTGCCCGCGATGATCAGCAGGAACGGCAGGATGCGCGGCATCGCCGACAGCCGCTCCTTCAGGGTGTAGCGGACCGAGCGGGCTGCGAATTCGTAGCCCTTGCGCTTGCAGTCGATGATTGCCCAGACCATGAACATCGCCGTCAGCATGATCCCGGGAATCACGCCGGCCATGAACAGCCGCCCGATCGAGGTCTCCGTGGCGATGCCATAGACGATCAGGGTGACGGACGGCGGAATGAGGATCCCGAGCGTGCCGCCCGCAGCGATCGATCCGGTAGCGACGGAATTCGGATAGCCCCGCCGCAGCATTTCCGGGATGCCCATTTTCCCGATCGCGGCGCAGGTTGCCGGCGAGGATCCCGTCATTCCGGAAAAGATCGCGCAGGAGCCGATGTTCGACAGGACGAGGCCTCCGGGAATCCGGTTCAGCCAGCGGTCCAGCGAGGTGTAGAGATCAGACCCGGCTGGCGAGGAGGCCACGGCTGCACCCATGAGGACGAACATGGGAATCGAAACATAGGCAAGGTTGGCGATCCCGGAAAACATCGTGTCCCCGAGAATGTAGAAGATATTGAAACCGTCCTGCAGGAAGAGCGCCACGAAGGCGGCAAGGCCAAGCGCAAAGGCGATAGGCATGCCTGTCGCGAGAAGAACGAACAGCAATGCGATGATCAGGAGACCGGCACCGGTAGCGCTCATGGAAGGTGTCCCTTCTCGTTGGCTCCAGCGCTTGTGGCCGGAAGGGGAAGTTCGGGACCGGGGATGCTGCTTGTGTCGACCGGCTGCTCAGCCAATCCCAGCAGGATCAGGATGTTGGCTGTGTATTGAAGGCACAGCAGGAAGAAGCCCACTGGGAGAGCAGACAACGGTATCCAGAGCGGTGGAGCCCATACGCTGGAGTGCTTCCAATTACCGGTCCAAGCCTCCTCGAATTGCACCCAGGTCGCCGCCAGCATGACGATGCAGAAGACGAGGCCCAACATGGCTCCCAGGATCCGCAGCCTCTTGCGGTTTTGCTGGCCGAGCAGCAGCTCGATGACGTCGACACCGACATGACCGCCCTTGAGGAGCACGTAAGGAGCACCCAGAAATATGGCGGCGGTCGCGGAGAAGACGACGAAGTCCGTCTGCCAGATGGTCGGCAGGCGAAAGACGTATCGCATGAGGATCATCTGGCAGACGACCAGCATGGCGATAACGATCAACGCGGTGGCGGTCACCGCGAACAGGCGGGACACCCTGCCCACCCAAAGGATATAGGAGTTCAGCATCGAAAGAATTCCAGTGGAGACGGACGGCGCGCCATTGCGCGCCGTCTCTTGCTCATTCGACTGCGAGCGCCTTCTCGATCAGCTTGTCGCCTCCAGAAACCTTCTCCGCAAAGTTCTTGTAGGAAGACTCCTTGGCGAGGGCGAGCCAGGCGTCATAGTCTTCCTTCGACATCTCAACCACTTCCACACCCGCCTTCTTGTAGGTGTCGATCATAAGCTGGTCGCCCTTGCGGACCTCGGCATCGAAGAAGGCTTCCGATTTCTCGCCTGCAGCGATAATGGCCTTCTGTTGTTCCTCGTTCAGCCCCTCAAAGACCTTCTTGGACATCAGGACCGGTTCATACATGAACCAGAGCGCATTCTCCCCGGGGGCGGTGAGGCACTTGGCATGCTCGAAGAGCCGGTAGGAGACAAAGCTAGCCGAAGATGTGTTGGCGGCGTCGAGAACCCCTGTCTGCATTCCGCTATAAATCTCGGATGAAGGCATCGAGGAAATTGACGCCCCCGCGGCAACCAGCATTTCCTCGAACGCCGGGCCGGCGGCGCGGATGACCTGCCCCTTGACCGTCTCAGGCGAAGTGATGCAGCCCTTCTTGGAGGCAAACGCGCCCGACAGCCAGGCATCGGCGATCACCATGGCGCCGGCATCCTCGATCACCTTCTTGATATCAGTCATGAACTCGGAATCGTTCAGCCGCTTGGCGCGGTCGAAATTGCCGACGAGTCCGGGCATCAAGGTCGCCGAGAACTCCGGATGCCGCCCCGACGCATAGTCCAAAGGGAAGGACGTCATGTCGAGAATCCCGCGCGTCACAGCGTTCCACTGATCGTTCGGCTTGTAGAGCGACGATCCGGGATAGACCTGGATTTCCAGCCCAACGTTTGCGGCAGCCACTTCGCGGGCGATGATCTGGACCATCTCGTCACGGATGTCTCCCTTGCCGCCGGGGAACTGGTGCGATGCCTTCAGGACAGTCTGTGCCGATGCGGTCGATGCGACCAAGCCGCCGATCAGCACTGCAGCTGAGAACCTCAGAGCTCTGGTGAACCTAATCATTTCATTCCTCCCTTTGCCTCGACCCTCCTGCCGAAGCCTTGGAATGATGGAATCAGCTTGCGCACAATGTCAACTGTTTTGTATACAAGAATGATGATTGTGCATGAGGTGGGCCGTGAGTGCCAATACGCATCAGAAGCTGAGGGATGAAATCGAGAACTGCATCCTGACCGGGGAGTTTCATCCCGGCGAACGTCTTGACGAGGTTCAGTTGGCTGGTCGGTTCAACGTTTCGCGGACACCCATTCGCGAGGCACTGCTGCAGTTGAGTGCGATCGGCCTCGTGGAGATCCGCCCGCGGCGCGGCGCCATCGTCGTCGATCCGGGACCGGAGCGGGTGTTCGAGATGTTCGAGGTCATGGCCGAGCTGGAAGCCATGGCCGGTGCTCTTGCGGCTCGTCGACATCAGGAGCAGGACCGGATCGCAATTCTGGAGGCGCTTCAACGCTGTCAGGAAGCGGCAGAAAGCGACGATACCGATCGGTATTATTACGAGAACGAGGTCTTCCACCGGGCCATCTACGCGGCCAGTCACAGCGACTTCCTTGAGGAGCAATGCACAAGCCTGCACCGGCGCCTGCGGCCCTACCGCCGCCTGCAGTTGAGGGTTCGCAACCGGATGACCGTGTCGCTTGCCGAACACAGGGAGATCGTTGAAACCGTCTTGGCAGGGGATGCGGATGCTGCCCGCATGAGCCTGCGCCAGCATGTTGCGGTGCAGGGCGACAGGTTCGGGGACCTGGTCTCCGGACTTCAGAAGATGGAGCGTAGACGGGCCTGATCGAACCCACTCAAACGAGCCACTCCCATCGAAGCACCGGCGCGCCCTCGGAAGGAGGCGTCGCCCGGAATGCCATGGGGCTCCGGGCGCCGGATTGCTTTACTCGGCGGAGTCCGCGGACTCGGCATTGAGGAGGCCATAGCGCTCCTCGCCGATCTTGCCAAGCAGATCAAGCTGGGTCTCGAGGAAGTCGATATGACCTTCCTCGTCGGCCAGCAGTTCTTCGAAGAGTTTCATGGAGACATAGTCTCCGGCGGCGTGACAGACATCGCGGGACGCCTTGTAGGCGGTGCGAGCGTCGTATTCTCCGGCAAGATCTGCCTCGAGCACTTCCTTGACGTTCTGGCCGATGCGCAAGGGGGCGACGGTCTGGAGATTGGGGTGGCCTTCGAGGAAGATGATCCGATCGATCAGCTTGTCGGCGTGATGCATCTCCTCGATGGATTCTTCCCGCTCTTTGTTGGCAAGCTTGGTGTAGCCCCAGTCCGATAGAAGACGGTAGTGGAGCCAGTACTGGTTGACGGCGCCGAGTTCGAGGAACAATGCCTCGTTAAGCCGCTCTATGACGCTGCTGTCGCCTTTCAATGTCCGCTCTCCTGTTTTCTTCGTGGAACTGTTTCAGGCGGGACATATAATCGATTACCTCAGCCGCCGTCGAGTGCCGCTCGGCGTGATAATCCTCGGTGGTCTTGATGATGATGTCGACGACGTTGGGGAAGCAGCCACAGCAGCGACCGCGCTTGCCCATGGCATGATAGACTTTCGCGGGAACGATCAGCTGCCAGCAATCCTCATTGAGAAGCTCGACGATGACTTCGCGGATTTCCTTGTCGGTGATGTAATTGCAGCTGCAGACTAGCATTCTCGGTCGACCCGTCAAACATGACCAGTAACGTCCGCTTTTTGCGAAACAGGATGGCTTCTGTCAAGATAGAATCATCTGCCTATTAGCATTCGCTTGCGCTCGCGACCCCGACTGCGCCGACTTGCCACACCTCCTGCGACCACCCGGTTAGTGGAAGTTGCGTCCCTTTGGCATGACATCCTGTGGGCGTGGCTCCTCGGAGAAAAGGCTGCTCCCTTTTCCTTTCGTGATATCGCGTCCGTCCCGCTCAGGTCCCCTTGATTTGCGATAGCTGCCGCAGCCTGAACCCAATGTCTCGTCCGAGCCTGGGCGAGGGCCGCCGAACCGCCGGACCTCCTTCTGGAGCAGACCAAGCATATGCGTAATATCCTCGATCTGCTCCACGACCGTATGAATGACACCTTGGGCGCTCTGCAGCCGGCCACGGATCTTCACCATGCGCGCACCCATCACCACGGGGCGATATTGCTCGAACACCTTCGGCCAAACGATGGCGTTGGCCACCCCCGTTTCGTCTTCCAGCGTCATGAAGATCACGCCTTGCGCCGATCCCGGGCGCTGGCGCACCAGGACCAGCCCGGCAATGATGACCTTCCGCCCGTTCGGCACCGAAAGAAGGTCCACGCTGCGGCTGACACCCATCCGGACGAAATCCTCGCGAAGGAAGGACGTTGGATGAGCCTTCAGGGAAAGCGTCAGATGGCGGTAGTCTTCGATAACCTCTTCTCCCGGCAGCATGTCGGGCAGCCTTGCTACCGGCTCCACCTGGAGTTCTCCCTGCTTCACCTGATCGAACAATGGCAGCTTGTCGGCAGCCTTTCGTGCATCGAGGCCTCGCACCTGCCAGAGGGCTGCGCGACGCGAAAGGCCGATGGAGCCGAAGGCATCGGCATCCGCAAGCCGCTCGAGATCCGCCTTGTCGAGGCCGGAGCGTAGCCACAGATCGCGAACGGAAGCATAGCCGCTGCCGCGGTTCTCGAGCAGCCGGTCGCGAATGGACCGCTCCGACAGGCCCTTGATCTGGCGAAACCCCAGTCTCACAGCCTTGCGGGTGCGGATCACCCGGCGCATCTCGCTATGCCTCGGGTCGATATCCTGCGGCCAGAACGGCGCCTTCTCCAGGCTGCTGTCCCAGTCGGACAGGTTGACGTCCACCGGCCGGACCTCGACTCCATGTTCCCTGGCATCGCGGACGAGTTGGGCCGGCGCATAAAACCCCATGGGCTGGGAGTTCAGAAGGGCAGCACAAAAGACATCCGGATAATAGGTCTTGATCCATGAGGAGGCGTAGACCAGCAGCGCAAAGGATGCGGCATGGCTTTCCGGAAAGCCGTATTCGGCAAAGCCTTCGATCTGGCTGAAGCAGCGCTCGGCAAATTCCCGGCTATAACCGTTTCCGGTCATTCCGGACACCAGGGCCCTCTTGAACTCCACCACCCGGCCCGATCGCTTGAAGGTCGCCATGGACCGGCGCAGCTTGTCGGCTTCCGATGGCTTGAATCCTGCCGCAGTGATCGCAATCTGCATCACCTGCTCCTGGAAGAGCGGAACGCCGAGCGTCCGCTCCAGAACCGCCCTGAGCTCCGGCTTCTCGTAATGGATCTCCTCGCCCCTGAGCGCCTTCTCACGGCGCTTCAGATAGGGATGCACCATGTTCCCCTGGATCGGTCCAGGCCGGACGATCGCCACTTCGATGACGAGATCGTAGAAGCGACGCGGCCTCAGCCGCGGCAGCATGCTCATCTGTGCCCGGCTCTCGATCTGGAAGACGCCGATCGTGTCGGCGCGGCAGATCATGTCGAAGACATTCGGGTCGTCTCCCTTGGTCAGCAGGCTCGCCAGCGTTTCCTCCTGCCCGTAATGATCCTGCAGGAGCGCCAGGCCTCTCCTCAGGCAGCTCAGCATCCCGAGCGCCAGCACGTCGATCTTGAGGAGCTTCAGGGTATCGAGATCATCCTTGTCCCATTCGATCATGTAGCGACCGGGCATGGCGGTCTTCATGATCGGGACCACCTCGTCAAGCCTGTCGCGCGTGATCAGGAAGCCGCCGACATGCTGGGTCAGGTGGCGGGGAAAGCCCATCAGCTCCCTGGCATGGGCAATGACCTTCTGGGTAGCGGGATGGGCAAGGTCGAGGCCGGCCACCTTTGCTTCCCGCTCCGAAAGCCCTTCTTCAGACCAGCCCCAGACGGTGCTTGCCAGCGCCGCCTGCACGTCTTCGGAAAGACCGAAGGCCTTGGCCACTTCCCGACCCGCCATGCGGGTGCGGTAGCTCGTCACCGCTGCCGTCAGCCCCGCATGGCGGAAGCCGTAATGTGCGTATATATACTGAATGATCTCTTCGCGCCGCTCGTGCTCGAAATCGACATCGATATCCGGTGGCTCGTTTCTCTCGGTCGAAATGAAGCGCTCGAACAGAAGCGTGCTGTGCTGGGGGTCGACCTCGGTAATTCCTAGGCAGTAGCAGACAGCGGAATTGGCCGCCGAGCCCCTCCCCTGGCAGAGGATGTTCAGCTTGTGGCGGGCATGCCAGACGATGTGGCGCACGGTGAGGAAATAAGGCTCGTACTGCATCTCCTTGATGAGATCGAGCTCGTAGCGGATCAGATCGGCAACCTTCTCCGGCACCTCGTGGGAATATCGCTTCTCGGCTCCCTCCCAGGTCAGTCGCTCCAGCGTTTCCGCCATGGTCTCACCCGGCACACTCTCGTCCGGATAGTTGTGCTGCAACTCGTCCAGGGAAAATAGAAGCCGGCTAAAGAATTTCCCTGTATTGGCCATAGCCTCGGGATAATCGTTGAAGAGGCGTGCCATCTCCCGTCCCGTCTTCAGGTGCCGCTCACCGTTTGGCGCCAGTCTGAAGCCCGCTTCGGCAATGGCTACATGTTCACGGATTGCAGTCACCACATCGGAGAGGGAACGTCTTTCCGGGAGGTGGAAAAGCGGCTGGTTACTAGCCAGAAGCGGGATGCGATGCGTGGCGGCGACGGCTGCAAATGTGGCGAAGACAAACCTGTCTTGCCCGTCATAGCTGGGAGACAGTGTCAGATAGACGGTCTTGCCGAACGTCTGGCGAAGCAGCTTCAGGACCTCCCCGAGCTTTTGCAGATAGGCATGATCGGAGGCGCAAGCGGGATCAGGCGTCACCGCCAGCATCATCTCATGCCCCCATTCCACGAGATCCCATTCCTCCAGGATGCAGTTGCCCTTTTCCGTACGGAGGTTGCCGCGGCTGAGGAGGCGGCAGAGATTGCCCCATCCCTTTCGGTTCATCGGATAGGCCAGGACGTCAGGCGTCGCGTCGGAGAAAACGAGCCGCGCGCCAGGCTGCATGCGGCAAGGAGACGGAAGCTCCTTGCTGTCGTCAGGCGCTTCCTTTCCTCGCTGATGCCGTTCGGCAAGATCCCGGACATGGCTGTGGGCACGCACCACTCCGGCCACCGAATTCCGGTCGGCAATACCAAGCCCCCCCAGCCCGAGCAGGGACGCTGCCAGCACCATCTCCTCCGGCTTCGATGCACCTTCCAGGAAGGAAAAATTGGTCCGGGCGCCAAGCTCGAAGAAAGCGGGATCCGCCATCACGCGAAGATCCCATGCATGTGCCATGTGGGGCGATAATCGGAACTGTAATGACCCTGGCGGTAGACCCAGAACCGGTGCCCGGAAGCGACTTCAAGTTTGAAGTAGTCCCGCTCCTGTCCCGCTTCCTGGTCAAGCCACCATTCCGGCGAAATGCGCTCCGGCCCTTCCGCCCGCGCAACATCGTGAAGAACACGGCGCCAGCGGAAGCGGCTCGGCGGCCCGTCCGGAACGATTGCGGCAAAAGCCTCCACGGGCTCCGGTCTTGGAAGCAGCCGCAGTGGCCTTTCCCGTCCCGTCGTGTCAGCTGGGTTCTGCCTCCCCTCATTTCCCGCATCATGACCAAGAGCGGGGTACGCGAAAACGGCGCGCTCGGGGATATGGCTTTCCCGGAACTGGAATGCCTGGAGCACATCGTCCCCCAGCCTGGCCGATACCCGGTCGATCAGATCTGCCAGGGGCGCTTCTCCAGACGCTTTTTCCAAAAGATTGTCCTGGCTCGCCTCGTAAGAATCATGCTGAAGGACGTTGAGCCGCAGAAGCTCGAAGCCAAAGCCTGCATCCAGCTCGTCATGAACGGATTTCAGTCTCTCCGCGAACAGTCTGGCAATCCTCTGCGGATTCCGCAGAGGGCGGGATGCGCCGGCGACGATGCGGAACACGCGGCCATCCACCCGAAAGAGTACCAGTTCGAAGACCCGTCCTCCCGCCCCGCGCGCCTCCAGGCTGGAGCAGAGCGACTGGGCAATCCGTGAAGCCAGTTCCAGTATGTCCTCTTCCGCCTGGATCGCTTCCGCCAGCTTACGCTCGACCGACAGGAAAGCGACCGGACGCCGGGGGGAGATGGGCTCCTCCTCATGCCCGAGCGCCTGGTCAAGGCGAAGCAGGACATGGCTGCCGAACCGGCGGGCCAGTGGCGCCCGTGGCATCGAGATGAGATCTCCCACCCGCTTCAATCCGAGCTTGTTCAATGCGGCTATGGTGTCTGCCTCGATGCGCAGGCAGGCAACGGACAGCGCCTCAAGCACTTCCTGCGCCGCACTATCAGCAATCACCCCGCCGGCCCCGAAACGGGATGCAGCCCAGGAGAGGCCTGGGGATCCCGAAATCGCTCCCTGAACCTTGAATCCCATCTGGAAGAGGCGCAGCAGGATATCGTCGAGCAGAACCTGCTCCCCGCCGAACAGATGCGCGCAACCGGTGATGTCCAGGAACAGGCCGTCACTCCCGTCAAGGGCCACCAGCGGCGTATAGCGATCGCACCAGTCCGCAATTGCCTCCAGGAGTGCCCCGTCGGCGGCGGAATCTTCCTCGGCGACATCGATTGCCGGATGTATGGCTCGCGCCTCGGCAAGACCCTGACCCTGACGCAAGCCCATTTCCACCGCCAATTCATCCAGCGCCGTGAGGCGCACGGCATTGTCGCGCCGGCCCGAGCAGAGCAGCGGAGGATGGTCAGGACGCCCGGCCAAACGCCACGAGCCGCCCCAGCGCCGGCGTGCGATCCGGTCCGTCGGCAGGTGCGGGAAGACCAGTGCCAGAATGCGTTGACCCGCTGATGGAAAGGCAAGACGACTCTGGTGGCTGGGCAAGTATGAATAGGCGGTCACGGGAATTCCACTCCAGGGTAAAAGAGAGCGGAGCCGGGTTGCGGCTCTTCTCAAGCGTCAAACGGAAGGCTGGAAATCCGATGCTGCCGCCAAGCATGGCTCCATTGGGAAGGACCCGCTCCGAAGCGGGACCCGGTTCGGCACGGAAGCGGAAGACGGCGCTGCTCGCCTCCTCCTCGCCCGCATGCCGCAAGAGCAGGATCGGCCGCCTCGCCGCCTTTGCCCGCAAGCTGAGCCTCCGGCTCTCGGAGAGGCCGAATGCAGAAGGATTGCCTCTGATTTCGAGAATGGTCGCGGCCAGCGCACCGCTCGCTGCTGCAGTTTCCGCCAGCCACAACGCCTCCTCCAGCTTTCGAGGTGTGGCCTGGAGGAAGTGCTTTATCTTGAGACCATATTGCGCAAGCCCCACCGGATAAGGCAGTCCCGCCTCGCTATTGGAGAATCTGTCGCCGATCCACAAAAGGGCAGAGGCTTCAGCCTGCCGCTGGATAAGAGCCGCCAGCGCCAGAACAAAACCACTGCCTGCTCCGGCATTGCGCATGGCAGATGTCCGGATCTCCGTTATGCCATCCAGGGGCAAGCCACCATCCAGTGCTGCATCCATGTCCGGAAGCCCCATCGCAACGCGATGGGGAAATCTGATACGTTTGGTTTTCTGTTCACCCTGCGGCTGCTCCTCGCTTACCAGCGTGGGAGCCTTGCCTTCCAGTTTGGCAATCGTCTTACGCAGGGCAAAAAGTCTCTCCTGCGCCGTGGCATGCTTGGCCATGGCGTCAGCTCCATTCCGATGTTCACTTTATGTTCTAATGGATTCCAGAGCTCTCCAGAAGAGTCAACAGCCATTTTAAGAGAAGAGCCGGCTTCCTCGGGAGCTCTATGAATCCTCTCGAAAATTTCCGGAAATAGATTATATGAGCTCCAACAAGGAGCATCTATGGCCCGTATAGACCAAACCGACGATTGGCGGGATCGCCACGCGCCGACACTCAGCGCTTTTGAATCGTTGGCCATCGAAGCCTATGGCAACCTGCCGGAAGAATTTCGGGCGCTGACGACCAATTTGACCATCGAGATCGAGGATTTCCCGGATGACGAGATCTTCGAGGACATGGCGCTGGAAACGCCCTTCGACCTGCTCGGCCTCTTCGAAGGGCGCGGCATTTCCGAGCGCTTTTCCATGGAGACCGGCGAGCTGCCGAACCGCATCCGGCTCTACCGCCGTCCGATCCTGGATTATTGGGCCGAGAACGAGGAAACGCTGGGCGATATCATCACCCATGTGCTGATCCACGAGATCGGTCACCATTTCGGTCTGAGCGATGACGATATGGAGCGGATCGAGGCGAGCGCCGAAGAGGCGACGGATCGCTGATCCGCCCCTCTTCTTGAACCAGCTTACTGCTCGCCGAGCTTCATGTCCGGATGATAATCCTTCCCTTCGACGGTCTTCGTGACCGCCTGCCCGCAATACATCCTGTTTTCGGCCGCATTGAAGCTGTGGCTGGGTGATCCATGCAGATCCCAGCCCTTGTTCAAGGCATCGGTGACGCGGTGGCAGAAGGAGGCGTCGTCGGGGCCCGTCAGGAAGCGGTAGAGTTTCATGCTTTCATCTTTCTTTCAGTGATCTGTCGTGCCTTGGCCATGAGCCGTTCGGCCTGTTCCAGGTGAAGCCGCTCGACCATTTTCCCGTTCATGTTGATGACGTTGAGGCCCTCCGCGGCCGGATCGGCAAAGGCGTTGATGATTGCTTCGGCCTCCGTGACCTCCTCATCCGACGGTCCGAACGCATGGTTGGCGGCCTCTATCTGGGCGGGATGGATCAGCATCTTGCCATCGAAACCCATCGCGCGGCCTTGCGCGCATTCGACCGCAAACTCCTCGGTATCGCGGAAATCGTTGAAGACGCTGTCGATCACATCAAGGCCGTGGGCCCGAGCGGCCAACACCACCTGCATCATCCACGGCACCAGATAGGCTCGCCCAGACTGCGGTAAAACGGCTGTTTCCTTGCGCAGGTCGTTGAGGCCAAGCACGAGACAGTCCAGCCGCGCATCGGCCCCGGCGATGGCCGCAGCGTTCAGCACGCCCCCTGCCGTTTCCATCATTGCCCAAAGCCTTACGCCCGGCGAGGTTGCGGCAAGAACACTCGCAGCCTCATGGATATCCTGCGGACCCTCCACCTTGGGAAGAAGCAGTGCATCCGGCTTGAGCTCAAGGATCAGGTCTAGATCCCCCCTCCAAAAATCGGAGCCTAGGGAATTGATGCGGATTATGGTCTCCCGCCCCTCAAGTGGCGTCTCCTGAAAATGGCGGCGCAGGTTTTCCCGCGCTTCCGCCTTCTTCTCCGGGAACACCGAATCCTCCAGGTCGAAGATCACCCCGTCGCAGTTGAGGTCATGAACCTTGTCGAGAGCCCGCTGGTTGATGGCAGGGACACTCAGAAGGGAACGTCTCGGCGGGGAATGCTTCGGGGAAGTGCTCATCGCGATTTTGTGACAAGCTTTTGCATGCGCCGCAATAGATCAACCACGCAAAAGCCTTGCAAGCCTGATCATGAGGGGCCACATTTCCATTAGAGAAAGGTTTGGACCATGCGAAACATCCGTTCATTCGTCCTTTTCACCAGCGGCGTTGCTCTTTTCGCCTTGGCTGCATTGCTCACTGCGTCCCTGACGGTGGCCTTCGCGGGTATTCTCGGCGTGCTGGCAGCTGGACGTCTCCTGTCGGCACGTCTGAAGCCGATCCCGGTGAAGACGAGAGCCCGCAAGGATGACATGCGGGTCTGGAACGACGGTCGCGGCACGATCATCGATCTCTGAACCTTCCATCTCCATCGGCGCAAGCGCCTGATTTTCGGGCGCCTGCCGTACCGCGCAAAGCCAAACGGTTCTTCAAATCCGCCTGGATTTGCGCTAAGGGCTTCCGCAGATAATCCGTGCGGAGGCAGATCATGGAAAAGTTCACCAAGCTCACCGGCGTCGCAGCGCCGCTTCCGGTCATCAATGTCGACACGGACATGATCATTCCGAAAGATTACCTGAAGACGATCAAGCGCACGGGCCTCGGCAAGGGGCTTTTCGCGGAAGCCCGCTACAAGGAAGACGGATCGGAAAATCCGGCTTTCGTGCTGAACAAGCTAGCCTACCGCAACGCCAAGATCCTCGTGGCTGGCGACAATTTCGGCTGCGGCTCCTCCCGCGAGCACGCGCCTTGGGCACTCCTTGATTTCGGCATCCGCTGCGTCATCTCCACGAGCTTTGCCGACATCTTCTACAACAACTGCTTCAAGAACGGCATCCTGCCGATCGTCGTCAGCCAGGACGATCTCGACAAGCTGATGGACGATGCTTCGCGGGGTTCGAATGCCGTCCTGACCGTCGATCTCGAGGCTCAGGAGATAACCGGCCCCGATGGCGGCTCGATCCGCTTCGACATCGACCCTGCACGGCGTCATATCCTTCTTGAAGGCCTGGACGACATCGCCAGCACGTTGAAGAACGAATCCGTCATCGGCAGCTTCGAGCAGAAGGTCAGCGCCGAGCGGCCCTGGCTCTGATCGGGCCCGCCACTGATGGTCAGGCGCATCTCGTCCGGGTCCCCTTTCGAAGCCAGCATCGGCTATTCCCGCGCCGTCGTGGATGGCGACATGGTCTATGTCTCCGGGACCACTGGTTACGACTATGCGCGGATGGAAATGCCCGAGAATGTGGCCGACCAAACGCGCAACGCTCTGGCGACGATCGACCAGGCCTTGAGGGAGGCGGGAAGCGGGCTGAACGACATTCTTCGTGTCCGTTACTACCTGACCGACATGGCCGACTACGAGCAGATCGTTCCGGTTCTTGGGGCGGCGTTCGGTGAAATCAGGCCAGCGGCCACCATGGTGGTTTTCGGCTTGATCGCGCCTGAAATGAAGGTCGAGATCGAGGTAACGGCACGGATCGGCGCCGGTACATCCTGACAAAAATTGGCGGCCTTCTCCTCTCGGCAGGCTCGGAGGAGGTCTCGTAGCACGATGGTCGTGCAAAGGTGAGCCCGCCACCGAGAGGAATAACGAATGACGAAGTCTCTCTTCCTGCTTCCTGGCGACGGCATCGGCCCGGAGGCCATGGGCGAGGTCCGCAAGATCATCGCCTATATGAATGCCGAGCAGGGTGCAGGCTTCGAAACCGATGAGGGGCTTGTCGGCGGTTGCGCCTACGACGCCCACGGCGCGGCAATCTCGGAAGAGGACATGGCCAAGGCCATGAACGCCGATGCTGTGCTATTCGGTGCCGTCGGCGGCCCGACGTGGGACGACGTTCCTTACGAGGTCCGTCCTGAAGCCGGTCTTCTGCGCCTGCGCAAGGATCTCGAGCTCTTCGCCAACCTTCGCCCGGCAATCTGCTATCCGGCACTGGCCAACGCCTCCTCGCTCAAGCCCGAGCTTGTCGAAGGCCTCGACATCCTGATCGTCCGCGAACTGACCGGCGGCGTCTATTTCGGCGAGCCGAAGGAAATCATCGATCTCGGCAACGGCCAGAAGCGCGGCATCGACACCCAGGTCTACGACACCTACGAAATCGAGCGGATCGCAAGCGTCGCCTTCGAACTCGCGCGCACCCGCAAGAACCGTGTCTGCTCCATGGAAAAGCGCAACGTCATGAAATCCGGCGTGCTCTGGAACCAGGTGGTGACGGAAACGCACAAGCGCGCCTTCTCCGATGTCCAACTCGAGCACATGCTGGCGGACGCCGGCGGCATGCAGCTTGTGCGGGCGCCTAAGCAGTTCGACGTCATCGTCACCGACAACCTCTTCGGCGACATGCTGTCCGACGTGGCCGCCATGCTTACCGGCTCGCTTGGCATGCTGCCCTCCGCCTCCCTTGGTGCTCCCGACGCCAAGACCGGCAAGCGCAAGGCGCTCTACGAACCTGTCCATGGCTCCGCACCGGACATTGCCGGCAAGGGCATCGCCAACCCGATCGCCATGATCGCCTCCTTCGCCATGTGCCTGCGCTATTCCTTCAACCTGGTCGCAGAAGCCGACCGACTGGAGAAGGCGATCGCCAATGTCCTCGACCAGGGCATCCGCACCGGCGACATCATGGCCGACGGTTGCCGACAGGTCGGGACGTCCGAGATGGGCGATGCCATCCTCAAGGAATTCTCCGGCCTTTCTGCCTGAAAAGATCTCAGTGGCGCTTCAAACGGAGCGCCACTGATTTGAGGACTCCGGCTTCCGACACAGGCACGGCCTCAACAGCGGTCGGCGCTTGACTCCACATCAGAATCTTCTAAACACCACGTCGAACGGGAAAGCATCCTATGAACCGCCGCGAGTATCACATCGCTGCAGACCTCCAGCCGGCACATGGTGCTGGGCTGCATTCATGCTTTTCCGCCTCCAGCAAAACCACGGCCAAAACGACGACGAAAACCGTCTGACGTCTCTGGCCCGCCGCTCTCTCCCCGGTTAGGCCGGGGACAAGGAAACCCGCGATCCGTCGCGGCTTCCCCCTCAACGGATCGAGGAGAGGCAGAAAGAGAGCAAAAATCATGGGTTTCAAGATTGCAGTCGTCGGTGCTACCGGCAATGTCGGGCGCGAGATGCTCAACATCTTGTCGGAGCGGGGCTTCCCGGCTGACGAAGTGGTGGCGCTTGCCTCCGCCCGGTCGCAAGGCACGGAGGTCTCCTTTGGAGACAAGGTTCTGAAGGTCCAGAACCTCGAAAACTACGACTTCTCCGATACCGATCTCTGCCTGATGTCGGCGGGCGGCGAGATCTCGAAGAAGTGGTCTCCGAAGATCGGCGCGCAGGGCTGCGTCGTCATCGACAACTCATCGGCTTGGCGCTATGACGCCGAAGTTCCGCTGATCGTTCCTGAAGTGAATGCGGATGCTGTCGAGGGCTTCCGCAAGAAGAACATCATCGCCAACCCCAACTGCTCGACCGCCCAGCTCGTCGTTGCGCTGAAGCCGCTTCACGACGTCGCAAAGATCAAGCGCGTCGTCGTGTCGACCTATCAGTCCGTTTCCGGTGCCGGCAAGGAAGGGATGGATGAGCTCTTCACCCAGACCCGCGCCGTCTTCGTCGCAGACCCGGTCGAGTCGAAGAAGTTCACAAAGCGCATCGCTTTCAACGTCATCCCCCATATCGATAGCTTCATGGAAGACGGCTACACGAAGGAAGAGTGGAAGGTGCTGGCCGAAACGAAGAAGATGCTCGATCCGAAGATCAAGGTGACCTGCACCGCCGTCCGGGTTCCCGTCTTCATCGGTCACTCCGAATCGGTCAACATCGAGTTTGAAAACGAGATCACCGCCGACCAGGCACGAGATATCCTGCGCGAGGCGCCGGGCTGCCTCGTCGTCGACAAGCACGAAAACGGCGGCTACGTCACCCCTGTCGAATGCGCCGGCGAAGACGCGACCTACATCTCGCGCATCCGCGAGGACGCGACCGTAGAGAACGGGCTGAACATGTGGGTCGTCTCGGACAACCTGCGCAAGGGCGCGGCGTTGAATGCCGTGCAGATTGCAGAACTTCTCATCAACCGCGGCCTGATCAAGCCGCGCAAGCTCGCGGCCTGAAGAGAATGACAGCACTACCGGCGCAGATCGCGCCGGTAGCCAGCTTCGACCTTCACGAAGAATTTTAGTGAGGACGAGTTGAAGCGGGCGGCAAGAGTCCCATAAAGCTCCACTCAATGGAAATAGGGCAACCAGCCCCTCGGAACCGGATCAACCATGCTCAACACCTTGCGTCTCGCCACTTTTGCGACTGCCTTCATGTCCCTGGCCATGCCTGTTGCGGCAGCTCAGTGCGGCAACGACAGTTCCGGCTTCTCGAACTGGGTCCAGGCGTTCAAGCCTCAGGCGGTCGCCAATGGCATAAGCCCGCAGGTCGTGGAAACGGCGTTCTCGAACATTTCCTACAACCGCGAGACCATTAGAGCCGACCGAGGCCAGAAGAGCTTCAAGCTCTCCTTCGAGCAATTCATGGAGAAGCGCGGCGGCGCAACGATCATTGCGCGCGGCAAGAAGATGAAAGCTGGCAATGGCCAGCTCTTCGCCGCGATCGAGCGCCGCTATGGAGTACCGGCCGGGCCGCTCCTCGCGATCTGGGGAATGGAAACGGGCTTCGGCAACTTCTTGGGCAACCAGCACACACTATCGGCTGTCGCCACGCTCGCCTACGACTGCCGCCGCTCCGCCTACTTCACCGAGCAGCTCTACGCTGCGCTCACGCTTGTGCAAAGGGGAGACCTGAGCCCTGCCGCGAAGGGTGCCGCCCATGGCGAGATCGGGCAGACGCAGTTCCTTCCGGTCAACGTCGTGCGCTATGGCGTGGATGGCGACCGTGACGGGCATGTCGACCTGGTGGGTTCACGCGCCGATGCGCTCGCCTCCACGGCCAACTTCCTCGTCGGCCATGGTTGGCGACCCGGCGCCGGTTATCAGCCGGGTGAACCGAACTATGTGGCGATCCAAGGCTGGAACGCAGCAACCGTCTATCAGCGGGCGATCGCCCATATAGGCGCGGCAATCGACGGCCAATAGACGTCATCCCTCAAGCGGCAGGTTCGGAATCTTCCAGCGGCGCAGCCGATCGATCGCTTGGCCGGCCGAAATCTCCGGTCTTTGCGTCCATGATCCAGAGTTCGCCGGTCGAGATATCGAACCACGCGCCGTGAAGAAGCACCTTCCCCTGCTCTTCCAGTGCACGGACATAGGGAAAAGTCCGAAGGTTGCTGATGGAATTGCGGATCGACACCCGCTCCAGTGCCGTCTGACGTTCGCTCGCGGTCATCAGGTCATTGCTCTGGATCTGATCCGCAGCGGGGCGAACCAGCCCCATCCATTTTCCGATGAAGTCGCCGGGCGACAGCGGCTCCATATCGGGGTCGAGCGCCGCCTTGATGCCGCCGCACCGCCCGTGACCCATGATGACGATGTTCGGGATCTTCAACGCCTGCACGGCAAACTCGATCGCTGCGGAGGTCGCATGATACTGGCCATCCGGTTCATAGGGCGGGACCATGTTGGCGACATTGCGCACGACGAAGAGTTCGCCGGGCCCGCAGTCGAAAATCGTCTCTGGCGCCGCTCGTGAATCGCAACAGGCGACCACCAGGGTGTGCGGATTCTGCCCGGCTTCCGCCAAGGTCCGGTAGCGATCACGTTCATCGTTGTAACGGCCGCTCATGAAGTTGCGGTAGCCGCTCAGGAGGTGCTCGGGAAACTGCTGCATGGCTTGGGGTTCTCCTGAAAGTGCTGCGGGATCTGTTACCGCGGATGTCATCGTCTTACCCGCTGAAGCGGATGGATCAGCCGGCGCATGTGCACCATTGCCATGGGACTGGTCAAACTGGCGGCATCGGTCTCAAGCGTAAGCTCGTCGCTGCCGCGCTTGGCCGTCCGGGCGAGGATCTCATAGACGCTCGCCGTCGCCAGCCGCAATGCCCTCTCCTCGTCTGCTCCCGTCATCAGGCGGGCGAGGAAAAGCGCCGAAAGAAGATCACCCAGCCCGTTCGGCGGATTGTCGATCAGGCGGTGCTCGGCAAGAAGTGCATGCGTGCCGGTAAGATAAAGATTGCCGGTCCCACCGGCCATCATCGGTATGGCGGAGGTCACCAACATCCGCGATGGACCGAGCGCCAGCGCCGCCTCCATGATCGCGGCATTGCTGTCGAGCTCGCTTCCGGCGAGCCATGCAAGCTCGTAGCGGTTCGGGGTTGCGACACTGGCCAGTGGCAGGAGCTCGTCGCGGATTGCCTCCGCAGTCGACTGCGGGATGTAGAGCCCACCGACGTCACCTATGACGGGATCGCAGACATAGAGAAGGCTTGGATTTCTTTCCTGTAGCGCGCGGACGAGCCTCGCAACCGCCTTCGGCTGCCGCTCGTTTGCGAAATAGCCTGTCAGGACAGCACTGACCTCTCCGAGCCAGCGCGCGTTGATGAGATCATCGATTGCCTTGTCGAACTCGTCGGCAGCAAATGTCAGGCGGGTCGAAGGACCATGGCCGGGATGCCAGGGCAAGACAACCGTTGGTAGCGCCCAGACCGGGAATCCCAACGTTTCAAACGCGAAGACAGCGGCGCGATTCCCGACGGAACCGCGTACGACATGGCTGGAGATGACAATGACGGCGCCGGAATTTTGCATGTTCTTGCGTTTCCGTTTTGCCTAGCTTGATGGTTTCTTCGCGCCTGCTTGTCAATAACCGGCTTTGGAGGCGTCGATGCAAAACTGGTTGCCACCTTGAGTCGGCACGGTCGCGCACTGTTGACGGATCGGGTTTGGCGACAGCATGGTGGCGGCATCATATGGAGAGTGACATGGGCAGGCAGAATCCGAAGCGGGACAAGCAGATCGAGATGGCGCACAAGGTGGCAGCCGAAGGCAAGGGCGCCTTCCTGGACCCGGCCATCCTGTTCGGCCGCGCCAGCTCCGACGATCTCGAGCCCTACACGCCCCGCATGCTCGCAGCCTCTGCGGTTCACGCGGCAGAATGCCTCAAGAACTGGATCAGGGTCCGTCCCTCCATAACTCTCCAGCCGGTGGAAGGCGTCGACCCGCAGGGTGCGACAGCGCATGTGTTGACGGTTATCGACCGGAACATGCCGTTCCTCTTCGATTCAGTCATGGGAGAGGTCACAGCCTCCCATCGGGAGCTCTACCTCGCCGTCCACCCGATCCTGCTTCTGGAGCCCGGGAAGGATCCGGCCCTCCGCTCGGCGGACCAGCCGAGCAATCCTGCGCACCATGTCAGCCTGATCCAGGTTCACCTCCCTCCGCTTCCCGACGCCGATGCAGAGGCCCTTGTCGCGCGCATCCGCTATGTTCTGGACCAGGTCCATCTCGCAATCGCCGACTGGCGACCGATGCTCGATCTCCTTGAAGGTGCGGCAGACCAGTTGCGCACCTACTCCGCAAGCCGGAAAAAAGCAGACAGGGATGAATCACTCGCCTTCCTCGACTGGCTCCGGGATGACAACTTTACCTTCCTCGGCATGCGGGAGTATGTCTATTCCGGCAAGGGAGCCGGCGCCAAGGTGGAGCGCAGCAAGGGGCGGGGGCTGGGCATCCTGTCGGACCCGGATGTCCTCGTCCTCCGCCAGGGCAAGGACGCGGTGACCACCACCCCGGAAATCCTCGAATTTCTGGACGGTCCTGACTTTCTGATCGTCACGAAGGCGAATGTGAAGTCGGTCGTTCATCGCCGCGCCTACATGGATTATGTCGGGATCAAGCGCTTCGATGCGGACGGCAGGGTAACCGGGGAGCTGCGCGTCGTCGGCCTTTTCACCGCGACGGCCTATACCCATTCGGTACGCGATATACCGCTGCTTCGCGCCAAGGCTCAGCGGGTCGAGGAACAACTGGCCTTCGACCCGAACAGCCATTCGGGCCGGATGCTGGCCAACACGCTGGAATCCTACCCGCGCGACGACCTCTTCCAGATCGACGTGCCGACACTTGCGCGCTTCTGCGAACAGATCATGGAGCTGAGCGAGCGCCCACGGGTGCGGGCTCTTCCACGCATCGACCACTTCGATCGTTTCGTTTCCGTAATCGTCTACGTCCCACGCGAGGATTATGATTCGCAGGTGCGAGAGAAGGTGAGCGACTATCTTGCGCGCGTATATGAGGGTCATGTATCGGCGTATTACCCCGCCTTCCCCGAAGGGGGCGTTGCCCGCGTCCATGTCATCATCGGACGCCGCGGTGGGCGTACCCCACGCATTCCCCAGCCGAAGTTGGAGGAGGCCATCCGGGCCATCTCTACGCCTTGGGAGCAGAGCTTCGCAGCACTTGCTGACAGGCAGACCGGCCTTACGGTCAACAAGGCCTTTCAGGAGGCTTTTGCGCCCGCGGAAGCCTACGCGGATTTTCATGACATCTCGGCCTGTGCGGAAGGTGCCCCGATCCGCATCACGTTCTACACCCGGCCGGAAGATTCGGCTGAGACCCTCCGCCTGAAGATCTTCCATCAGCCGGAACACCTGTCGCTGTCACGCCGCGTACCGCTTCTGGAAAATCTCGGCTTTCACGTCGTCAGTGAACAGACCTTCGACATTGATATCCGAACCGACGACCACACTAGGCCTGTCGTGTTGCACGACATGGAACTCGAACTCCATCCCGGGACGCCCTTTAATCTCGAGCGTGATGCCGATCGTTTGGAGGAGGCCTTCCTCGCCGCCTTCCATGGCGCGTCGGATAATGACAGCTTCAACCGGCTCGTGCTCTTGTCGGGCTTGAGCGTCCGGGAAACGACGGTATTACGGGCCTATGCACGCTATCTCCGGCAGGCCGGCATCGTCTACTCTCAGGCGCTGATCGCCGATACGCTTGCCCGTTACCCGGCGATTTCCCAGGCGATCTGGCGGCTCTTCCAAGATAGCCTGGATCCCGAATTCGGCGAGAGGACTCGGGTGAAACGCCTCTCGGCTCACCACGCCGCACTGGAAGAGGCCCTTGCAGGCGTTCCCAGCCTCGACGACGACCGGATCTTCCGCCGCTACATCAACGCGGTGGATGCGACGCTTCGCACCAATTATTTCCAGCGCGATGAAGAGGGCCAGCCTCGCGCGACACTTGCGTTCAAGTTCGACCCCAAGCTGCTCGACGGCCTGCCGCAGCCACGTCCATTCCGGGAAATCTTCGTCTACGGCACCGAGGTCGAGGGCGTGCACCTGCGCTTCGGCAAGGTGGCGCGTGGCGGACTGCGTTGGTCCGATCGCGCCGAGGACTACCGGACGGAGGTGCTTGGCCTGGTGAAGGCGCAACAGGTCAAGAATGCCGTCATCGTCCCTGTCGGGGCCAAGGGCGGGTTCGTGCCCAAGGCGCTTCCGTCTGGCGGTTCGCGCGACGAGATCTTCGCTGCAGGCCGGGAGGCCTACAAGACCTTCATCCGCACGCTGCTCTCCATCACCGACAATATCATCGATGGGGAGGTCGTTGGGCCGCAGAGCACCGCCCGCCCCGATGGCGACGACCCCTACTTCGTGGTCGCTGCGGACAAGGGGACGGCAACTTTCTCCGATACCGCCAATGCGCTGGCCCAGGAAGCGGACTTCTGGCTTGATGATGCCTTTGCTTCCGGCGGGTCGGCTGGCTACGACCACAAGAAGATGGGCATCACCGCACGCGGCGCCTGGGAAACCGTCAAGCGACACTTCCGTGAACTGGACATCGACATCCAGACGACGCCCTTCATAGTGGCGGGAGTTGGCGACATGTCGGGCGACGTCTTCGGCAACGGCATGCTGCTGTCGAAGCACATCCGGCTCGTTGCTGCTTTCGACCATCGGGATATTTTCGTCGATCCCGATCCGGATACGGCGCGCAGCTTCGCCGAGCGCCAGCGCCTCTTCGCACTGCCGCGATCAAGCTGGCAGGACTACGATCGTACCTGCCTTTCCGAAGGTGGCCTGATCATCTCCCGCACCGAAAAGTCGGTGAAGCTCACGCCACAGGCGAGGGCAGCCATTGGTCTAGACAGGGATATCGCAACCCCCTTTGAGATTATGACCGCCATCCTGAAGAGCCCGGTCGATTTGCTCTGGTTCGGCGGCATCGGCACCTACATCAAGGCCGCTTCCGAGACCGATGCCGAGGTTGGGGACCGGTCTAACGACCCCATTCGTGTGGTCGCCGCCGATGTGCGGGCCCGGGTCATCGGCGAAGGCGCCAACCTCGGCGTGACCCAGAAGGGACGCATCGCCTATGCCATGCATGGTGGCCGGCTGAATTCGGATGCGATCGACAACTCCGCCGGAGTGAATTCTTCCGACGTCGAGGTCAACATCAAGATCGCTTTCAGTTCCGCCATGCGCTCCGGCCGCCTGACGCGCGACAAGCGCAACCAGATCCTGTCTTCGATGACCGACGAGGTGGCGGAACTCGTCCTACGCAACAACTATCTGCAATCGCTCGCCATTTCCCTGACGGAGCGGAAGGGCACCGATAACCGAGAAGAGCTGTCGCGGCTAATGTCGGTTCTGGAGACGCAGGGGCATCTAAACCGTACGGTCGAAACGCTCCCTTCCGATACCGAACTCGCAGAACGCTATCTCGCCGGGAAGCCGCTTACTCGGCCGGAGATCGGCGTCCTGCTTTCCTATGCTAAGCTGACCCTCTTCGACGAGATCCTCGAGAGCGCACTTCCGGACGACCCCTACTTTGCGGAGGTCCTCCGGAACTATTTCCCGTCGAAGATGCAGAAAGGGTTCGCCGCCGACATCGAGGGCCATCGTCTGCACCGCGAGATCATTTCGACCGTCCTGGCAAACGAGGTCATCAACCGGGGTGGGCCGGGCTTCATCCAGGCGATGATCGACGCGACGGGAGCCTCTCCATCGGAAGTAGTCAAGGCGGCCTATCTCGCTCGTGAAGGGTTTGAACTGTCCCGCCTTTGGGCTGCCACTGATTCCTTGGACGGAAAGCTCCCAGGCGAGACCCAGAACAAACTTTATGCCCGGATCGGGGAGATATTTACGGACGCGACGCACCTCATCCTGATCACGCGATCGGGTCTGGGGTCAATGGACACGGCGATCTCCAGCCTCAAGGCGGGCGCAAACAAGCTGCGCGGAGCGATGGATACGCTGGGACTCGCGTCCGAACTTCGTGAACGGGCAGCGGAGATGGAGACAGAAGGTGTGCCTACCGCTCTTGCGAGGGACATCAGCCGCCTGCCGACGCTTTCCCTCGTCCCGGAGATCCTGTTGATCGGCAGCCGTACGGAGAGTGATCTCGGCCGTGTTGCTCAGACATACTTCGCGGCAACCGACACGTTCAGGATAGATCCTCTGCTGAGGCTCGGGGAGGCGGTCAGGCCTGGAGACCATTATGAAAGCGTCGCGCTTGGGCGAAGCCTTGCGCAGATCTCTTCAGCCCGTCGTGACATCGTCTGCTCCGCACTCACCTCGCATCCCCGTGACAAGAAACCCCTGGAGCTTTGGTACGGCGACAGGCGTCAGCAGGTGAACAGGCTGGTCAACGAAATCCTGGCCTTGAGCGAGGCGAGCGACTTCAACCTGGCAAAACTGACGGTGGTCGCAGGCCTGCTTGGAGATCTTGCAGCTTCGAGGCCGACGAGTTGAGTGCCGGGTTCATTCCGGGAGAGTCCCAGTGACCGATCGCGCGCCGTCCGAGGTCCTGCACCAACCCGGCGCGTCTCGGCTTGGCGTCCGCGGTTGGATGCTCTTTGACTGGGCGGCACAACCTTTCTTCACCGTCATCGTGACCTTCGTATTCGGCCCCTATTTCGTCGCCCGGCTGACGGAGGACCCGGTTTCGGCGCAAGCGGCCTGGGGCAGCATGGCAACGGTTGCATCGATCGTCATTGCGGTCCTGTCACCGGTGCTCGGCTCGATCGCCGACCAGTCGGGCCCGCGCAAGCCATGGATCGCAGCCTTCGCCGCCGTGAAGATCCTGTGCCTCTCGCTGCTCTGGTTTGCAGCCCCGGGGACAGCCATGGTCTGGCCCCTTCTGCTGATGATCTTCGCGATGATCTCGGCGGAGTTTTCCATCGTCTTCAACGACTCGATGATGCCCCGGCTGGTGAGACAGGAGGAGGTCGGCAGAGTGTCCAACACCGCTTGGGGTCTCGGCTATCTCGGCGGCATGCTGGTGCTGATCCTCGTCGTCGCCTTTCTTGCCGGCAGCCCGCAGACCGGGCTGACCCTGATCGGCATCGACCCGCTCTTCGGCCTCGACCCTTCTCTCGGAGAAGATGCCCGTATTACAGGGCCGATAGCAGCGGGCTGGTACCTGGTCTTTATCCTGCCGATGTTCCTTTTCACGCCGGATGCTGCCCGAGGCCTTCCAATGAGAGCGGCAATCCGATTCGGTCTGGGGGAGTTACGGGGGACGATCAGGGAACTTAGGCAAAGACCCGGCATCACCCGATTTCTCATTGCGCGGATGCTCTATCAGGATGGCGTAAATGGCCTGCTGATCCTGGGTGGCGCCTTCGCGGCCGGCATGTTCGGGTGGGCGACCATCGAGATCGGCGTCTACGGCATCCTCCTGAATGTCGTCGCCATATTCGGCTGCCTCGTCGCCGGCCGCCTCGATCTGAGGCTGGGCTCAAAGATCGTCGTCCTGGTGGGACTGGTCCTGCTCATAGCTGCAACGGCAGGGATCATCTCCACCGGTCCCGGCTTCGTCTTCTTTGGTCTCGTGCCTCTTGCCATCGAAGACAGCGGCGGACTTTTCGGGACGGAGGCGGAAAAGGCCTACGTGCTCTTTGGCCTCTTGGTCGGCCTCGCCTTCGGCCCTGTACAGGCGTCGTCACGCGCCTATCTCGCCCGCAGCGTCGACATTGCCGATGCCGGACGCTACTTCGGAATCTACGCACTTTCTGGACGCGCAACCAGCTTCATGGCAACGCTGCTGTTTTCGCTGGTTACCTATGCCACCGACTCTTCACGCATCGGGATGGCGACGCTCATCCTGTTCCTGGCGGCTGGGCTCGTGCTTCTCTTGCGGACGCCCTATCCAGCCAACCGAACGGCTAGATGAAACCTAGTGGCGGAAGTGGCGCATGCCGGTGAAGACCATGGCGACGCCATGCTCGTTCGCTGCATCAATCACTTCCTGGTCGCGCATGGAGCCACCGGGCTGGATGACTGCGGTAGCCCCGGCCGCAATTGCGGACAGGAGGCCGTCCGCGAAGGGGAAGAAGGCTTCGGAGGCGACCGCAGATCCCTTCGTCATCGGCTCGGACCATCCCATTGCCTTGGCCGCTTCCTCCGCTTTGATCGCTGCAATGCGAGCGGAGTCGATGCGGCTCATCTGCCCTGCCCCGATACCGGCCGTCTGGCCGTCCTTCGCATAGACGATCGCGTTGGATTTGACATGCTTGGCCACCTTGTAGGCAAACTTCATGTCTTCAAGCTCCCGGTCGGTAGGAGCCCGGGTCGTGACGACGCGAAGATCGATGTCCTCGATCATCCCGTTGTCGCGTGTCTGGACCAGCAGGCCGCCGGCCACGGTCTTCGCCGTGATGCCGCGGGAGCGGGGATCGGGCAGACCGCCGGTTTCGAGAAGCCGCAGGTTCGGCTTCTTGGCGATCACCGCCTTCGCCTCTTCGGAGACTTCAGGTGCAATGATCACTTCCGTGAACAGCTTCACGATTTCCTCGGCCGTCTCACCGTCCAGCAACTGGTTGAGGGCTATGATCCCGCCGAAGGCGGAGGTGGAATCGCAGGCAAGCGCGCGAAGATATGCTTCCTTTAGCGAGGCTCCTGTGGCGACGCCGCAGGGATTGGCATGCTTGATGATCGCACAGGCAGGACCCTGCTCCGGTGCAAACTCGCCGATGAGTTCGAACGCGCCGTCCGTGTCATTGATGTTGTTGTAGGAGAGCTGCTTGCCCTGCAGGAGCCTTGCGGTGGCAACACCCGGGCGGCTCTCGCCGGCCACGTAGAATCCCGCACTTTGGTGCGGGTTCTCGCCATATCGCATCTCTTCCCTCAGGACGCCGCCGATCGTCCGGTAGCGCGGGATCTCGATATCGAGCGCTTCGGCGAACCAATTGGAGATTGCTGCATCATATGCGGCGGTCCGTGCATAGGCCTTGGCTGCCAGTTTCTGGCGGAAGGAATAGCTGGTCTGGCCATTATTGGTGCGCAAGGCCTCTATCAGGGCAGGGTAGTCGGACGGGTCGACGACGATGGTGACGTAAGCATGGTTCTTGGCCGAGGCGCGTATCATCGCCGGTCCGCCGATATCAATGTTCTCGACGGTCGTGGGATAATCTCCGCCGGCAGACCTTACCTCCTCGAACGGGTAGAGGTTGATAACCGCCAGGTCGATCGCCTCGATCCCATGCGCCTTCATCGCCTCAACATGCTCCTGATCGTCGCGAATGGCCAGGAGACCGCCGTGGACGTTCGGATGCAGGGTCTTGACCCGTCCGTCCATGATCTCCGGAAACCCCGTGATGTCGGAAACATCCGTCACCTTGAGCCCGGCGGCGGAGAGCGCCTTGTGCGTGCCACCGGTCGAAAGGAGCCGGACGCCCTGCGACGCAAGAGCGCCTGCGAGTTCGACGATGCCGGTCTTGTCTGAGACCGAGAGAAGCGCCGTGCGGATCTTGACGTTGTCGGGAGCGGGAATCTTCTTGGAAACGACGGCCATCGGGCTCTCCTGCGAACGCGCGCTTCAGGCGCTGGGGCGGATGCGGCCCGTTAGCACAGCTTCGCCAGAGAGGAAACGCCTATTCGACCCGCTTCAGCATCCATCGGACTTCTGAAGTTTCGGGCAACGCGAAGTGGATAACGAGCTGCCGGCTGGCACGCATGCCTGAGACATCGGCAAAGAAGAGGTCGTCCTCGATCTCCACCGCATGACCCGGCGCATTGAACTCCCACGCCTCGCCATCCGGTGCTACCAACAGCACCCTTTCTCGGTCTTCCCTGGACATAGTGATGGCCGGGTGAATGTGGAACCGGGCGGCGGCCGATACGGGTGCGCGAGGCGGCTTCGCGTCCTCCGGCGCGAACAATCTCTCATGGCCCTTGATCTTGTTGCCCTTGCCGCTCATTCCGATCGATCGTTCGTGGCAGTAGCCGAACGGCTTCAGATATCCGTCATGGACCGCACGGACCCAATCGCCGCCGTGCTGGTCATCCCATCGTTCGACATCCACCTCGTTCACCCCCGCGAGGATCGACGAACGGCAGAGGTGTGACCGCAGAAGGCGGCTCGAGGAGGTCTCGTTGATCGTGATCGTCGAGTGGGCCGCCGTCGAACGGGCCAGCCCTCGGAAATCCCCGGAGGCAAATTTGGGTGCGCCGCAGTTGACGATGAAGCGATGGCGCCCGGACGACATCTCGAATGCCAGGCATCCAGCATGGCTTCGCCGCGAAAGCTCGGCCGAACGTGGCTTGCCGGTATCGACAATGACCGTAGCCCCCTCGGCCGATAGCCGGTGGTATTGCATGTGAGGGAGCGACTTGAACGGCTGGCCAGCTGTTTCGTCGTAACGCAGGACGGACATCAACTCGCTTGCCGGGGTGGAGGTGGCACCGTTGAAGAGCGCCAGGTCTCCGTCCTGGTGACGGAAGAATCGCAGCGCCGGATACATGCGGTCGATGGTCGGGATCAGCTTGGCCGGCACGTCGTGCCCAAGATTGATATAGGTCTGGCGTAGCGGCAGAAGGTCAAGCAGCAGGTCGAGAAGGATGCGCGGATTGCGAGAGACATGCCCTCCGTCCGGCAGGATCTGGCGCTCGAGTTCACGGTCAAGACGGCTGCCTTCGCGACGAATGAACGCGTTGCGGGTCGGCATCGCGACGGAGGCCATGGCAAGGGCGATCCGGATGCGGAGACGCGTTTCGTCCATCGGCAGGCCGCGTACAATCCGGCGCAGGTATCGCACCTGGTAGGTGAGGCTTCTCATGAAGCGGCGGTAGAAGCCAGCCTCGGCGCCCTGCAGGACGATGGTGGAGTGTGAGAGCCAGGCGATCACCCGCTCCGCTGCGACATGCGGTCGCCAGGCCAGACCTCGCGCCCTGCGCCCGCGATTGTTCATCCAGCTTGAGGTGATCGCCCGGGCGCGGGCACAGGCCTCTGCGCTGCGGTCCGCCCGGATGTGACGGAGCCAGGCAAAGGAGTGCAGCCGTTCGGCTAGCGCCTCCGTCGGCGCTTCCACCTCAAACGGCGAGTAGCCTTCGGTATCGAAGGACGTACCGGCAAGCGGGAAGCGGCCCTGGGCGATCTCCTCTGCCACGAAGGGGTCGATGGCACGAAGATCGGTCGGTGCAACGATCAGCCGGTCGGGCACGCCGGAAGCGGACGAGGTCAATGCAAGCCGCAAACCGGCTGTGCGCCGGTAGAACCGGCGGCCGATTTCCCGCAAGCCGAAGGCCACAAGCCGTCGACGATCCGCGAGTTGCATGATCAATCTGGAACACTCCGCAGGTGCAGTCGCCCGCCGGTGCAGACGGATCGCCCTTTAGTTAATTCGAATACAATCTGCTGGGATGGTAAAGAAAATCTTACCGACGGCGCAGCACGCTCGCGAAGAAGCCATCGAGCCCACCCGTCATGCCGTCGCTCGCGGGCAGCATGGCAGGCGTGGTCCTGAATTCACCCAGTGGAGAAACGGCATCTTCCAGCCCCGGCCAATCGGACGGCGAGACTGGAACCCGTTCCAGTCCGGGATCCTGCGCAAGAAGCTCGGCGACAACCTGCTCTCCTTCGAGCGGATCGAGCGAGCAGTTTGAGAACACGATCAGGCCGCCGGGCTTCACCAGCGAGACGGCATGGCGCAGCATCTTCGCCTGGAGTGCTGCAAGCTTGGCGATATCGGCCGGTCCCTTGGTCCACAACACATCGGGGTGGCGTCGCGTCGTTCCCGTCGAGGAGCAGGGTGCGTCGAGGAGAACCCCGTCGAGCGGCTCCGCCGGGTTGAACGCAAACAAGTCACCTTGTACCAGATCCGCCTGCAGTTTCAGCCTGGCCAGGTTCTCCTTCAGGCGCGCAATGCGGTTGGCGGACTGTTCGACCGCCACCACGTGTGCGCCGGCCGCCACAAGTTGCGCGGTCTTGCCTCCGGGCGCCGCGCAGAGATCGGCGATATGCCTGCCCCTGACATCGCCGAACAGACGTGCCGGAATGCTGGCGGCTGCGTCCTGCACCCACCATTCGCCCTCCTCGAATTCCGGGAGGGAGGAGACTGCACCCTCGAAGGAAGGAAGACGAACACTGCCGGTCGGAAGCAGTCTGCCGTTCAGCCGTTCAGCCCAATTAGCCGCCCCGGATTTGACGGTCAGATCGATTGCAGGCGGCGTGAGCTGAGCCTCCGCGATGGAGCGTGCCGCATCAGCGCCGTAAGTCGCGGTCAACCGTTCCAGAAACCAGCCAGGAACTGGCGAAACGGAGCGGGTGGCATCGAGAACCTCCTGCTTTTCGCGCACCAGCCGCCGGAGGACGGCGTTGACCAGTTTTGCGAAGCGGCGATTGCGGGGGTCACGATTGGCCTGCTCGACGGCAACATCCACCGCCGCATGTTCGGGCACATCGAGGTGCAGGATCTGTGCGGCAGCGACGATCAGAACATGATGGAGGGCACGCGCCCCTTCCGGCAGCGGAGTATCCAGCATGGCAGCCAGTGCCGCCTCGAGGCGGGGCAGGTGGCGGAGAGCGGTCACGAGAATGGCCCGGACGAGCGCCCGGTCGGGCTCGCTCAGCTGCTTGTACGCCGGGTTTCCGTGAACAGGGTCAAGAATTCCATCCAGGGAAATTCTTCTGTCGATCACGGCCGCAAGCAGCTTGGCTGCCGTCATTCGCGCCTCAAGGCCTGCCTTGGGTGCGCCTCCCGGATGTTTCGTTTCGTCGGTCGCGGATTGCTGCGGCCGCTTTCCGTTCTTTCTTCCTTGGCTCAACTCCAGGGCCCCTTGCGCGGTTCGGATGAACCGCGACCCCACCCGGTTTCGGGGACGGAGCGCGCGGTGCGCGTCGGTCTAGCAGCACCGGGCACGGTCGTCGACCCGTTAGCGAACTCGCCCGCCATCTGCTGAAGCGCCGAAATACGGTTTGCGGTATTGGGGTGGGTGGAGAAGAGATTGTCCATCCGCTCGCCCGACAACGGATTGATGATGAACATGTGCGCGGTGGCAGGGTTGCGCTCGGCGTCGTCATTGTGAACCGCCTGAGCGGCGCCGGCAATCTTGCCAAGCGCCGAGGCGAGCCACAGCGGATTACCGCAGATTTCCGCACCACGCCGGTCGGCGGAATATTCCCGGGTCCGGCTGATCGCCATCTGCACCAGCATCGCCGCAAGGGGCGCAACGATCATGGCAACCAGCACACCGATGAATCCCAGCGGGTTGTTGTTGTCGCGATTGCCGCCGAAGAAGAACGCGAAGTTACCCAGCATGGAGATGGCGCCGGCAAGCGTCGCGGTGACCGTCATCGTCAGCGTGTCGCGATTTTGGATATGGGCGAGTTCATGCGCCATAACACCCGCCACTTCCTCCGGCGTCAGGCGTTGCAGCAGACCCGTGGAAGCGGCAACCGCTGCATTCTGCGGATTGCGGCCCGTGGCGAAGGCATTCGGCTGCGGACTATCGTAGACATAGACCTTGGGCATGGGCAGCCCCGCATTGGCGGAAAGCTGCCGGATCATCTTGAAAAGCTCCGGAGCGTTACGTTCGTCCACCGGCTGGGCCCGATAGGCCGAGAGCACCATCTTGTCCGAATTCCAGTAGGAGAACAGGTTCATGCCCGCCGCGAGCAGAAAGGCGATCATCATCCCGCCTCGGCCTCCGATCAGAAATCCGACCCCCATGAACAGGGCCGTCATGAAGGCAAGAAGCATGGCGGTGCGAATCATGTTCATGGTCGGTCTCCAAACGGCTTTATTGCCGGGGTTGAACGCCCTATGATGTGGTCTATCACCCTTTTCTTTTCAATATTCCGCACAGGCGGAGCGAATGATGCAGCACTCGGATAACGACAACAGCAACAGAACGCCGGAAGATATGGCAGCCAGGAAACCGCTTTCCCCGGCCGCGAGGCGGGCGCTGGAGGAGGCGGAGCAGCGCCGGCAGGGCGAAAGGCAGCAGGATATACCCACCGAGATCGGCGGTCGCGGCGGCGCCGATCCAGCTCGTTTCGGCGATTGGGAGATCAACGGCCGCGCGATCGATTTCTAGAGGCAGATAATCCTATTGACTTCAGCATTGATAAGGAATTTATTCCTTTCATGCGCTCCCTGCTTCTCGTCATCGTCCTGATCTTGTTCGCGTCGTCTGCTGATGCGGCCGGTAGCGAGATAGCAGGTCCTGTGGAGGCTGAGGTTCTCCGCGTCATCGACGGGGATACGCTGCTTGTCGAGGCAAGGCCTTGGCCGCAGCAGAAGGTCGAGGTCTATGTCCGCATCCGCGGCATCGATACGCCGGAGCTTCGTTCCTCCTGCCCGAGCGAACGACAAGCGGGGGAGGCGGCCAGACGGGCTCTGGAGTCGTTGACGGAGCATGCAGCCTTGCTTCAGCTGAGCCGGATCTCCGGCGACAAGTACTTCGGTCGTGTCGTGGCTGACGTAACAGTGCCCGGAGGAGGCAACGTAGCGGATCAGCTTGTCCTCGCAGGACTCGCGGAGGGCTACGATGGCGGCCGGAAAGCAGTCAGCCCCTGCGCGATGCCGTAGCACCTGCCAGGCCTTGGAAGGCAGAAGCGGAGAGGAGTCGACAATCTCTGGACGATCGAAGAAAGCCTGTGGCTGGACGGTCCCGAGACCTACCGGCAACGGCTTCATCCCGACTGCGTCATGGTGTTTCCATCGCCGACCGGCATTCTTTCCGCCGAGCGGGTACTGGCAAGCCTGGATGGGGTACCGCGCTGGAAGAGCGTTGAGATGAAGCAGCGGACAGCGAGGCAAGTGCGGTCTGGGATGGCGTTTCTTGCCTAAGAGGCCCGCGCAGAACGTGAACAAAGCCCAGCCTACCACGCCTATTGCAGCTCGGTGTATTGTCTTGAAGACGATAGCTGGCGCATCGTATTTCACCAGCAGACACCGGTTTAGGAGAAAGGCCCGCCACCGCTTATGCGGCGGGCCTCCTCCCTCAAGGCCTCAAGGCGCCTTGTTCTGGCGGTTCTCGATCAAGTCGTCGACCACGCCCGGATCGGCCAGCGTCGAGATATCGCCAAGCGCACTGAAATCGTCCTCGGCGATCTTGCGCAGGATGCGGCGCATGATCTTGCCCGAGCGCGTCTTCGGCAGGCCCGGCGCGAACTGGATCTTGTCCGGCGTGGCGATAGGGCCGATTTCGCTTCGGACATGCTTGATGAGTTCCTGGCGGAGCGCATCGTCCCCCTCATGACCCGACATCAGCGTCACGTAGCAGTAGATGCCCTGGCCCTTGACGTTGTGGGGGTATCCGACGACCGCCGCCTCCGACACATAGTCATGGGAGACAAGGGCGGACTCGACTTCCGCCGTGCCCAGCCGGTGGCCCGACACGTTGAGCACGTCGTCGACGCGGCCGGTGATCCAGTAGTAGCCATCCTCGTCGCGACGGCAGCCGTCACCGGTGAAGTACTTGCCCTTGTAGGTCGAGAAATAGGTCTGGATGAAGCGCTCGTGGTCACCATAGACCGTTCGCATCTGGCCCGGCCAGGAGTCGGCGATGCAGAGGTTGCCATCCGCCGGTCCTTCAAGGACGTTTCCTTCATTGTCGACGAGTTGGGGCTTGATCCCGAAGAAGGGCACCGTGGCGGAACCCGGCTTCAGCGCCGTGGCGCCCGGCAGAGGGGTGATCATGTGCCCACCGGTTTCTGTCTGCCACCACGTATCGATCACCGGGCATCGGCTATCGCCAACCACGCGGTAGTACCACTCCCAGGCTTCCGGGTTGATCGGCTCGCCCACCGTTCCGAGCAACCTGAGGCTCGAACGGGAGGAGCGTTTCACGTACTCGTCGCCGGCCCCCATCAGCGAGCGGATCGCCGTCGGAGCCGTATAGAAAATGTTCACGTTGTGCTTGTCGATCACTTCCCAGAAGCGTCCCTGGTCGGGGAAGTTGGGCACACCTTCGAACATCAGCGAGGTCGCGCAGTTCGCCAATGGGCCGTAGACGATGTAGGAGTGGCCGGTAACCCACCCGACATCGGCCGTGCACCAGTAGACGTCGCCGTCGTGGTAGTCGAAGACGTACTCGTGCGTCATTGCCGCATAGACGAGGTAGCCGCCTGTCGTATGCAGAACGCCCTTCGGCTTGCCCGTTGAGCCGGAGGTATAGAGGATGAAGAGCGGATCCTCCGCCTTCATCTTTACGGGTTCGCAATGGCCCTTCACGCTGGCGATTTCCTGATGGTACCAGAGATCGCGGCCGGGGGCCCATTCGATCTTGCCGCCGGTGCGGCGCACGACCAAGACATTCTTCACCGTCGCATACTGGCGCGCAGCGATGTGGATGGCCTTGTCGGTATTTTCCTTCAGCGGCACCGGCTTTCCGCCGCGCACGCCCTCGTCACAGGTGATCACGAAGCAGGACTGGCAGTCGACGATACGGCCGGCCAGGGCCTCCGGTGAGAAGCCGCCGAACACGACGGAATGGACGGCGCCGATACGGGCGCAGGCCAGCATGGCATAGGCCGCTTCCGGGATCATCGGCATGTAGATCGTGACGCGATCGCCCTTCTTGACGCCGTGCTTCTTCAGGACATTCGCCAACCGGCAGACCTGGTCGTAGAGCTGGTTGTAGGTGATCTTCTTGTCGATATAGGGGTTGTCGCCTTCCCAGATCAGCGCCGTGCGTTCGCCATGGGTCTTCAGGTGGCGGTCGATGCAGTTGTAGGAGACGTTCGTCAGCCCGTCCTCGAACCACTTGATCGAAACCTTGCCCTTGAAGGAAGTATTCTTGACCTTCGTGTAGGGCTTGAACCAGTCGATGCGCTTTCCGTGCTTGCCCCAGAACTTGTCCGGATCCTCGACGCTCTCCTCGTACCACTTCTCGTATTTGTCCTTGTCGATCAGCGCCATGCTCTTGGTGGCGCGTGACACAGGATACACCTTCTCGGACATGGTCTCCTCCCCATTGCGTCGCGAAAGCCGGATCAGCTAATCCGGATCATGTTCCCTTCATACCAGTTGAAACAGACCCATCAATTAGACAAACGGTTCATGCTGCGCGATATTTGCAATTCGACCGCTTTCCGGTTATAGACGCATCGAATTTCCGGAAATTGTGGTTGATACCCACGGCCCGCGACCCCGGCGCGGACGGACAGAGGAACTATATCCATGGCTCAACAATTGCTCATGCCGAAGGCGACGGCTGTCTGGCTGGTCGACAATACGGCGCTTTCCTTCGACCAGATCGCGCAGTTCTGCAAACTGCACCCGCTCGAGGTCAAGGCGATCGCCGACGGCGAGGCGGCACAGGGCATCAAGGGTCTTGACCCGATCGCGACCGGGCAGCTCTCACGCGATGAGATCAAGCGCGGCGAAGGCGACGTCAACTACAAGCTGAAGCTGCAGGAGCCGAAGGTCCGGGTTCCCGAAGCGAAACGCCGCGGCCCGCGCTATACGCCGGTTTCGAAGCGCCAGGATCGTCCGAACGCCATCCTCTGGCTCGTGCGCAACCACCCGGAACTGAAGGACGCACAGATCTCGCGTCTCGTCGGCACGACGAAGTCGACGATTGAGCAGATCCGGGACCGCACCCATTGGAACTCGGCCAACCTGACGCCGATGGACCCGGTCACTCTCGGTCTCTGCAGCCAGATCGACCTGGACCTCGAGGTCGAGAGGGCCTCGAAGGGTCGCCCGCTTCCGACCGCCGAGGAACTGGGAGCAACGCTCCAGTCGGCGACTGAGACCGAGAACCTCGGCTTCGACTACCGCACGGAGCGCGAGGAGGAGAAGGAGATCGACGCCGACGCGGTCTTCGCCAAGCTGAGCTCGCTCAAGTCCGCACCGCGCGACGAAGAAGAAGACGATCAGTACTGATCCTTCGGCAATTCAAAGTTCAGATGATGCTAAAAGCCCGCCGGATCAGCGGGCTTTTTCTTTGCATCGTGGATAGATCAGGCCGCCTTCAATGAAGCATCCAGAGGAATTTCGACATCGATCTCGAGCATCGAGAATGTCTCTTCCCGGTCAACCTTGATCTTCACCCGGTCCGAATCGAGATCGACGTGCTTGGCAATAACTGCAAGTATCTCCTCGCGGAGCACGGCAACAAGGTCGGAACTCGTGGACGCACGCTCATGGGCGAGAAGTACCTGCAACCTCTCCCGCGCCATCGGCGCAGAACGCTGCTTGCGGAACAGATCGAAGATGCTCATGCCGCCTTCCTTCCAAAGATCTTGCCGAAGAGGCCCCGCTTCTCACCCGGAACGGTGATTGGAAGCGCCTCCCCGCAAAGCCGACGGGCGGCATCGAAATAGGCCTGAGCCGGGGCGCTGCGAGCATCGGCCAGGGTCACCGGGGCCCCGATATTCGAAGCGCGAAGAACGTCCATGCTCTCCGGAATGATGCCGATCAGCGGGATAGAAAGGATTTCCAGGACGTCATCCACCTTGAGCATGTCGCCGCGCTCGGCGCGGAGAGGATCATAGCGTGTCAGGAGAAGGTGTTTCTCCATCCGCTCTCCCCGCTCGGCCTTCAACGTCTTGGCGTCCAGAAGCCCGATGATTCTGTCGGAATCGCGAACAGACGAGACTTCCGGATTGGTAACCACCACGGCTATGTCGGCATGGCGCATAGCAAGGGTCGCACCGCGCTCGATGCCAGCAGGGCTGTCGCAGATCACCCAGTCGAAGACGCGCTTCAGTTCATTGATGACAGTTTCGACGCCCTCCGGCGTCAATGCGTCCTTGTCACGAGTCTGCGATGCAGGCAGCAGGAACAAGGTCTCCAGCCGCTTGTCGCGGATGAGTGCCTGCGGAAGCTTGGCATCCCCCTGTATCACGTTGACGATATCGTAGACGACGCGACGTTCCGCACCCATCACCAGGTCGAGATTGCGAAGTCCGACGTCGAAATCGACGACAACCACTTTCTCGCCCTTCTGGGCCAGGGCTGCGCCGAGCGCCGCGGACGATGTCGTCTTGCCGACCCCGCCCTTGCCTGATGTCACTACAATGACTTTCCCCATGGTCTTCTCCTGTGTTCCGGCCTTTTGGCTCAGGCGAGTTTCTCAGCCATTATTGTATCGTTTTCGAGCCAGAGCTGGACGGGCTGGCCCTTCAGGTTGGCTGCCATGTTCTCGGCAACCTGGTAGATGCCATCGATCGCAAGCAGTTCTGCATCGAGCTTGCGGCAGAAGATGCGCGCCGAGGAATTGCCGACCGATCCTGCCATGACCCGGCCGCGAAGAGCGCCGTAGATATGAACGGAACCACCTGCGATCACCTCCGCGCCGGAGGCGACGGATCCGATCACCGTGACATCGCCTTCCGGAAAGATGACGGATTGCCCGGACCGGATCGGTTCCCGGACGATTATCGACTGTAGCGCGGGACGAACGTCCCGGGCGACTTCCGGGGCGGCACTAGCGGCGGGTAGCTCGACGGCGGGCTCCCTCGCCATGCTGTCCTCGGAAACGGGACGGCCGCCCTTGAGACCTGGCGGCATGCCCGGACCGAGCAGCGAGGGACGCGCGCCCTCGATCCCCATGATGCTGACATTGCGTTCGGCGAATGCGGCAAGCAGTTCCTTCAACTGCCCACGATCGACATCGAGATCCGTGACGTCCAGGACCACGGGGCGCCCGAGGAAAAACCCGGCGGAACGCGAGGCGAGGTCGTCGAGCCGCGTCAGCCACTCGTCGAGCGGCAGGTCGGGCGACAGGACGACCGCAAGAAAGGAGCGGCCCTTGATTCGGATCGAGCGAGCGTCTGTTAGCACTTTGGTCATCTACGTAAAGAAATGGTTAGATCGGTGTAGCGTAGGCATGGTTAACAATATGTTAACTGGCTGGTGCGGAGCTTAAGGTGCACACATGCTGAAATGCGAAAGGCCCCCGCTTTAGTGGGGGCCCTTCTGCAAATTGCCAGGTCGTGGTCAGGCTGCCGTGTCGGCGGCGCCCTTGGCATATCCCTTGGATTTGAGGATCTCGATGATCTCGTCGAGGATCACCGGGTCATCGATGGTGGCAGGCATCTTCCACGGCATCCCATCGGCGATCTTCTGCATCGTTCCACGCAGGATCTTGCCCGACCGTGTCTTCGGCAGTCGTTTCACGACCATCACGGTACGGAAGGCGGCGACTGGCCCGATCTCGTTGCGGACAAGGTCGACGACCTCCTTCTCGATCAGCTTCTCATCGCGGGTTACGTTGTTCTTGAGGACGAGGAAGCCGCAGGGGATCTGCCCCTTGAGGGAATCCGCGACGCCGACCACGGCACACTCCGCGACATCCGGATGCATGGCGCAGACCTCCTCCATCGCACCCGTGGAAAGCCGATGGCCGGCGCAGTTGATGATGTCGTCCGTCCTCGCCATCACGAAGAGGTAGCCATCGTCATCAAGCATGCCGGCATCCGCCGTCTTGTAGTAGCCCGGGAACTCCTCGAGGCATCCCTGACGGAAACGCTCGTCCGCATTCCAGAAGCTGACGAGGCAACCGGGCGGCAAGGGCAGCTTCACGACGATATTGCCGAGCGTGTTGGTCGGAACAGGATGGCCCGCATCATCCAGCACTTCGATCAGATATCCTGGCATGGGGTGCGTCGGCGAACCTGGCTTGAACGGCAACAGCCCCAGGCCCACCGGGTTGCCAACCATGGGCCAGCCCGTTTCTGTCTGCCACCAGTGGTCGATCACGGGAACCTGCAGCACCTGCTCTGCCCATTTCAGCGTCTCCGGATCGGCCCGCTCGCCTGCGAGGAAGAGGGCACGCAAGCCGGACAGGTCGTATGTTTCGACAAGCTTTCCCTCCGGATCATCCCGGCGGATGGCGCGGAACGCCGTGGGGGCCGTGAAAAGGACCTTCACGTCATACTCAGATACAATCCGCCAATAGGTTCCGGCATCGGGAGTTCCGACCGGCTTTCCCTCGAACAGGACGGTCGTGTTTCCGGCAAGAAGCGGGCCATAGACGATGTAGGAGTGCCCGACGACCCAGCCGATGTCGGAGGCGGCCCAGAACACCTCGCCAGCTTCGACCCCGTAGAGGTTCTTCATCGTCCAGTTGAGCGCCACCATGTGCCCGCCATTGTCACGGATCACTCCCTTGGGCTGACCCGTGGTTCCAGACGTGTAGAGCACATACAAGGGATCGGTGGCAGTTACCGGCTCGCAATCGACCACCGTGCCGTTGACCTTCTCGATCTCGACCGCCTGGCGGAAATCGACGTCGCCATGCTCATAGCGCAGCGCCGCATGCAGTTCGTCCCGCTGCAGGACAAGGCAGAAATCCGGCTTGACCTTCGCGATACCGAGCGCGTGATCGAGCAGGGGCTTGTAGGCGACCACCCGGCCGGGCTCCAGTCCGCAACTGGCGCTGATCACTACCTTGGCACCGCAGTCGTCGATCCTGGCGGCAAGCTCGTGCGCGGCAAATCCGCCGAATACCACGGAATGGACCGCCCCGAGGCGCGCACAGGCCAGCATTGAGAAGACAGCTTCGGGAACCATGGGCATGTAGATGACGACCCGGTCGCCTTTGCCCACGCCGTGATTGCGCAACACGGCGGCGATAGCCTGGACCTCGACGAGCATCTCGTCGAAGCTGTACTTCCTCTTGTCGCCGTTCATCGCGCTGTCGTAGATCAGCGCCGTCTGGTCGCCGCGTCCCTTGCTCACGTGCCGATCTATGCAGTTGTAGCAAGTGTTCGTCTCACCGCCGACGAACCAGCGTCCATAAACGCCCTGGTCCTTGTCGAAGACCTTTTCGATCGGCTTGAACCAATGAAGCGTCTCCGCCTGACGGCGCCAGAACTCCTCCGGAGCCGTCTGCCACTCCCGATAGATGTCGAAGTATGTGCTCTGCATCTGCTCCTCCCGTGGTCCCAGCGCAGCATTTGGAACCAGTTTAGGATGATGCAGACGGCCACGGAAAGCCAGACTAAAGCTCTAAGGGGGCCTTAACGATTGCCAAAAATGGCCGACCCCACCCGAACGCTGGTAGCACCGAACTCGATCGCCGTCTCGAAGTCTCCCGACATTCCCATCGAGAGCTTCTGCAAGCCGCACTGATCAGCAAGCTTGGCCAGAAGTGCAAAGTGCGGCCCGGGGTTTTCGTCCGCGGGAGGTATGCACATCAGACCTTCGATCGAAAGCTCAAGGTCGCCCCGGCAGAAGTCCACGAATGCCACTGTCTCCCTTGGCGCGATACCAGCCTTCTGCGGCTCCAGCCCGGTATTGACCTGCACATAGAGACGGGGTTGGCGGTCCTGCTTCTGCATTTCATCGGCAAGCGCCCGCGCGATTTTCTCGCGGTCGACCGTCTCGATCACATCGAAGAGTGCCACGGCATCGGCGGCCTTGTTGGATTGCAGCGGACCGATCAGGTGAAGTTTGATGTCCTTGAACTCCTCCTTCAGTGCCGGCCATTTGCCTTGGGCTTCCTGAACGCGATTCTCCCCGAACACCCGCTGACCGGACGCGATGACCGGACGGATCGCCTCCGCATCAAAGGTTTTCGACACGGCCACCAGCGTCACTGACTGCGGCTGCCGTTTGGCCCTTCGCTCTGCGTCCGTGATCCGTGCCAGCACATCCTGCAGCCGTTCCTCTGACGTCATCTCGTTTCCCTCGCGCTCGCTATCAAAGGTCGCACACCGCTTAACTGGCCCCTATCCGCCTGCCAAGCCGCGCTTGTGCTCGGCGCCAAACTTTACCCGGCGAGATGCCCGGAAAACTTGACGCTTGCAGGGTTTCATGATGAAGGTCTGACCAATCCCAGTCTGCATTTACCCCGGAATATCATAGAAATGGCGAGTGAACGTTATAATCCGCGCGACGCCGAGCCGCGCTGGCAGAAGATCTGGAGCGAGGCCAAGGTCTTCGAGACCGACAACGCCGACCCGCGCGAGAAATATTACGTCCTCGAGATGTTCCCCTATCCCTCTGGCCGCATTCACATGGGCCACGTCCGCAACTATGCCATGGGCGATGTTGTGGCGCGCTACAAGCGGGCGAGGGGCTATAACGTCCTCCACCCAATGGGCTGGGATGCCTTCGGCATGCCGGCCGAGAACGCCGCGCGTGACAACAAGGTTCACCCCAAGGAGTGGACCTATCAGAATATCGCTTCAATGAAGGCCCAGCTGAAGGCGATGGGCCTGTCGCTCGACTGGTCGCGGGAGTTCGCCACGTGCGACGTCGACTACTACCACCGGCAGCAGCATCTTTTCCTCGACATGATGGAAAAGGGGCTCGTCTACCGTAAGCTCTCCAAGGTCAACTGGGATCCCGTTGACCACACCGTGCTTGCCAACGAACAGGTTATCGACGGACGCGGCTGGCGATCCGGCGCTCTGGTGGAGCAGCGTGAGCTGGTGCAGTGGTTCTTCAAGATCACCAACTTCAGCCAGGATCTGCTGGACGCCCTCGATACGCTCGATCAGTGGCCCGAAAAGGTCCGTCTGATGCAGAAGAACTGGATCGGCCGGTCGGAGGGGATGACGATCCGTTGGGAGCTTGTGGCCGAAACCGCACCGGCAGGCCAGTCCGAGGTGACGGTCTATACGACCCGTCCCGACACCCTCTTCGGCGCCTCCTTCCTGGCGATCGCGGCAGATCATCCGCTGGCAAGGGAAGCAGCAGCCGCGAATCCGGCTATCGAAGCCTTCGCCGACGAGTGCCGCAGGCAGGGTACTTCGCTGGCAGCGCTGGAAACGGCCGAAAAGAAGGGTATGGACACTGGCATCCGGGTCAGGCATCCGCTCGATCCAAGCTGGGAGCTACCGGTCTACATCGCCAACTTCGTGTTGATGGACTATGGTACCGGCGCGATCTTCGGCTGCCCGTCGGGCGACCAGCGCGACTTGGATTTTGCACGCAAGTACGATCTCCCCGTAGTGCCGGTCGTTATGCCGGCAGGCGACGACGCAGGGAATTTCGCGATCGGTGACACTGCCTACGATGGCGATGGCGTGATGATCAACTCGCGCTTCCTCGACGGCCTCTCAACCGAAGAAGCGTTCGAGACGGTCGCCAGACGGTTGTCGGAGACGATGCTTGGCAACAAGCCCCAAGGCGAGCGCAAGGTGAACTTCCGCCTGCGGGACTGGGGCATCTCGCGCCAGCGTTACTGGGGCTGCCCGATCCCCGTGATCCATTGCGAGGTATGTGGTGTCGTCCCGGTACCAAAGATGGACCTGCCGGTCCGGCTTCCCGACGACGTGACCTTCGACCAACCCGGCAATCCGCTGGACCGACATGCGACATGGCGTCACGTCGCCTGCTCGCAATGCGGCGGTGACGCCCGTCGTGAGACCGACACGATGGACACCTTCGTCGATTCCAGCTGGTACTTCACCCGCTTCACGGCACCTTGGCAGGATGAGCCGACGGATCCGAAGGCGGCTAACCATTGGCTGCCGGTGGACCAGTATATCGGTGGCATCGAGCACGCCATCCTCCATCTTCTCTACTCGCGGTTCTTTACCCGCGCGATGAAGGAAACAGGCCATGTCGAAGTGAAGGAGCCATTCAAGGGTCTCTTCACTCAGGGCATGGTCGTCCATGAGACTTACCGCCGCGGCAGCGGGCCATCGGGGGAATGGGTTGCGCCCGCCGATATCCGTATCGAGGAAACTGACGGGAGGCGCCGTGCAACATTGCTCGCAACCGGCGAGGAAATCGCGATTGGCTCGATCGAGAAGATGTCGAAGTCGAAGAAGAACGTGGTCGATCCGGACGACATCATCGCGTCCTACGGGGCCGACACCGCCCGCTTTTTCGTACTCTCCGATTCACCGCCGGACCGCGACGTCATCTGGTCGGAAGCCGGCGTGGAGGGCGCACACCGCTTTACTCAGCGTCTTTGGCGTCTGATCTCGGAAGCGGCCGACAATCTTAAAGGAGTGGCGCCGGCACCGGCACGCGAAGGCGAGGCACTGGCCGTTTCCCAAATTGCCCACAGGACGCTGAAGGCGGTCCAGGATGATTATGACAAGCTCTCCTTCAACAAGGCCGTTGCGCGGATCTACGAACTTGTGAACGCGCTCGCGGCACCCCTGGCGCGGGTCGCCGCTGGCGACGGTGACGCCTTGTTCCTCGCCGCCGTTCGGGACGCCGCAGAGATTCTTGTTCAGATTGTCGCGCCAATGACACCACACTTGGCGGAGGAGTGCTGGGCAGCGCTCGGCAACGGACGAATGCTAGCGCAGGCTGCATGGCCACGCTATGATGATGCACTGGTGGTCGAGAACGAGATCATGCTTCCGGTGCAGATCAACGGCAAGAAGCGGGCCGAATTGACAATCGTCCGTGACGCAGACCAAGATGCCGTCCAGGCAGCGGTTCTGCAGTTAGGTGCCGTGCGCTCCGCCCTGGATGGCCGGCAGCCGAAGAAGATCATTGTCGTTCCACAAAGGATCGTAAACATTGTCGTCTGACACCCTCCGCACCCTTCGCCTGATCGGCGCCGTCGTTTCGGGCATCATCCTTGTGGCCGGGTTGGCCGCATGTCAGGTGCGTCCGCTCTATGGTGAAGCGTCCGGCAGCGGCGCCGCGCTTGCAGGTGTCGGCTTCTCCGACGCTGGAACGCGGGTAGGGCAGGTTGTTCGAAACCATCTCGTCTTCCTCACATCTAGAGGCAGTGGGGAAGCAGCCAACCCCTCGTATCAGGTAGAGCTGAGTGTTTCGTCGAGCTACAGTGATATCCTAGACGATGAAGACGCGGGCCAGCTTCAGCCAGGGCGTGTCATCGTGGCAGGATCCTACACCTTGTCCCGCGTTTCTGATGGAGAGATCCTCAAGAGAGGCAGCAGGACGGCCACTGCGCTGCTGGACGTCTCGCGCCAGGAGTTTGCGGAACTCCGCTCTGTTCGGGATGCGGAAAACCGGGCAGCACGAGAGGTGGCCGAGTTCATCCGCGCCGATCTCGCCATTGCCTTGGCAAACCAGCCACCACCGCAGGTGACATGGCAGAAATAAAGTCACACGAGTTCGATCATTTCGCCGAAAAGGCGCATGAACTCTATCGTGTGTTCGTCATCTACGGCCCGGATCGCGGCCTTGTATCCGAGCGTGCTGCCCTGCTCGCCCGCAAAACTGGCATCGCTCAGGAGGATCCCTTCGCGACGCTAAAGCTTGACGTGTCGGACCTGCAAAGCGATCCGGGCCGCCTGCTTGACGAAGTAAACTCCCTTGGTCTCTTCGGCGACAAAAAGCTCGTCTGGCTTCGAAATGCCGCCAACGAGAAGGCGGTGGTCGATGCTCTCGCTGTTCTTGCTGAGGGGAGTCCCCCCGCCAATGCCCTGATTATCGAGGCAGCCGACCTCAAGAAGGGCAGCGGCTTGCGGAAGATTGCAGAGCCTGCAAAGACGATCGCGATAACACCCTGCTACCCCGACGACGTCAAGGCGCTGAACGCCCTCATCGATACGTTGCTCGCGGAGGATGGCCTGTCGATCTCGCCTGCAGCACGGCATCAGCTGCTCGATTTGCTGGGCGGCGACCGCGTGGCGTCGCGTAACGAGGTCCGGAAACTCGCGCTCTACTGCCGCGGCAAGGTCATGGTCGAGGAGGAGGACGTAACTGCGATCATCGGTGATGCGAGTGGCGTTTCACCGGATGAGGCGGTCGACGCGGTCCTTACAGGTGACCTGGTAGCGCTCCGCCATGCGCTGCAGAAGATCGAAACCTCGCGGACACCGGTATTTCTCGTCCTGCAATCCTGTCTCAAGCAGTTCCAGATGATGGAACTCATGCGCACCGAAATGGACGACAAGAAAGTCCAGGCATCTCAGGTCATGATGACGCTCGGGCGGCACATCCACTTCAAGCGCAAGCCGCTGATCGAAAGGGCGCTCGGACGCTGGCGCACGGAAGCGCTGTCTCGAGAGGGACACCGCCTCCAGTCTGCGATCCTGCAATCTCGCCAAAGGCAAAGCTTGGAGCAGAGCATCGCGTTTCAAACGCTTATGGCGGTTGCGCTGCAATCTGCTCGTCAGCAGAGATGATCAGCGCCGTTCCAAGAGTCGGCAGATCTCTTCCAGTTGATCGAGCGTCCGATAATTGATGCGGATCTGGCCAGGCCCGCCCTTGTGGTTGATCCTGACATCCAGACCAAGCGAGTCCGACAACGTCCGCTCCAGTGCAAGTGTATCGGAGTCCTTTTTCTCTACCTTGGATTGATTGGGCTCAGACTGTGCCTTGATGTCGTTCTGGGCCAGCCGCTCCGCATCCCGAACCGACATTCCCTTTGCGACGATCGTACGAGCTAGGGAAACCGGATTGGATGTCGTGACAAGGGCCCTAGCATGGCCGGCAGACAATTCGCCGGAGGCGAGCATGTCACGGACAGGCTCTGGGAGCTTCAGGAGCCTGAGGCTGTTGGCCACATGGCTGCGGCTTTTGCCGATGATCCCGCCGAGGTCATTCTGGGTATAGCCGTATTCCGCGATCAGTTGATCGTAACCTAACGCCTCTTCCAGAGGATTGAGGTCGGCACGCTGGACGTTCTCGACGATCGCGATCTCCAAGGCCGTCCGGTCATCGACGTCCCTGACAATGACGGGAATCTCGTGAAGCCCAGCGAGCTGTGCAGCGCGCCAACGCCGCTCTCCAGCGATAATCTCATATCGGTCGCCGACCGGCCGGACGACCACGGGCTGAACGATCCCATGCTGGCTGACCGAACTGGCGAGATCCTGGAGCTCCGCCTCATCGAACTGGCGCCGCGGATTTCGCGGATTTCGGCTGACATGTTCTATCGGGACCATCCGGTCGGCACTGATCTCCTTTGGGGCGGCGTCGACTGGCAGCGGCTGATCCATCTGACCGATCAGTGCAGCAAGACCCCTGCCAAGGCGACGCTTCGAAAGATCATCACTCATACTTGGTCCTTTCGTTACGCCGCTTTTCGCCGACGCTCACGCTGAATCACTTCCGACGCCAGCTGCAGATACGCCTGACTGCCGGCGCATTTCAGATCATAGAGGATCGCGGGTTTTCCGTAGCTGGGAGCTTCGGAAACACGGACATTGCGCGGGATCAGCGTATGGTAGACCTTGTCCCCGAGATAGGTGCGCACATCGTTCACCACCTGCTGCGCCAGATTGTTCCGGGAGTCGAACATGGTGAGCACGATGCCCTGGATGTCGAGCGCGGGATTAACCGTCTGACGAACCTGATTCACCGTCTCGAGTAGCTGGCTCAAGCCCTCGAGCGCAAAGAACTCGCACTGCAGCGGCACAAGGACGGATTGCGCTGCGGCCATGGCGTTCATGGTCAGCAGGTTGAACGACGGGGGGCAATCGACGATGATATATGTATAAGGCATCGCGGCCGAGAGCGACCGCTTGAGCCTGAACACCCGATCAGCTTCTTGCGATATCTCCATCTCAAGCCCGAGGAGATCCATGGTTGAGGGCACGATAGAAAGGTTGGGCACAGCCGTCGGCAGGACGGTCTGTTCGACGGAATGAGTACCCATCAGAAGGTCGTAGGATGACAATTCCCGATCTCTTCGATCGATTCCAAGGCCGGTACTTGCATTCCCCTGTGGGTCCAGGTCGATGATCAAGACGGTTTCGCCTATGGCTGCAAGCGCCGTGGCGAGGTTGATGGCAGTCGTGGTCTTGCCCACCCCACCCTTTTGGTTGGCGATTGTGATGATACGATTGCCGTTAGTCATGCCGCACCTGACGAGGCTAGATCAAACCTTTGGCCGGAGTCCGCTGATTTCGAGGATCACTGAGTCGTTCTCGACGGCGCTGGTATGTATTACCAGATCAAAGTCCCAGTCGCTACGCGCTTTCTCTACCTCGCGCTGGTAATCCCGGCCTTTGTGGAGAAGGGCACGGCAGGATTTTCCGACCATCCAGGGGGAGGAGTAGCGAAACAGCAGGTTGAGCTCGGCCAATGCTCGTGCGGAAATCATGTCGCAATGGGCAATCTTCGTTTGAGCCTCTTCGATCCGGCCGGGGTATACAGAGCCCCTCGCCCCGCACTCCATCAGCGCCACCCGTAGGAACGCTGCCTTCTTCTGATTGCTTTCAACCAGATGCACGAAGCCATCATTTGCCTCAGCAAGCAATATGGCCGTCACGATGCCAGGGAAACCACCGCCGGAGCCGAGATCGATCCATTCAGCTGGCTGCGGGTGGATCTGAAACACCTGAGCACTGTCCTCGATGTGACGGCTCCAGACTTCCTCCAGGGTCGATGGTGCAACGAGGTTGATGCGCTTCGCCCATTTTTGGAAAAGCTCTGCGAAATGCTCTAGCCGCTGATGCGTTTCACGTGAAACAGGCCTGCCGTTCAACAACATTACGATACGCGTTCCTTATGCTCTCTCTCCTGCCTACGAAGATTGGCGAGGAGCAGGGCGGATGCGGCTGGAGTCATTCCCTCAATTCGAGAAGCATGGGCCAGATTCGCTGGTCTCAGGCTCGAAAGCTTCGTCTTTAACTCATTGGAGAGACCAGACAGTACTTGGTAGTCAAAGTCCGGTGGTATGGACACCCCCTCGTCACGCCGAAGAGCCAGAACGTCGCTCTCCTGCCTCTCGAGATAAACTGCATAACCGGCTTCGATCTTGAGAGCAGCTGCGGTGCGTTCCGACATCGCGCGGAGTTCCGGCCAAATCGCGCGGATCTTCTCCGGATCGATATCAGGATACGCAAGAAGGTCTATGGCCGTGCGGCGTTGTCCATCCCGGTTAAGACTAATGCCGAATCGTTCCGCCTCGTTTGGCGTTACCGAAACACTCGTCAGCTGACCCCGCCAATCCTCAAGGTCGTTCTCGTACCTCTCAAACCGTTCCCTTCTTACTGTCGAAACCAGCCCGAGCTCAACGCCTACCGGCGTGAGCCGCTCATCAGCATTATCTGCTCGGAGCGACAGCCGGTATTCGGCGCGCGAGGTGAACATCCTATAGGGCTCGGTAACCCCTCGGCTGGTCAGATCGTCGATCATGACGCCGATATAGGAGCTGGAACGGCTGAAGGTATACGTATCTTGATCACCTGCAAGACGAGCGGCATTGAGGCCCGCTACAAGCCCCTGCGCGGCGGCTTCCTCATATCCTGTGGTTCCGTTGATCTGCCCGGCAAGGAAAAGGCCGGGCATCTTGCGGAGTTGCAGAGATGAAGAGAGTTCTCGAGGGTCGACGTGGTCGTATTCAATGGCGTAGCCCGGCTGCAGGATCCGAGCGTGTTCGAGCCCCGGTATGCTATGGATGAACGCTTCCTGTACGTCAGCGGGCAGGGAGGTGGAAATGCCGTTAGGGTAAACGGTATCATCATCGAGACCCTCTGGCTCCAGGAAAATCTGATGACCGTCTCGTTCGCCGAAGCGGACGATTTTGTCTTCAATTGAGGGGCAGTAACGTGGGCCAACGCCTTCGATCTGGCCAGAGTACATAGCGGATCGGTGAATGTTCTCTTCGATAATCCGATGAGTGACGCTGGTCGTCCGGGTGATACCGCAGGCAATCTGTGGCGTCGTTATGGCCTCCGTGAGGAACGAGAACGGGACCGGATCTTTATCTGCTTCCTGGCGCCCGATACCATCCCAGTCGATTGTGGTTCCATCAAGCCGGGCCGGCGTGCCGGTCTTAAGTCGCCCAAGGCGTAAGCCGAGTTGTTCGAGGGTTGCGGATAGCCCCACTGACGGTCCTTCGCCCATTCGCCCCGCCGGAAAGCGTTCAGATCCGATATGGATAAGGCCGCGCAGGAAGGTGCCGGTTGTCAGAACGGCCGCCACACATGCGTACCGTCGACCATCCGAGAGGATCACGCCCGCAACTTTCCCTTCCGTGACGTCCAGATCGAAAACATCGCCTTCGACCACATCAAGATTGACATGATTGAAAATCTCGCGCTGCATTCCTTCACGATATAGCCTCCGATCAGCCTGGGTACGCGGCCCACGAACAGCCGGGCCCTTGCGCCGATTCAGCATGCGAAACTGGATACCGGCTGCGTCTGCGACGCGACCCATCAGGCCATCCAGCGCATCCACTTCCCGAACCAGATGGCCTTTGCCGAGGCCGCCAATAGCGGGATTGCAGGACATCACGCCGATAGTGTCTCGGCGATGGGTCACAAGCGCCGTCCGCGCTCCCGTCCGTGCTGCGGCGCTGGCCGCCTCGCAACCGGCGTGGCCTCCGCCAATTACAATCACGTCATATCGCTTGTTCATGGTCCACCTGCGGTGAGTGTTTCACGTGAATCACGTTACTTGCCGATACAAAACTGTGAAAATATGACGTTGAGTAGCTGCTCCACGTCCACCTGGCCCGTAATTCGTCCCAAAGCGGTCGCTGCTCCCCGCAGATGCTCTGCCCGCAGCTCCAGCTCGGTTTCGTCTAGCGCTGATCGGAGATGAAGGGAAGTATCTTGCAGCAACGCCACCTGACGGCCGCGCATCGGTGCAACCGAGCCGTCCCAAGCGGACTGAATCCGGCTAACGATAGCCTTGCGAAGTGAGCCTACTCCTTCACCCGTCACGGTCGACAGGTATATATCATAGCTAGGCGCCCGCCGGTGAATGTCGAGCTTTGTCCCGACACGGAGCGCATGCGGTGATAGAGGAGCCTGCAAAGGCTCCGAACCAATTTCCTCCAGGTACAGAACGAGATCTGCCGTGTCGATCAACTGCCGGGCTCGGCGGATCCCCTCTTGCTCGATTACGTCTGAGGATTCGCGGATACCCGCCGTATCAAACACGCGCACCAGATATCCCTCGAGATCAAGATCAACGTGCAACACATCGCGGGTAGTTCCCGCCAAATCGGTGACGATCGCCACGTCTCGCTGCGCCAGGTAGTTCAGCAGGCTCGATTTTCCCGAATTCGGCGGCCCGACGATCGCGACCTTGAAACCATCACGAATGATCTCCCCCCCTTTTGCCGATTCCAGATGCTTCTCCAATTCGGTGCGAACTGCGGCGATGTCCGCCGTGACGCGTTCTCCAACGGAACCGGGCACATCGTCTTCGTCGGCGAAATCGAGTTCTGCTTCGATCATGGCTCGTGCATGGGTCAGCCTGCGGGCCCAGTCCTCATACAAATGAGACTGCCGACCGAAGCTCTGTTCCACTGCTAGGCGACGTTGCATCTCAGTCTCTGTCGCGATCAGCTCCGCCAGGCCTTCCGCCTCCACCAGGTCTAAACGGCCGTTCTCGAAGGCCCTGCGCGAAAACTCACCCGCTTCCGCCAACCTGAAGCCGGGTAACGCCGCAAGTTGCGAGTAGACAGCGTTTACCACCGCTCTGCTTCCATGCAGTTGGAGTTCGACGACGTCCTCGCCGGTGAAGGAATGCGGTGCTGGAAAGGTCAAGACGAGCGCTTCGTCGATCAGTTGCTCTTCCCGATCCAGTATCCTCCGGAGTGCCGCCTTGCGTGGGGGAGGTTGCCTCCCTCCTGTCAGTCGCATCAATGCAGGGAATGCCGCCGGGCCACTGATACGCAGGACAGCGACACCCGCCGGCAAGCTACCGCTGGAAAGCGCGAAGATCGTATCTGTCGTGCCACTCATCCTTGCTGCCTCGACCGGAAAGCCAAAAGCGCCCGGCCGGGCCGAGCGCTTTTGTAGCGTGAATCCGGCTAATGATTAAGTGTTCATCGAGTCGAAGAAATCGCCGTTGTTCTTCGTCTGCTTCAGCTTGTCGATAAGGAACTCGATCGCATCGGTCGTGCCCATAGGCGCAAGGATACGGCGAAGCACGAAGATCTTCTGCAGATCCTGGCGCGGCACGAGGAGATCTTCCTTGCGTGTACCGGACTTGAGAATGTCCATGGCAGGGAAGATGCGCTTGTCGGCAACCTTGCGGTCCAGGACGATTTCGGAGTTGCCGGTTCCCTTGAACTCTTCGAAGATGACTTCATCCATGCGGCTGCCGGTGTCGATCAGCGCCGTCGCGATGATCGTCAGCGATCCACCTTCCTCAATGTTGCGAGCGGCACCAAAGAAACGCTTCGGGCGCTGCAGCGCGTTGGCGTCGACACCACCGGTCAACACCTTGCCGGATGACGGTACCACGGTGTTGTAGGCGCGGCCGAGACGGGTGATCGAATCCAGCAGGATGACGACGTCGCGACCGTGTTCCACAAGGCGCTTTGCCTTCTCGATTACCATTTCGGCAACCTGAACGTGGCGCACAGCCGGCTCATCGAAGGTGGAGGAGACAACCTCGCCCCGGACCGATCTCTGCATGTCCGTCACTTCTTCCGGACGCTCGTCGATGAGGAGGACGATCAGATAGCATTCCGGATGGTTGGCGGTGATGGAATGCGCGATGTTCTGCAACAGCACCGTCTTACCTGTTCGCGGCGGGGCAACGATCAAGCCGCGCTGACCCTTGCCGAGCGGTGCCACGAGATCGATCACACGCGCTGACAGATCCTTTGACGTCGGGACATCGAGTTCCATCTTGAACCGCTCATTGGGATAGAGCGGTGTCAGGTTGTCGAAGTGGACCTTGTGACGGATCTTCTCCGGATCATCGAAATTGATCGTGTTGACCTTCAGAAGCGCGAAATACCGCTCGCCTTCCTTCGGGCCCCGGATCGGCCCTTCGACAGTATCGCCCGTCTTCAGCGAAAACCGGCGGATCTGGGAGGGTGAAATGTAGATGTCATCCGGGCCAGGAAGATAGTTAGCGTTCGCGGAGCGAAGGAAGCCAAAGCCATCCTGCAGGACTTCCACCACGCCTTCGCCGATGATTTCAACATCCTGGCTGGCCAGAACCTTCAGGATCGCGAACATAAGCTCCTGCTTGCGCATCGTGCTGGCGTTCTCGACCTCGAGCGATTCGGCAAAGGTCAGCAGGTCGGTTGGCGACTTGCTCTTGAGTTCTTGAAGCTTCATTTCAGCCATGAAGGGACCACGTTAGAGGCGATGAGGGAAAAGGGCGTGCCGGTGAAAATCTCGCCGCGGAGGTTTCCGGGGAGGAGTGGGATTACAAGCATGCCACGAGATGAGATGGCAGGAAAATAGCGAGTCATGCCGGCCCTCGCAAGGGGAAACGTACAGGTAGCGGCAGAAACCGCAATCAGAAGGGCTTGACCACGACCAGGATGACGATCGCGATCATCAACAGGGTAGGCGCCTCGTTCATCATTCGCCAGTAACGAGCAGTCCGACGTGGCCCGTCGGCGGCGAAGGCACGCACTGCGCGGCTGAACATGACGTGCACCACCGTCAGGAGAACCACCAGCGCGATCTTGGCGTGCAGCCAACCTCCCTGGAAGGCAAAGCTCTCCCAGGCGAGGTAGAGGCCCAGCAGCCAGGTGATCATCATCGCCGGGTTCATGATCACCTTCAGCAGGCGACGCTCCATCACCTTGAAGGTTTCCGACTGGACGGAACCCACTTCGGCGTCCGTATGGTAGATGAACAGCCGCGGAAGGTAGAACAGGCCTGCCATCCACGAGATCACCGCAATGATGTGCAGGGCCTTCATCCAAAGCCCGAAACTGTCCGGCTGAAGAACATAAAGGACTGCGATCAGCGCGACGAAGACGCCGATCGCGACAAAGGCTTTCCGTGACGCTCTCCGTCCGGCAGCTTCACTCGTTTGCCGATCCACATCCATCATGGCATGTATCCGCGGACCCGACGGACCAGATCGCTCACATGCGCGGGATCCGCCTCCGGCGTAATGCCGTGGCCGAGATTGAAAATCAGCGGTCCATTTCCGAGTGCCTGCAGGATAGCATCGATACCCTCCTCAAGGGCCTGCCCCCCCGCGACAACCCGCATAGGATCTAGATTTCCCTGTATGGGACCATCCTTCTGCAACTCCACGGCAAAGGAGAGGGGAACGCTCCAGTCAAGACCAATGGCATTCGCATCGGTATCCTGACGATAAGACCTCAAGTTCATGCCCGCGCCTTTGGCGAAGGCAATGATCCTAGCCCCAGGACGCGCTGCTCTCACGGTCCGGATCATGCGCGCCACCGGCCGAACTGCATAGGCTTTAAACTCACGCTCACCGAGAACTCCCGCCCACGAGTCGAAGATCTGCACCGCATCCGCACCGGCATCGATCTGCGCGATCAGGTACTCCGCCGAAACATCGGCAAGAAAATCCAGAAGCCGCAGAAACAGGTCCGGATTGCGGTAGGCGAATAGCCGCGCCGGCGCCTGGTCCGGCGTCCCATGACCCGCGATCATGTAGGTCGCCACCGTCCATGGCGCACCACAAAAACCCAGAAGCGTCGTCTCCTCCGGAAGCTCGCGGCGAAGGCGGCGGACGGTTTCAAGCACAGGGGCAAGATGCGAGAGCACACCCTCCGCATCCAGCTTCTCAATGCCTGCGACATCGATTGGGTCCATCTGCGGCCCCTCGCCCTGCACGAAGCGGACATTACGTTTCAAGACATCCGGAATGACAAGGATGTCGGAAAACAGGATTGCCGCGTCGAAACCGTATCTGCGGATCGGCTGCAAGGTTACCTCGACCGCATAGTCCGGAGAATAACAGAGATCCAGGAAGCTTCCCGCCTTCGCTCTCGTTTCCCGGTACTCGGGGAGGTAACGGCCTGCCTGCCTCATAAGCCAGATGGGAGGAGGCGTGACCGTTTTGCCTTCCAGCACGTCGACAATCTTCCGGGATGGGCCGGGCACGTGTTTCTCCTAAAATAGATAAAGATCTTTATAGGGTTTCTATTTCTTAGAGTCGGTGGGTATCAAGGATTAAACGTCATCCACCATTGCCGCGACGATCCGCCGCCGACCATGAACGACGGGAAGAGACTCGTCCACATTAGACGCCCGGGCGTGGATAAACGGATTCGTGATATGAAATCAGGATGATGCCAATCTCACAGAACAACCTTGCCTGTGGAAAACCTGTTGACTTTCTTCATCGAACCAACGCTTGTCCATATTGCCCACATACAGCCGCGGACGTTCTTCGTACGCCATCGAGGTGTGGATAAAGCGGAGGTTACCCCGCGCCTCGGGCTCCGCCTGGCTGAACCCCACCCGCTCTCCCGGTTTATCAACAGAGGGACCAGAACAGCGTGGAGAACCGCAAAAACTACTTCCATCTGCACCTGATTTCTGACTCGACGGGGGAGACTCTGATGTCGGCGGGCAGGGCGGTCTCCGCGCAATTTCAGGCCTATGCGGCCATCGAGCACATCTACCCGCTTATCAGAAGCCGGCGACAGCTCGCCTCCGTATTGGAATCGATCGACCGCGAACCCGGCATCGTTCTCTATACGATCGTGGACGAGGAACTCGCCCGCCTGCTCGACCTCCGCTGCCGCGATCTCGGCACCCCGTGTGTCAATCTGCTCGAACCGGTGATGACGACATTCCAGACCTATCTCGGTTCCCCCTCCCGTCGGCGGGTCGGGGCTCAACATGCACTCGACGCCGATTATTTCGCCCGGATGGAAGCGTTGAACTTCACCATGGATCACGATGATGGCCAGTTGCCGGAGGATTATGATCAGGCAGACGTGGTGCTGATCGGCATAAGCCGGACCTCCAAGACGCCCACAAGTATCTATCTCGCTAATCGCGGCATCAAGACAGCGAACCTGCCTGTCGTCCTCGGCATGGAGCTTCCGGACAGCTTGCTTAAGGCAACGCGACCACTGATCGTCGGCCTCATCGCGACGTCCGACCGCATTGCTCAGGTGCGTGAGAACCGCGAGCTCGGTGTGACGCAGGGCTTTGATCGTAGGGACTACACGGATCGGGCCAATATCCAGGAGGAGCTGAAATATGCCCGTAGCCTTTGCGCCCGCCACGGATGGCCGTTGATCGACGTCACCCGGCGATCGATAGAAGAGACAGCGGCGGCTATCGTTGCGTTGCGACCCCGCCTCAGGTAAGCGAAACGAACGATACCCGGACCCCTCTTCCATGACGTCTCTCATTCTCGCCTCGGCCAGCCCCTTTCGCCGCATGCTGCTGCAAAATGCCGGGCTTGCATTCGATGCTCACGCGGCAACCATTGATGAGCGAGCCATTCAAGAGCGTCTGCAGGAGATACATCCTACCCCGGAACATGTCGCTGTGGAGCTTGCAAAGGCGAAGGCGCTCGATGTTAGCCGCCATTTCCCGGGGATGCTGGTCCTGGGCAGCGACCAGACCATGTCGCTGGGAGAGCGCGTTTTCCATAAACCCGCCGACCTTGACGAAGCCCGCAGCCACATCGCCACCCTTGCGGGAAAGACCCATAGGCTGAACAGCGGTATTGCGTTGGTTCAGGACGGAGTGGTGCTCTGGGAGCACGTCTCTAGCGCAGACATGACGGTCCGCCCCCTGAGCGAAGCATTCATCGAACGTTACGTCGAGCGGTGCGGCGAGAAGCTCCTGTCGAGTGTCGGGGCATACCAACTCGAGGGGGAGGGTATTCATCTCTTCTCCGCAATCGAGGGTGACTACTTCACCATCCTGGGGCTTCCGATGCTGCCCCTCCTCGCCAAGCTGCGAGAACTCGGAGCCATCAATGGCTGATTCACGTGAAACAGGAATCATGGCTTTCGTCGCCGGCTGGCCCGTCAAGCATTCCCGCTCGCCGCTTATCCATCGGCACTGGCTGAAGACCTTCGGCATTGAGGGCGACTATCGGCTGGAGCCTGTGAAACCAGCAGACTTTCCGGCTTTCGTTGCGGATCTGAAATCTGGCGCTTCGATCTATGCTGGCGGAAACGTCACGATCCCTCACAAGGAGGCAGCCAGCGCGCTGGCGGATCGCTGCGATACCGTCGCCGAGGAACTGGGAGCCGCGAATACGCTCTGGAGGGAGGACGGGCGGCTCTGTGCCACCAATACCGATGTCCACGGTTTTGCTGCGAATCTCGACGAGCGCCATCCAGGATGGGACAAGGTCTCAAGGGCGGTCGTTCTTGGTGCAGGCGGCGCCAGCCGAGCTGTCATTCGAGCATTTCGTGATCGCGGCATCTCCGAAATCAACGTCGTCAACCGCACGCTCTCGCGGGCTGCCGAACTCGCGGATCGGTTTGGACCGACCATCCATGCCCATTCTATGGCGGCGCTTCCGGAAGTTATTCAAGGCGCGGGTCTCTTCGTCAACACGACGTCCCTCGGCATGGACGGGCAAGACGTCCCCGAGATCGACTTTTCGACCATGTCAATTGGGGCGCTCGTCACCGACATCGTCTACGTTCCGCTACAGACACCGATCCTGAAGCAGGCTGAAGCCCAGGGCCTAGCAACGGTGGACGGACTGGGAATGCTGCTTCATCAGGCTGTGCCTGGCTTTGAACGGTGGTTCGGGATCAGGCCTCAGGTCGACGAGACCTTGCGTTCACTGGTTATCGCCGACATGGAAAGGCAGCCATGATCGTCGTCGGCTTGACGGGCTCCATCGGAATGGGAAAGTCGACCACGGCGAGGATGTTTGCGGAAGCGGGAGTCCCGGTCAACGACGCCGACGCTGTAGTTCATGATCTCTACCGGTCCGAGGCCCTCGCGCCGATCGGCGACGCCTTTCCGGGGAGTATCAGAAACGGTATGGTCGACAGGCAGGAGCTTGCTCGGCAACTCGCGGAGAATCCGGCTAAGTTCCGTCGTCTGGAGGCGATCGTCCATCCTCTTGTTCGCAGGCGGGAAGGCGAGTTCGTGGAAGCCAATCGAGTAGCGGGCGCCGAGATGGTGGTGCTCGACATCCCCTTGCTCTTCGAGGTCGGGGGTGAGGATCGAGTGGATGTCGTCGTGGTCGTGACCTGTGATCCACAGATACAAAGGGCGCGGGTTCTTGCGCGGCCCGGCATGACCGAGGAGAAATTGAACATGATTCTGTCCCGGCAGATCCCGGATCAGGAAAAGCGCCGTCGAGCGGATTTCCTCATTGATACCGGAAGGGGATTGGAAGCAGCCCGGCAGCGCGTCGACGAAGTCATCGCAGCCCTGCGATCCGGAAAGAGAAGCGAGACAGCCAGTGCGTGAAATCATCTTCGATACGGAAACGACCGGTCTGGAAACCAAGCTCGACCGTATCATCGAGATCGGCGGGATCGAACTCATCAACAATTTCCCGACCGGACGGTCGTTGCATCTCTACATCAACCCCGGTGATCGCAAGGTTCACCCGGACGCGCTGGCGGTCCATGGGATCACCGATGAATTCCTGAAGGACAAGCCGAGTTTCGCCGAGGTGGCGGAACAGATCCTCGAATTCTTCGAAGGCGCGAAGTGGATTGCCCACAACGCGAACTTCGACATGGGCTTCATCAACGCCGAGTTTGAACGTTTGAAGCTTCCGCCGGTGTCCATGGAGCATGTTGTCGACACGCTTGCACTCGCACGCCGCAAGCATCCGATGGGGCCCAACTCGCTGGATGCGCTATGCCGTCGATACGGAATCGACAACGCTCACCGCACCAAGCACGGCGCGCTACTCGACTCCGAACTGCTCGCGGAAGTCTATATCGAGATGACGGGGGGCCGGCAGGCGGCGCTCGGCCTCGTCGGCATCGAAACCTCGGCGACGATCATCGAGATCGAGGAGCATGTGGTCGGGATCTCTGGTCGTCCCCGGCCGCTGCCGTCGCGCGTGAGTGCGGCCGAGCTTGCGGCGCACCGTGCCCTGGTTGGTTCGCTTGGCGCAAAGGCAGTCTGGGCGCGCTATGAAGCAGAAAGCCCGGACATGGCGATCCGGGCTTCCTGAATTACGGCTTTTGCAACGCTATCAGCTATTGAGCGGCTGGACCTGCGACTTCGCGCGTTCTGCGGCCATCCGCTGGGCGAACATCTGGGCGAAATCGATTGGATCGATCATCAGCGGTGGAAAGCCGCCATTGCGGGTCACGTCGGCGACAATCTGGCGCGCGAAGGGGAAAAGCAGGCGCGGGCACTCGATGAAGAGAACCGGCAGCATGTGTTCCTGCGGGAAGCCGGCAACGCGGAAGACACCGCCGTAGACCAGTTCGGCCGCGAACACCACCTTGTCGCCGTCCTTGGCTTCGACATTCAGTGAAAGCACTACGTCAAAATCCGTCTCGGAAAGCGGGTTGGCGTTGACGTTGACATTGATGTTGATGGCGGGAGCGTTGTCGCGCGACTGAAGCGAGCGCGGTGCACCGGGGTTTTCGAAGGAAAGGTCTTTGGTGTACTGGGCCAGAATGTTGAGCGACGGGCTCTGAGTACCCTGTTCGTTTTCGGTTGCCATGGGTTTCCCTCGGATATTTGAACGGTTGCTGGCGTCTAGCACTTAGACCGGTGGCTTACAACCCTGGCCCCGGGAGCCGTGCCAGAGGCTAATCCTCGCCCAGCCGGCGATCGGACCAAGGCGATCCAGGGTTCGGTTCGCGGTGGAAATCTTCTTCGTCAAGGTCGACCACCCGTTCACCCTGCGGGGGATCCCTTCGACGGGTATAGGTACGCCGCTGGGTGTAGGATTCCGAGTCAACCACCACAAAACGGCGGCCGATAAATGACCAGAGCAAGCGCCGGACCGCCGGAATGAAGAGGGCGATCCCGATGATGTCGGTTATGAAGCCGGGGATAAGCAGCAGGACCGCAGCAACGACGATCATCGCGCCTTGCACGATCGCATTCCCGGGAACCCGTCCGTCGCGGCCTTCCTCCGTAAGTCTCCTAAGCATCTGCAGACCCTGAAGACGCAGGAGAATCAGCCCCGCGAGGCAGGATAGCAGGACGAGGCCGAGCGTGCCCCAGACACCAACCATTTGGCCTACGACGACGAAGCCCGCAATTTCCGCGAGCGGCAACAGGAGGATGAGAATGCTGATGAAGGGTGTTGGCATCTACGCTCGATCTGCGCGGCGTCCGCTCGCGCCTTCGCTATTTGAATGATCCGGCCTTGCGGACTATATGAGAACTTGCAACAAGAATTTAAACGGCATTGCGGGACAAGATGGGCTCCAACGACTTCATAACTCTGTTTTTCCTCGTCGCTGCAGTCCTCATATTTCTGCAATTGCGGAGTGTGTTGGGCCGGCGGACGGGGAACGAGAAGCCGCCCTTTGATCCTTTCAGTGCGCGTGAGGCCGGCAAGGCACCCGCGAGCGATGACGGCAAGGTCGTGACACTGCCGCGCCGGGAGGTCTCCGACGAGGACCGTTTCGCAGAGATCGATGCGGTCGCCAAACCCGGTACCTCGGCCAATGACGGTCTGCGTCAACTGTTGAAAGCTGACCCATCCTTCCAGCCACGCGAGTTTCTCAACGGCGCCCGTATGGCCTACGAAATGATCGTCATGGCCTTCGCTGACGGGGATCGAAAGAGCCTCAAGAACCTCCTCTCCAAGGAGGTTTACGAAGGCTTCGACGCCGCCATCTCCGACCGTGAGTCGCGCGGCGAAGTGGTCAAGTCGACCTTTGTCGGCATCGACAAGGCCGACATCACCCAGGCGAGCGTGCGGGGGAATGAGGAGCAGGTGACGGTTCGCATCGTCAGCCAGTTGATCTCCGCAACCTATGACAAGAGCGGTGCAGTCATTGATGGTGACCAGGAAGCTGTCGCGGAAGTCATAGACATCTGGACCTTTGCTCGCGACGTCCGCTCCCGGGATCCGAACTGGAAGCTCGTCGCGACCGAATCCGAGCAATGAACGAGGGCTCGTCGGGTTTTTCGCTTCGGCGGGTCGCTTTCTCTGATCTACCCCGGTGGAGCGAGGATCATCCCGGTCTGCTGCTGGAGGGGATCCGCAACTGCCTGACCCACATCCGCTCGGGCAAGTCCTACCGAACAGGAGACCTGGGGCTGTCATGCGACGACATCCTGCCTGCCTATGAAGCGGCTCTCCGTGCCGATCTTCTTGACGCCGGGTCCGCTCGGCAATTCTTCGAGCAGCATTTCGAACCGTTCAGGATCTGCCGCGACGACGGCTCGCAGGGTTTCGTCACCGCCTTCTACGAGCCTGAGGTTGAGGTTTCGGACACCCCGTCAGGCGAGTGGGCGTTTCCGTTTTACCGTCGCCCAGCGGATTTGATCGATCTCGATGCCGCCAACCGGCCGGCGGGCATGGACGCTTCGTACCGGTTCGGTCGGTCCGCTCCCGCAGGGATTGCGGAGTATCCCGACAGGCGTGCAATCGACCAAGGCTGCCTGAGCGGACAGGGATTGGAAATCGCGTGGGGCCGCTCCAAGGTCGATGTCTTCTTCGCCCATGTTCAGGGTGCTGCACGCTTGAAGTTCCGGGATGGCAGCATCAAGCGGATAACCTATGCGGCGAAGGCAGGCCATCCCTTCAGTGCCATCGGCAAGCTGCTGATCGAGCGTGGTGAAATCGATGCGGCAACGGTCTCTATGCAGACCATCCGCGCGTGGCTGGAAGCAAATCCGGATCTGACGGACGAGGTCCTCTGGCACAACCGCTCCTACATCTTCTTCAGGGAGGCGGATGTTTCGGATGACCGGCTCGGTCCGATCGCAGCTGCGAAGGTGCCCCTCCTTCCTGGTCGCTCGCTTGCCGTCGACCGGCTCATTCACACCTTCGGATACCCATTCTTCATCCACGCGCCGTCACTGACCCATCTCGACGGTGGCCAGGCCTTCGCCCGGACCATGCTGGCGCTCGATACCGGCAGCGCCATTGTCGGACCGGCGCGAGGTGACATCTTCACAGGTTCCGGCGCCGCTGCAGGAGAACTGGCTGGAACCGTGCGAAACGAGGCGGACTTCTATATTCTCGTCCCGCGCTCCGCATCGGCGAGGATGGCTGGATGAGTAGCGGTCGAAGGCTCAGTCCGGAAGAGCGGATACTTTGGGGGAAGGTGGCGAAGTCAACGCGCGCCTTGCCCGGTGGACAGGCGGATGCTCGTGAGTTCGCGGAGGAAATCGCCGCCATGCTGGCGGCGGAGGAGGCAGCGCTGGCGCAGCCGCTGCCGACGAAATCTCCCGCGGATGCCCCGGCAATCGACCATCGGCCGGCGGACGCTCGACGGCCGCCGCCGAGCCATCAACCACTGGAAAAGCCTGTCCATCGGAAGCTGGCGAAAGGGCGGTTGCCTATCGAAGCCCGGATCGATCTCCATGGGCTGTTTCAGGACGAGGCGCATGATCTCCTCCTCGATTTCCTCTATCGCGCCCATGATCGCGGCATGCGTCATGTGCTGGTGATCACCGGCAAGGGCAGTTCCCTCGGCAGCGAAGGGGCGCTACGACGTGCGGTGCCCCTCTGGTTTTCCAAGCCCGAGTTTCGCTTCCTCATCTCCTCCTACGAGTGGGCGGCCCGTCACCATGGTGGAGAGGGCGCGCTCTACGTCCGGCTCAGCCGCCCGAGACGCCATCCATGACACCCTTCGCACAGGCCCTTCGCGAACTGCGCCGGCGCAGGGGCGTGACCCAAAGGGACCTTGCCGCTGCGATCGGGGTCTCGCCTGCCTATCTCTCGGCGCTCGAGCATGGCCGGAAGGGCAAGCCTAGTTTCGATCTTCTGCAGCGGATTGCCGGCTACTTCAACATCATCTGGGACGAAGCCGACGAACTCTTCATGACGGCAGAAGCCTCGCATCCGAAGGCTGTGCTGGATACCGCAGGCCTTCCGCCGCGCTACACCGCTTTTGCCAATCGCCTGGCACGCGAGATTCGCGCACTGCCGTCGGATGTGATAGAGGCCATGGACAAACTGCTGGACCAGTCTCCGCCCAAGGGTTGATTGTTGCGGAATCCCCTGATTTCAGGCTTTTCCGGCATGGCATGAGCTTTAGAATCCGTCCCAAACTTCCTATATCTGGGGGTGGATGCGCGGGTGATTCGCAGCGTCCTGCCCGCTTAAGGACAATTGGAAAGATCTTTGATGACCGACACACCCGTGAACGAAACCGGCGCGAGTGCAGAATATGGCGCAGACTCCATCAAGGTCCTGAAGGGGCTGGATGCAGTACGCAAGCGGCCTGGCATGTATATCGGCGACACGGACGACGGTTCCGGGCTCCATCACATGGTCTATGAGGTAGTGGACAATGCGATCGACGAGGCACTGGCGGGGCACGCCGATCTGGTAACCGTCACGCTCAATGCCGACGGTTCCGTTACGGTCACCGACAATGGACGCGGCATTCCAACCGACATCCATACGGGTGAGGGGGTCTCCGCCGCTGAAGTCATCATGACGCAGTTGCATGCCGGCGGAAAGTTCGACCAGAACTCCTACAAGGTCTCCGGCGGTCTCCACGGCGTAGGCGTCTCGGTGGTCAACGCGCTGTCCGTCTGGCTCAAGCTTCGCATTCGTCGGAGCGGCAAGGTGCACGAAATCTCCTTCACACATGGCGTGGCGGACGCGCCGCTGAAGGTCGTGGGAGATTATGAGGGTCGGTCCGGCACGGAGGTGACCTTCCTCGCCAGCCCCGAAACCTTCACAATGACCGAGTATGACTACAATACGCTCGAACATCGGCTTAGGGAGCTTGCCTTCCTGAACTCCGGCGTCAGAATCCGGCTAACGGATCGGCGGAAGCCCGATGTTCGCGAAGAGGAGCTTGTCTATGACGGTGGTCTCGAAGCCTTTGTTCGTTACCTGGATCGCTCGAAGAAACCTCTCGTCGACAAACCGGTGGCCATCCGCGGCGAGAAGGACGGTATCAGTGTGGAGGTGGCTCTCTGGTGGAATGACAGCTACCACGAAAATGTCCTCTGCTTCACCAACAACATTCCCCAGCGTGATGGCGGCACGCACATGGCCGGCTTCCGCGGAGCCCTGACGAGGCAGGTTACCTCCTATGCCGACACATCCGGCATCACCAAGAAGGAAAAGGTTTCGCTGACCGGCGAAGATTGCCGCGAGGGCCTGACGGCGGTCGTATCCGTCAAGGTTCCCGATCCCAAGTTCTCGTCCCAGACCAAGGACAAACTTGTCTCGTCCGAAGTCCGGCCGGTGGTTGAGAGCCTCGTAAACGAAGCACTCGGCACCTGGTTCGAAGAGCATCCGACGGAAGCCAAGGTCCTTGTGGGCAAGGTGGTGGAGGCGGCCGTCGCCCGCGAGGCTGCGCGCAAGGCTCGCGAACTGACGCGTCGCAAGGGCGCGCTCGACATCGCCTCGCTTCCCGGCAAGCTTGCCGACTGCTCGGAAAAGGATCCTGCCAAATCTGAACTTTTCCTCGTCGAGGGCGACTCCGCCGGTGGCTCCGCCAAGCAGGGCCGCTCGCGTGAAACCCAGGCGATCCTCCCGCTCCGCGGCAAGATCCTCAATGTCGAGCGCGCTCGCTTCGACAAGATGCTCTCCAGCCAGGAGATCGGCACGCTGATCACCGCGCTGGGTACCTCGATCGGCAAGGACGAGTTCAACGCCGAGAAGCTGCGCTACCACAAGATCATCATCATGACCGACGCCGACGTAGACGGCGCCCATATCCGTACGCTGCTACTCACCTTCTTCTTCCGTCAGATGCCGGACCTGATCGAGCGTGGCCACGTCTATATTGCCCAGCCGCCGCTCTACAAAGTGACCCGCGGCAAGTCGGTACAGTATCTCAAGGACCAGAAGGCATTCGAGGAATACCTGATCAGTAGCGGCCTTGAGGATACGAGCCTCAGGCTCGCGTCTGGTGAGGTCCGCACCGGCCAGGACCTGCGGGAAGTGATCCATGACGCCATGCGACTGCGCAACCTCCTCGACGGGTTGCATTCGCGCTACAATCGCGCGGTGGTCGAGCAGGCCGCCATCGCCGGCGCGCTGAACCCCGATCTGACGGACAATCCTGAACGCGCACAACAAACCGCGGATGAGGTTGCACGTCGCCTGGATGTCATCGCCGACGAGACCGAGCGTGGCTGGAGCGGCCATGTCACGGATGAGGGTGGCCTTCGTTTCGAACGCATGGTGCGTGGCGTCAAGGAAGTTGCGGTGCTGGATGTGGCGCTGATCGGCTCGGCGGATGCCCGTCACATCGACCAGATGACACCCCGCCTCAACGAGATCTACGCGACGCCCCCGGTCCTCCGTCGCAAGGAGGAAGAGACCGAGATGTCGGGCGCGCTGGCGCTGCTCGAAGCGATCTTCGCCGCCGGTCGCAAGGGCATCTCGATGCAACGCTACAAGGGGCTGGGCGAAATGAACGCCGAGCAGCTCTGGGAAACCACGCTGGACCCGAATGTCCGCTCCCTGCTGCAGGTCAAGGTCAGCGACGCAACCGATGCCGACGGGCTTTTCTCGCGCCTGATGGGTGACGAGGTGGAGCCACGCCGCGAGTTCATTCAAGACAACGCGCTGAGCGTTGCAAACCTCGATATCTGAGAAGATGCTGTTTCACGTGAATCGCCGCTTGCGCTGATTCACGTGAAACTAGTCTTCCCCGACGAAGCGTCCTTCGAACGCCACTTCCGAGAGCGGCTTGCGCTCGCTCTGGACCTCCCGCTCACGCAGGTCGTCTGGAAGCGTCTCCTTCGCAGCGAGCCGCCCGATCGCGCAGGCAGCCTCCACCCGATAGCCATCGGGTATGCCCAGAACCCGCACTGCCTTCTCGCGGTCCATGCCTTCCATCCCATGGGCGTGGTAGCCGAGCTTCATTGATTGGCACGCGATCGAGAACCACGCGGAACCGGTATCGAACGCATGGGTGTATGCCGGCTTTCGCTCGCCATCCTTGGAAATCCGGTAGGTGCGCGAGACGAAGATGACCAATGCCGAAGCGTTCTGCGCCCAGCGCTGGTTTCCCGGTGACAGGATATCCAGGAGTACAGGCCAGCTGGCTGTCTCCCGCAAGGCATAGATGAAGCGCCAGGGTTGATTGTTGCCGGAAGAGGGCGCCCAGTGACCTGCATCCAGAATGGTCAGCAGGTCCTCCCGGCTCATCGCTTCGCCGGTGAAGGCGCGTGGTGACCAGCGGTCGAGAAAGAAGGCATCCACCGGATGTTCCGACTGTCGGTTGTTGCTTTGGGTCATGGGCGCCGGCTCCGCTGCAAATGACGGTCTCAGAAACATAGGGTGAGCGGCGGACAACACAACGCAGACTGCGTGCAAGGGGGATGACAATGAGCCTGCCATCCTCCATAAGGCAGTTGTCAGACAAGTGGAGGCATATCCGTGAAACTCATGCGTGTTGGTCAGCCGGGCCAGGAAAAGCCGGCAATCCTCGATGCGAGCGGCAAGGTCAGGGACCTGTCGCAGCATGTCGCCGACATCGGTGGCGCGGCCATCTCGCCGGAGGGTCTTGCCAGGATCGCTGCTCTCGACCTGCAGAACCTGCCCGAGCTGCAGGTTGACCGCATTGGCGCCTGCGTTGCCGGCACCGGCAAGTTCATCTGCATCGGCCTGAATTTCTCTGACCATGCTGCCGAGACGGGCGCCGCCGTCCCGCCGGAGCCCGTCATCTTCATGAAGGCCACCTCAGCCATCTGCGGCCCCAATGATGATGTCATCATTCCCCGCGGCTCGGAGAAGACGGATTGGGAGGTCGAGCTCGGCGTCGTCATCGGCAAGACCGCCAAATATGTCAGCGAAGCCGAGGCCATGGAGTATGTGGCCGGCTACTGCGTCTCGCACGATGTATCGGAGCGCGGCTTCCAGACGGAGCGCGCTGGTCAGTGGACCAAGGGCAAGTCCTGCGACACCTTTGGTCCGATCGGCCCATGGCTGGTCACGAGGGACGAGATCGCTGACCCGCAGAACCTCGGCATGTGGCTGAAGGTGAACGGCGAGACTATGCAGAACGGCTCGTCGAAGACCATGGTCTATGGCGTGGCCTTCGTCGTCTCCTATCTCAGCCAGTTCATGTCGCTGCATCCCGGTGACGTCATCTCCACCGGCACGCCGCCGGGCGTCGGCATGGGCATGAAGCCGCCGCGTTACCTGAAGGCAGGCGACGTCGTCGAACTTGGGATTGAGGGGCTGGGTACGCAGCGCCAGATCTTCGTGGCGGATCGTTAACCAGCCGAACGGACGGAACCTTAAGGCGCTTCATGCCATTCTTGATGCCAGGCCTCCGCGCCTGGCATTTTTATTGGTTAATGATTGGTCCCGCCTGATGTTGCACTGCAATCCAAACATGGTAGCCTCTCCCATTGCTCCCGAAGCAGCCGGTCGGCTCCGACCGCCGGTGCCGGTAGCCACGAAAGGCGGCGCATCGATGATCTACCAGTTTTACGAGATGAACCACGCGGCGGTCGCACCTTTCCGTGCCGCCGCCGACGCCATGAGGCTGTTCCACACCAACCCGCTCAATCCGCTCTCCTACACGGCCATGGGGCGGAGCATGGCGGCCGGCCTCGAGCTTTTCGAGCGGGTGACGCGCCGCTACGGCAAGCCTGAGTTTGGTCTGCCGACCACTGTCATTGATGGGACTACTGTTCGCGTCACCGAGGACATTGTCTGGTCTAAGCCGTTCTGCAATCTGATCCATTTCCGCCGGGACCTTCCGGCCGGTCGTGCACCTGACCAGAAGATCCTTCTCGTGGCTCCGATGTCGGGCCACTACGCGACGCTGCTGCGCGGCACGGTTGAGACGCTGCTCCCCAATGCCGAGATCTACATCACGGACTGGATCGATGCGCGTGTGGTGCCGGTGACGGACGGTCGCTTCGACCTTGATGACTACATCGATTACCTGATCGAGATGGTCCATCACATCGGCCCGAACACCCACGTGATCGGTGTGTGCCAGCCATCTGTCCCCGTCTTGGCTGCGGTTGCTCTGATGGAGTCGGCCAAGGATCCGCTGGCGCCAGCCTCCATGATTCTCATGGGCGGACCGATCGATACGCGCAAGAACCCGACGGCGGTGAACCAACTGGCCCAGGAGAAGCCGCTCGAATGGTTCCGCGACAATGTCATCATGAACGTCCCGTGGCCGCATGCGGGGTTCATGCGCCCGGTCTATCCGGGCTTCCTCCAGCTTTCGGGCTTCATGTACATGAACCTCGACCGCCATATTACGGCGCACAAGGAATTCTACGAGCATCTGATCAAGAACGATGGTGACTCGGCAGAGAGACACCGCGATTTCTACGACGAGTACCTGGCGGTCATGGACCTCACCGAGGAATTCTATCTGCAGACGGTAGACACGGTTTTCATCAAGCACGCCCTGCCTGAAGGCAAGATGATGCATCGCGACCGCCTCGTCGACACGACGGCGATCCGCAATGTCGCGCTGTTGACGGTGGAAGGGGAAAACGACGACATCTCCGGCCTCGGCCAGACCCAGGCCGCCCATACGATCTCGCCGAACATCCCGGACCATATGCGGATGCACTACATGCAGCCCGACGTCGGCCACTACGGCGTCTTCAACGGCTCGCGCTTCCGCCGCGAGATTGCTCCGCGTATTCTGGAGTTCACTGCACGCCACGCCCGTGGTGGTGAGCGCCCCAACCCGGTGAAGCGCGTCATCAAGGGTGGCAAGGCAGGATGAATTCCGGCCGCTAATTCAGGTGGTTCTTGAAAACCGGCGGGGTTCTTCTTGAAGCGGCCAGGCCGACTCCCCAAATCGATTCCGACGGGCTGGCATGTGGCTGCCCGCGGAAACGAAGGGTATGACATCGATGAACCAGTCAGCATTGATCCGTCCGGATTGGACGCCGGCTACCATCGCGTTGATGGTGCTGGGCTTCGTGGTCTTCTGGCCGCTCGGCCTTGCCATGCTCGCCTATATCCTCTTCGGCGAACGGCTCCAGAGCTTCAAGCGCGATGCCAACCGCAGGGCAGATGGCATGTTTGCCGGCTGTCGCCGGGCCAAGTCGCGCTACAACACGCATTTCTCCACGGGAAATGTTGCCTTCGACGATTGGCGCAAGGCCGAACTTGATCGCATCGAGGAAGAGCGCCGCAAGCTCGACGAGATGCGGGAGGAGTTCGACAGCTATATGCGCGAATTGCGCCGTGCCAAGGATCAGGAGGAGTTCGACCGCTTCATGCGCGAGCGCAAGAACCGCTCCACCGGCCAGGGCGACGTCGTAGATCTCTGAGGATTCACGTGAAACATCGAACCGGCGCCGTCAGGCGCCGGTTTTTCTGTCTCTGCGTCTCCGCGAATCGGCTAGATAAAACCTATGTTCGCGCTCCTCAAGAAACCGGTCCGTCCGCGCCGCAAGCCCTTGGCTCCGGAGACGCGAACGCTTGAGGTCGGCAGCCGCGCCATGCCGCTCACAATCCGGGAACATCCGCGCTCGACCCGTATCACCCTTCGGATCGAGCCGGGCGCGCGTGGGCTCAGCCTGACAGTTCCCGTCGGCCTGCGTCGGTCCGAGATCGACGATTTCCTTGATCGTCATCAGGGCTGGCTCCTCACCCGGCTCGCTCGCTTTCCGCAGTCCGAGCCGTATCTTCGTCCGGGCTCCGGCATCATGCTGCGCGGCGTGCGCCATCATATCGAACACACGGGCAGCCTGCGCGGCCTGACGGAGGCTGTCCTTCGTGAGGGGAGGGCGGTTCTGCGTATCAGTGGCATGGAGGAACATACCGGCCGGCGCATCGCAACCTTCCTGAAAAGGGAAGCTCGTCGCGATCTCGAAGCAGCGGTCCGGCTGCATGCGCAGGGCGTGCGGAAGCCGGTCAGGTCGATCACCATGAAGGACACCCGATCCCGCTGGGGCTCCTGTTCATGGGACGGCAATCTGAGCTTCTCCTGGCGCATCGTCATGGCGCCACCTTTCGTCATCGATTACCTCGCGGCCCACGAGGTCGCCCATCTGGACCAGATGAACCATGGGCCGGAGTTCTGGGCGCTTTGCCGTCGTCTCTGCCCGCGCACGGACGAGGCCAAGGCCTGGCTGAAGCGCCACGGCTCGCAACTCCACGCGATCGAGTTCGGCTGATCCGCGAGCGTCGAACATCGACGAACAACGGAGAAGCGCTTTTATCTCGACTCCGCCATGATTTCATGCGAACTCGCAGGGCATGAAGCCGGACATCAAGATTTGCGGGTTGAAGACGTCAGAGGCCGTCGACCGGGCGCTCGCACGCGGTGCGACCCATATCGGTTTTATCTTCTTCCCCAAGAGCCCCCGCCATGTCGATCCGGAGATCGCTGCCGAACTGGCCGAGCCGGTGCGCGGCCGGGTAAAGATCGTCGCGGTTACGGTGGATGCAAGCAACGAGGAGCTGGACGACATCGTCCACCTGCTGAAACCGGACGTCCTCCAAATGCACGGCCATGAGACGCCGGAGCGCATCCTTCAGGTCAAGGCGCTGTACGGGATACCTGTAATGAAGGCCTTCTCTGTTCGCGAAGCCTCCGACCTCGAGCGCATCGACCCCTATGTCGGTGTCGCCGACCGGTTCCTGTTCGATGCAAAGGCCCCCGCCGGGTCAGAACTGCCCGGTGGCAACGGCGTGTCATTCGACTGGAACATCATGGCCTCGCTTGACGCAAGCGTCGATTACATGCTTTCCGGGGGCCTGAACAAAGACAATGTCGGTCTTGCGCTCGCCTCCACCCGGGCCCGCGGAATTGATGTGTCCTCCGGCGTCGAAAGCGCGCCGGGCATCAAGGACATCGTCATGATCGACGCCTTCTTTGACGCTATCGCAGAGGCCCGCTCCGTCGGAGCCTGAGGGAGTAGAGAGTGAATCAGACGCCGAAACCCAATTCCTTCCGCTCCGGGCCCGATGAGGATGGCCGCTTCGGCATCTTTGGCGGCCGGTTCGTCGCCGAGACCCTCATGCCTCTGATCCTCGACCTGCAAGCCGAATGGGAAAAGGCGAAGACCGATCCGGAATTCCAGGCAGAGCTCCAGCATCTCAACACACACTATACGGGTCGTCCGAGCCCGCTCTATTTTGCTGAGCGCCTGACGGCCGAACTCGGCGGCGCCAAGATCTACTTCAAGCGCGACGAATTGAACCACACCGGGTCTCACAAGATCAACAACTGCCTCGGCCAGATCCTGCTCGCGCGCCGCATGGGCAAGACCCGCATCATCGCGGAAACCGGCGCCGGCCAGCACGGGGTCGCCTCGGCCACCGTCGCCGCCAGATTCGGCCTGCCCTGCGTGGTCTACATGGGTGCCACCGACGTCGAGCGTCAGGCACCGAACGTGTTTCGCATGAAGCTTCTGGGCGCCGAAGTCAGGCCGGTGACGGCCGGCCACGGCACGCTGAAGGATGCGATGAACGAGGCCCTGCGCGACTGGGTCACCAATGTCGACGACACCTATTACCTGATCGGCACGGCTGCGGGCCCGCATCCGTATCCGGAACTGGTTCGCGAATTCCAGTCGGTGATCGGCAAGGAAACCCGCGAACAAATGATGGCGGCGGAAGGCCGCCTGCCGGACATGCTGGTGGCGGCCGTTGGTGGTGGCTCCAACGCCATTGGTCTCTTCCATCCGTTTCTCGATGATGAGTCCGTCAAGATCGTCGGTGTCGAAGCAGGCGGCAAGGGTCTGGATGGCGAGGAGCACTGTGCCTCGCTGACCGCCGGCTCGCCTGGCGTCCTGCACGGCAACCGCACCTATCTGCTGCAGGATGGCGATGGGCAGATCAAGGAAGGCCACTCCATCTCTGCCGGCCTCGATTATCCGGGCATTGGACCCGAGCATTCCTGGCTGAAGGACATGGGTCGCGTTGAATACGTGCCGATCATGGATGACGAGGCGCTTGCCGCCTTCCAGATGCTGACCCGCACCGAAGGCATTATCCCGGCACTGGAGCCGAGCCATGCGCTCGCGGAAGTCATCAAGCGCGCGCCGAAGATGGACAAGGACCAGATCATCGTAATGAACCTCTGCGGCAGGGGCGACAAGGACATCTTCACCGTCGGCAAGATTCTCGGAATGGGCCTCTGACATGACCGCACGCATGGACAAGAAATTCGCTGACCTGAAGGCCGAGGGCCGCCCGGCGCTCGTCACCTATTTCATGGGCGGAGATCCGGACTATGATACGTCGCTGGCGATCATGAAGGCGCTGCCGGCGGCCGGGGCCGACGTGATCGAACTCGGCGCGCCATTCTCCGATCCGATGGCCGATGGCCCGGCGATCCAGCTGGCCGGCCAGCGGGCGCTCAAGAATGGCCATTCTCTGAAGAAAACGCTGCAGATGGCCCGCGATTTCCGCAAAAACGACAATACGACGCCGATCGTCATCATGGGCTACTACAACCCCATCTACATCTACGGCGTCGACCGCTTCCTGGAAGACGCGCTGGAGGCGGGGATCGACGGTCTTATCGTCGTGGACCTTCCGGCGGAAATGGACGATGAGCTCTGCATCCCGGCGCGCAAGAAGGACATCAACTTCATTCGCCTGACGACACCGACCACCGACGACCGGCGCCTTCCGAAGGTGCTGACCAACACCTCCGGCTTCGTCTACTATGTCTCGATGACCGGGATTACCGGCTCTGCTCTGCCTGATCCGTCGAAGATTGCGGGTGCCGTCCAGCGTATCAAGAAGTCCACCGACCTGCCGGTCTGCGTCGGATTCGGCGTCAAGACAGCCGAGCATGCGCGGCTGATCGGTGCCTCGGCGGATGGCGTCGTGGTCGGTACGGCGATCGTCAACCAGGTCGCCACGTCGCTCGACAAGGATGGCCGGGCGAGTGCCGACACGGTGGAATCGGTAACCACCTTTGTTCGCGGCCTTGCAACCGGCGTGCGGTCAGCGCGACTTGTCGCCGCCGAATAGTTTCCCACATAGGGCGCAGTTTATCAGGAGTAAGCCACGTGAACTGGATCACCAACTACGTCCGGCCGCGGATCAATTCCATGCTTGGCCGCCGTGAGGTTCCGGACAACCTCTGGATCAAGTGCCCGGAAACGGGTGAGATGGTCTTTCACAAGGACCTGGAAGAGAACAAGTGGGTTATCCCCGCTTCCGGCTATCACATGAAGATGCCGGCCAAGGCGCGCCTGACGGACCTCTTCGATGGCGGCGTCTTCGAATCGCTTCCCCAGCCCAAGGTTGCCCAGGATCCGCTGAAGTTCCGCGACTCAAAGAAGTACATCGACCGTCTGAAGGACAGCCGCCTGAAGACCGAGCAGGAGGACACAATCCTCGCCGGCCTCGGCCAGGTGCGCGGCGTGAAGCTTGTCGCGGTGGTTCACGAGTTCAACTTCATCGGCGGTTCGCTAGGCATGGCAGCGGGCGAGGCGATTGTGAAGGCGTGCGAGCGTGCAGTCGCTGAAAAATGCCCGCTGGTGATCTTCCCGGCCTCCGGCGGCGCCCGCATGCAGGAAGGCATCCTGTCGCTGATGCAGCTGCCGCGGACCACAGTCGCGGTCGACATGCTGAAGGAAGCCGGCCTGCCTTACATAGTCGTGCTGACCAACCCCACCACCGGTGGCGTCACTGCATCCTACGCCATGCTCGGCGACATCCATATTGCCGAGCCGGGTGCCGAAATCGGCTTTGCCGGCAAGCGCGTCATCGAGCAGACGCTCCGCGAAAAGCTGCCGGAGGGCTTCCAGACGGCCGAATACCTGCTGGAGCACGGCATGGTAGACATGGTCGTCAACCGCCATGATCTGCCGGATACGCTTGCCACGCTTCTGAAGATCCTGATGAAGACGCCCGCAGCCAACGATGATTCGGCTGAAGTCCTGGCGCTTGCCCCCGTGGCAGCGAGCGCCTGAGTCCATAGAGACGCTGGATCGGCGGGATGAGTGCAATGAATATTCCCGCCGTCAGCGCGGCCGAGCAGGAGATCGAGAAGCTGATGGCCCTTCACCCGAAGGGTTTCGACCTGTCGCTGGACAGGATCAGGCGGCTTCTGGAGGCGCTGGATAGCCCGCACCGCAAGCTGCCGCCGGTGATCCATATCGCTGGAACGAACGGCAAGGGTTCAGCAACGGCCTTCTGCTCCGCGCTGCTGGAGGCGGTCGGTCTTGCCGTCCATGTCCACACCTCTCCGCACCTCGTCAACTGGCATGAGCGCTATCGAATCGGCGTCAAGGGCGGCCGGTCGCGAATCGTCGAAGACGACATGTTCGCCGAAGCCCTGCGGCGGGTGGCGGCCGCCAATGCCGGCCAGACCATCACCGTTTTTGAGATTCTGACCGCGGTGACCTTCCTGCTCTTCTCCGAGCAACCGGCCGATGCCGTCATTCTCGAAGTTGGTCTCGGCGGTCGCTTCGACGCCACCAACGTCGTCGAGAGACCGGCGGTTTCGGTGATCATGCCCATCTCTCTCGATCATCAACCCTATCTGGGAGATCGGGTCGAACTCATCGCTGCGGAGAAGGCCGGCATCATGAAGCGCGGCTGTCCGGTCGTGATCGGCAAACAGGAATACAGCCCGGCGCTGGACGTGCTGGTCGAGAGCGCCGAACGGCTTTCCTGTCCCATGGCTGTCTACGGGCAGGACTTCTCAGCCCATGAAGAGTTCGGTCGCCTGATCTACCAGGATGAGTTTGGTCTCGCCGACCTGCCGCTGCCGCGGTTGCCGGGGCGCCATCAGATCGCCAATGCAGCAGCCGCCATTCGCGCGGTAAAGGCAGCTGGTTTTGCACTGACGGATGCGATGATCGAGAAGGCCATGGCGACTGTCGAGTGGCCGGGCCGCCTGCAAAGGCTCACAGAAGGCCGCCTCCTGGAACTGGCGCCGAAGGATGCGGAAATCTGGGTTGATGGTGGCCATAACCCCGGTGCCGGCGAGGTCATCGCCGAGGCGATGGCAGGACTCGAAGAGCGGCGGGCGCGCCCGCTCTATCTCGTCACCGGCATGATCAACACCAAGGATCCCGTCGGCTATTTCCGTGCCTTCGCCGATATTGCCGAGCACGTCTTCACCGTTCCGATCCGCGGCTCCGATGCCGGCCTCGATCCGGTGGCGCTCGCTGAATCTGCCTTTGATGCGGGATTGGTGGCAGAACCTGCCGGATCGGTAGCCGAGGCATTGGCAGAAATCGTGCGCCGCCAGCTGCCGGAGGCAGTACCGCCACGAATCCTGATCGGTGGCTCGCTCTATCTGGTCGGCAATGTCCTTGCCGACAACGGCACTCCGCCAAAATGAAGAAAGCCCGGCGCGACGGCCGGGCTTTCTTCATTTTGAACCGATTTTCCTGCCTCAAGCGGCGCCGGAGATCCAGGCGGAGAGAGCAGTCTTTGGGGCGGCGCCGACCTTGATGTCAGCCACTTCGCCACCCTTGAACATGGCGAGAGTCGGGATGGAGCGGACGCCGAATTTCGCGGCAAGCTCCGGGTTCTCGTCGATGTTGAGCTTGGCGACTTTCACCTTGCCGGCCATCTCGTTGGAGATTTCCTCAAGGCTCGGACCGATCATCTTGCACGGGCCGCACCATTCTGCCCAAAAGTCCACCACCACGGGTTGGGTCGAGTCTAGAACCTCGGCCTGGAAATTGCTGTTGTCGACTTTCACGGTCGCCATAGGGCTCTCCTTGTGAAGAATGTGTTGCGCACAATGTGAGGCTGCGGCCGCCTCTTTTCAATACTGCTATCTCACTTTGGCCGAAGCTCGGCAAGCGAACGGTCGAGGATCTCCGGCGACAGCGACACCACGCCGCCCGTCTCCGTATATGCGAGGACGCAGCGAAAACGGTGCCTTGGATAGAGCGGCCGCAGGATCTCGCGGTAGAGGGCGAGCTGTGCCCGATGGACGAGGGGCACATCCTCTTCGCGATCCGGCGGCTTCCGGTTCGTCTTGTAGTCGAGGACCGTAACCTCCTCGTCATCCACCGCCATCCGGTCGATGCGGCCCGAGATGGCATAGTCCTGCCCGCCCAGGCGGAGCGTCCCCATGATCGATACCTCCGCCTGGCTGTGGCCGGAAAACACAGGCTGGAGATCAGGATGCTCGAGGACCGAAAGCACGCAGTGAACCAAGGTCTCGCGCTCCGCCGACGGCCAGAAACGTGCCGCCCGCTCCGCATAGCGCCCTGCCGCCTCGGCCCGCCCGCCGGCCGAGAAATCCGGAAGAACCTGGAGCATGCGGTGCACTAGCCGACCTTTCTGGAGAGACAGGCCATCTGCGGTCCTTTCCCCGAAGAGCGGCGATGCCGTCAGAAGATCGTCCGCCTCGTCTTCGACCATGGTGCCGGCGCCGGACGGGCTGAGTGGGCGTGGAAGCGAGACCTGTGGCGGAAGGGCGCGGCCGAGTGCCGCCGGCAGAGGCTGATCCTGATCCGGGCGTTCCTTCGCATCATCCGCACGCTTGGCGGTATAGACCCCTGCCGGAAGGCGCCAGCGGAAGCCGCCCCATTCCCCCTCCGGACCGGAAAAGCGAGCGGCGCTGCAATGCTGCGGGTGGCCGCAGAGGGCGTTTGCGATCATGCTGTTCCAGGTGTCGGGATTGGCATTCTTGCCGCGATATCCGCATACGATCAGCCGGTCTGCAGCTCTCGTCATGCCGACGTAGAGTAGCCGCCGATACTCCTCCTCGGTCGCCTGCCTCAGCCGTTCGTCATCGGCACTCGTCAAGGAATTTGCGAGCGCCTTCGTCGGCACCCATGCCGGAACTTCCAGCCCATCCTGCGGCAGAAGGCGCAGTTTCGGCACATGCGAGGAAATGAAGGCCTTCGACCCGCTGTCCACTAGGAAGACGATCGGCGCCTCCAGACCCTTGGAGGCATGCACGGTCATGATCCGCACCTCGTTACGGCCGCTGTCCTGTTCGCGCTTGATCTCCGGTGATTCGATCTCCAGCGTCGAAACGAAGGACTGGAGGCCTGGCAGACCCTTGCCTTCGTGATCGAGGGCGAAAGTCAGGAACTCGTCCAGGATATCGCCCGCTTCTGTGCCCAGTCTCCCCAAGAACTGGCGACGCCCCCCCATTTGACCGAGAACCCGGGCATAGAGATCGTGGGGGCTCATCTGCCGTGACATCGACAGGAGCTGCTTCAGTTTCTCTTTCACCGTTGCGAACCGCAGCGGCTGCTCGTCTGCAAGCCGGCACAGATGCTGCCAGACGCCGCTTCCCTCCGGCCGCAGTGCTGCCACTTCGAAAACTTCTTCTTCCGACAGGTTGAACAGCGGGCTCTTGAGCAGGGCTGACAGCGACAGGTCGTCCTGGGGCAGCACCAGGAAACGTCCGAGCGACAGGAGGTCTTGGACCGCAATGTGACTGGTGAGGCGAAGTCGGTCGGCACCGGCGACAGGAATATTGCCGCGCCGCTTGAGGGCCCGGGTGAGGGCGTTCACGAAGGCGTCGCGCTTGCGCACCAGCACGAGCACGTCTCCCGGCTCGATCGGTCGCTCGATGCCCTTCTCGATGATGGTCTCGCGTCCAATCATCTCTCCGATCGAATTGGCGATGCGCGACGCCAGGATCGCCGATGGCGCCTTGTCGGGCGTCGCATCGAATGGTGCCGTCCAGTCCTCGCCGGCATCGGCCACCTCCGGCACCACCACGTCCCACAGGTCGACGGCACCCGGATGCCCAATCCTGTTCGAGCGGTGGACGATAGTCTCGTCCTCGAACGTCAGTCCACGTGCGTTTTCGGGAAGCGAGAAGACCTGATCCACCGCCGACAGGACGTCGGCGGTGGAGCGGAAGGACAGCGGCAGCCGCACTGGGTGGAATATCTGCCCGCTCGCCTCCACATCCGCACGTGTGCGGGTACGCTCCGCCGCGAATCGTTCCGGCTTTGCGCCCTGGAAGGAATAGATGGACTGTTTCTCGTCCCCGACGGCAAAGATCGTCCGTCTCGTCGTCCGGGCACTGCTGCCGGAATAGAAATCCTCCGCCAGCGATTTGATGACCTCCCACTGTACCGGACTGGTGTCCTGTGCCTCATCCACGAGGATGTGGTCGATCCCCTGGTCGAGCTTGTAGTGCACCCAGGCCCCGACCCCGTCCCGGGTCAGAAGATCTGCCGTTCGCGCTATAAGGTCTTCAAAGTCGAGCAGGCTGCGCTGCTTCTTCAGATCCTCGTAGTCGTCATTCAGCCGTTCGGCGAGCACGAGCGCGGCAGCCGTTGCCCTTGCCATGCGCATGACGCGCAGCCGATCGCGGCAGGTGAGAACGTAGTTGCGGGCGAGATTGACGGCGCTGGCGAGCGCGGGCGCTGCGTCGAGCATCTTCTTCGCCACCAGCGAACCGTCTGCCTTCGGCTTGCCGACGCTGGTGAGAAACAGACCCTCAAGAATCTGGACGCGCCGATGCACATCGCTCTCCGTTTGGCAGAGGCGCAGACCGTAGGCGACCTCCTGCACCTTGGAGCCTCCCTTCTCGTCCGCAAGCTGCAGATATGTGGCCAATGTCCCTCCCGAAAGGCCGGGAAGCGGCCAGTAGCTTTCGGCGACGGAGGCTTCCGTTGCGGCTTCTGGCAGGCCGAAGGCGCGCCGCAGGAGGCGATCGACACCTCCTTGCCGGTCTGCATGGGCGAGAAACTGCCGGATCGCCGTGCGGTGTGCGACAATCTCGCCGAGTAGGTTCTCCAGCCCGAACTCATCACCGAGGTCAAGCACATGGGCAAATGCCTCTGCCAGCACTGGGTCGTCTTCCGCCGACGTGGCGGTCAGCAGTGAACGACGCGCCTCGGCAAGGAGGGCAGAGGCAGCACGATCATCCAGGACGGAGAAATGCCCTGCCACATTCGCCTCAAGCGGAAACTGGTGGAGGAGCGCCTCGCAGAAGGCATGGATCGTCTGGATCTTCAAGCCGCCCGGTGTCTCAAGTGCCCTTGCAAACAGCCGCCGGGCCTCCGCAAGTTTCAACGCATCCGGCTCCGCACCCTCGATCGAGGCGATCCGCTGCTTCAGGTCGCGGTCATCGAGGACGGCCCATTCGGCCAGCCGCTGGAAGACGCGGTTCGACATCTCCGAGGCCGCAGCCTTGGTATAGGTGAGGCAGAGGATGGAGGACGGGCGGCATCCCGAAAGCAGCAGCCGGATCACCCGCTGCGTCAGCACATGCGTCTTTCCGGATCCGGCATTCGCCGAGACCCAGGCGGAACTCGCAGGATCGGAGGCGAGCGACTGTCGTGTCGCCGTCCAGTCCAGCCAGTCGCGCGGATCGTCCCCCTGGGGCAGGACGTCATTCATCGGCCTCGACCTCCTCGGCATCGGCGGTCGACCATTCGGCGACACGAGCGAGATGGTCGTAATCGCCGCCATAGTCGCTCTGCATGAAGGGTACGAGGCGAGAGGCGAATCCCGTCCTGCCGCTCCGCAGATGCGTCACGAACTTCGTCAACTGCTCGATCGACTCGTCGGCAAGGTCCATGGCCGACTTGCCGCCCTTCTTGGCTTCATTGTTGACGCATTCCGGCTTGAAACGGTCGCCCGGCTTCAGTCGGACGTAAAGAAGCTCGTCGACGTCGACCGCGCCGACGGATTTGAAGGCACCGGCCCGGAGAGCCGCCGCCTCCAGAGCCAGTTGCGGGTCGAGAAGCGAACGCGCTTGCGAGCAGGTCGGGCTCGATCCCGTCTTGTAGTCGATGATACTGGCAAGGTTAGACCCCTTGATGTCGATCCGGTCGGCAATGCCCGTCAGCCGGACGTCCACCCCTGGAATGTCCCAGCCGGCGCCGCATTCGGTGGCGGTCGTCCGGATGTCGGGCGCCCGGCGTGCCTCCCATTCAAGGAAGGCACGGCCGACTTCCACGAAACGAGGCCGCCAGACTCGGTCGATATGCGGCGGCAGGCGTTCGGCGTCGAAGAGTTCATCAGTGATCCGACGCATCGCCTCCAGCGAGACCGGTGTGCCGGCGACGTGCTTTTCCCTTGTATAGCGGTCGATGATGGCGTGATAGAGCGTGCCGCGGTCGGCTGCGCCGGGATCGGCGTTGAAGGGTGCGACCGGATCGAGCCTCAGGATTCGGCGGGCATAGATCGCATAAGGGTCTCGTCGTAACCGTCCGACTTCGCTGAAGGAATAGCGCCTTGGCTGCAGGTCTGCCGGCGGTTTCGGCGCGGGACGTTTCGCCGGCGCCTGGTTCTCGCCGGCATCGATCTCGCTCGCCCAACGCCGGTACTGATCGCCACGCGTTCGGAGCTGCCGCGCGAGATCCTCCCCTCCGAGCGCCAGCAGTCGCTGCAGCCACCGTGATGCAACGGTTGGCGTGGAACCCTGTCGAAGCGAGCGCGTATAGATCAGCTGCCGCGTTCCGCTGGCCATGACGAAGTCATGCGCCAGTTGCCCGATCCGCCGCTCCGGCGGCTCCAGTCCCATTTCCGTTTTCATTGTCCGCGAGAGGAAGGGGTTGTTGACGGTCTGCCCCGGCCACGAGCCTTCGTTCATTCCCCCGAGGATCATCGTGTCCACGGTCTGCAGGCGGGCTTCCAGCGTGCCGAAGATGAACACCCGCGGATGGCTCAGCGAACGCGGCTTGACGGCCTCGCCGGTCGTCAGAGCCTGCATGATATCGATCCATTGCGGCCCGTCCGCCTCCATCTGCCCGTCGGTGTCGATCACCTCGCCGAGAAGGGAGGTGAGCCGCTCTCCCGCTTCCCCCGACCAGAGGGAGGAGAGGTCGCCTCCTTCATCGGCGCAGATGGCTTCCAGCGCCCGTCCGGTGCGGGTTGCCCAATCGGAAAGAGTCAGTTTGGAGGTCAACCCGCGCCCATCAGCCCTACGCGCAAACAGTGCGCCGGCAAGCGGTTCAACGGCTTCACCCAGTCGCTGTGCCAGGTTGAGGGCTGCGGCGAAGGCCATCTCGGGGAGGGTGGAACACCATGCCGGCGGATGGCGATCCTCGCGCTGTGCTTCCCGCTGCTCCTCGAGCAGGGGTGCAAGCGCCGAGATGTCCAGGTCCGCCCGACCGCCCCTCAAGGCGATGAGCTCAAGCGCTTCGGCCGCCTCACGAAGCGTTTCGCGCTCCATCCCGAGGCGCATCAGCGGATGCTTCAGGAGCGAGGTTATCGCCACCGGATCGCCGGGTCGCAGCGTTGCCTCCAGGAGAAGCTGGAGCAGGGTTCCCTGCGGCGTCGCGGAAAGGGGCGTACCTGCCGTGTCGTCGGCCGTAATTCCGAAGCGCGCAAGCTCCGCCGTCACCCGCCGCGCAAGTGCGCGGTCGGGCGTAATCAGCGCCGCTTGTGACTCGCGCCCCCCCTGTCCCGGCTGTTCAAGTGCGAGACGCAGTGCGATGGCGATCGCCACGGCCTCTTCCCGCTCGTTCGCTGCCTCGATGAGGGCAACGCCCTTGAAGGCATCCTCAAGATCCTGAGGGCTCGTCTCGCTGCGCCAGGTGCTCCATTCATCCGTTGCAGCCGACGGAGCAAGCGCTTGCGAAATGGTCCGGTCGCGAAAATGGAGGTCGGCCGATGGTGGCTCCAGCACGGTCACCTCGTCACGATCGACGCCGAGCTTGAGGAGCAGGCGGGACAGTGCGAATTGCGGATGACTGCGGCTTGAGGGCTCTATCCGTCCCGACGGGGCTTCGCTACTGATCGCCTGCCAATGGTCGGAGGGCATGGCGCAATCCAGCCCGGGCAGGACGACCGCCCCTTCCGGGAGACCTGCGATTGCGGCAATGAGATCCGCGGCGGCCGGGATTGAGCCCGTCGATCCGGCGACAATCACCGGTCCCTTGTGCTGGCGCTCGCCAATCCGCCGTGCTTCGCCGCGTAGGAGGGCTGCCTGGTGGCGGGCGGGTGAGGAGCGGCGCAGTTCCTCAAGCCGCCCGGGCCAGAACTCGCTGGCGATGCGAAGAAACTCCGCGGTGAGCTGCCACCAGATCGCAAGGTCGGCAGGCCGGAGATTATCCAGTTCCGCCCAGTCCCGTTCTTCCGTTTCGACGGAATCGATCAGTTCGGCCAGCGATCGCGCAAGCCAGATGGCATCCGCCGGACTCGCCGGCGCAATCAGCGGCGAGTCCGAATGGATGTCGATGACCACCTGCGGTAGCCTGTTGCGCCAGGCGAGGATCAGCCGACCGAGTTCCAGAAGCCGAGCCACCCCGCCGATCGGCGTTGCCAGGTCCATCTCTTCAGGCGCAGCGAGATCGAAATAGCCACTGTCGTCCTCCGTCTCGCCAAGCGGACGGACGACGGGAAGAATGGCGGAACCTCCACCCAGAAGGTCCACAAATTCTGAGCGTAGCACGCGTGCCGCGCGTCGCGTCGGGACGAAAATGGTGACATTGGCGAGCGACAGCGGATCCCGTGGGTCGTGATGGAAGCCCTCGTGCAATCTACCGTCACAAAGTGCGGCGGCGACTGTCCTCAGGAACGGCGTGCCCGGGGGGATGGTGAAAACCCGCTTGTGACGGCGGCCCTCCATGGTCACGCCTCAGCGTGGAGACGGGAGAGAACCTCTTCCGCCTCGACGAGTGCGTCGGGTGTCCCGACCGTCAGCCAGTGACCCTCGAGCACGAGGCCGTAGAGCCGGCCCGCGGCAATGGCTTTGTCGAAATAGAGATTGAGGTTGAAGGCGTCGTCTGGCGCATCGTCCAGAAGGGAAGAGTGCATCGCAATGGCTCCGGCATAGACGAGCGGCTGGGCTCCGTCGCGATAGCGCGTCAGGCGTCCGTATTCGTCTAGCTCAAAATCCTTCTTTCCGTTATGGCCCGTGGTCCGCTCCAGAGGTACGCAAAGGAGTGCCATATCCATCACGGCAGGGTCGAAGAAGGTGGCAAGACGCTCCAGGTTCGTGGGCTGACCCGATTTTTCCCCTACCCAGAACAGGTCCGCATTCATCACGAAGAGCGGGGCCCGATCCAACAGGCGGACGCCTTTGGCGAGCCCGCCGCCCGAATTCATCAACCCAGCGCGTTCGTCGGAAATCGTCACCTCCAGCCGCGGATAGACCTTCAGATGCGCCTCCATCTGGTCGGCGAAATGATGGACGTTGACGACTGCCCGACGGACCCCTGCATCGGCAAGCGCATCCAGCGCGTAATCGATCATCGCCTTGCCTGCGACCGGCACCAGGGGTTTCGGCATGGTATCGGTGATTGGGCGGAGGCGGGTTCCAAGACCCGCTGCGAGGACCATGGCCTGGGCGATCTTCATGTCCTGCTTTCTAAAGCAGGGCTCATGATTCGGGTAGCTCTATTCCGGTCTCCAGGCACCAGTGGCGAAGCGGAGCGAGCGCTTCGTGCTTTAGGGCTTGCGCGAGGTGGGCGAGGGTGCGCGGCATATGTTGCATGTAACCGGGCTTGCCGTCGCGCTTCATCAGTCGCACCCAGAGCCCGGCAAGCTTGCAATTGCGTTGCGCCGACATGATCGCGAACGCCTTGAGGAAGGCCGCTTCATTGAACGAGCCGAGTGACCGTCGCAAGGCGAAGTAGTCACGCATCATCTGTTCTGCCAGTGCAGGCGAAACATCGACCCGCGCATCCTGGACGATCGAGGCGAGATCATAGGCGGTCGGGCCGATCATGGCATCCTGGAAATCGATGATCCCGACCCGGCGGACGCCGGATTCGTGGGCGCGCCAGATGATGTTTGGGGAATGGAAGTCGCGCAGCAGCAGGTTTCTCTCGGCGGGCGCGAGTTCGGCAATCAGATCGTCCCAGACGGCCAGATAGGCCTGCCTTTCCTCCTCGGTGGGGTCGGTGCCGCGCTTCCAGGGAAGGTGCCAGTCGAGCAGGAGGCGGGCCTCGATCTTCATCGCCATCGGGTCGAAGTCGGGGACATGATGGACGCGGCCATCCACGGGAAGATCCTGGCGCGGCGGGTGGCCGTGCAGATAGGCGAGGCAGACGACGCTTTCCCGGTAGCGATCCGGGATCGGCCGGCCCTTTTCGTCAAGGACGCCTTCCTGCCCGAGGTCCTCGATAAGCAGGATTCCCTGGTCGTAGTCGACCCGCAGGACCTCCGGCGCAGCGAGGCTGAGCTCGCGGAGGTACCGGGAAATGGCGACGAACGGGTACGCGTCTTCTGCAAGGTGGACAACTTTCGGATAGGGCTTCCCGTCGTGCACCGGCGGCCCGTCGGGCTGGCGAGGCCAGTTCATCAGGATGAGCGAACCGCCCTCACTTGGCGCAACAGTTTCGTAGGCACGCACCGAGGCATCGCCGGTTAGGTACCGCCGCCTCGCTTCGGGGTACCCCCACTGGGTCAGCATTGCACGAATGGACAGCGATCGCCGGATGCGCTCCAGCGCCGGAGCGGGCCCTGAAATGCTAGCGGTTCGGCCGGCACCATTGTGCTCCAGCCGCATCGTCAGCCGATGCGGAGGGAGAAAATCCCAAGCCATCTCCGGCCATTCGACCAACGCGATGCCCGTGGCGAGAGTTTCGTCCAGGCCGAGTTCATCCAGCTCGGATGGATCTCCAAGCCGATAGAGGTCGAGATGGGCAACGGGAATGCGCAGTTCGTAGTTCTGCACCAGTGTGAAGGTGGGCGAGGGAACCTCGAGGGCGTCCTCATCCGCCATGGCACGCAACAGGGCGCGTGCGAATGTCGACTTGCCGGCTCCGAGATCCCCCGATAGCGCTAGGCAGTCCCCTTGCCGTAGCGCAAGCGCGAGGTCTTCGCCGAGCCGGATTGTCGCCGCTTCGTCCGCAAGGGTGACGACGATCGCCGGGTTACCGCTCATTCTGCGGCGGCGATGGTACGCATGGCCGATCCGGTCGGGATGCGGCAGGTAACGGTTGTTCCGCCACCGGGGCGGCTGTCGATACGCACATCGCCGTGATGGAGGGTGACGAAGCTCTCGACGATGGAGAGGCCGAGGCCCGCGCCGCTGCGCTTGCCGCCTTGCGGACTGGAGGAGAAGCGGTTGAAGACGCTGCTCAACATTTCCGTCGGGATACCGGGACCATCATCCGAGACGGAGAAGTAGACGTCCTGGTCGTCCCGCCGGCAGGTCAGGGTTATGGTACTGCCCTCGGGCGCAAAATTTGTGGCATTTGTGAGCAGCTTCAGAAGGATCTGCTTCAGTCGCTGCTGGTCCGCAATGATGCTCCCCAGGCCTCTTGGAGCTGTGATCTCCAGCGTCACGGCATTCTCGTGCAGACGGTCGGCAATCTGCATCGCCACGTCGTCCAAAAGGTCGTCAAGACCAACCTCCGTGTAGTTGAGCTCCATGATGCCGGCGTCGACCGTGGCGAGGTCGAGGATGTCGTTGACGATGGTGAGCAGCAGCGAGGAAGAGGTCGAGATGTGCTCGACATACTCCGCCTGGCGTTCGTTCAGGGCCCCGACGCCCGGGGTCTTCAGCAGATCAGTGAAGCCGATGATGTTGGTGAGTGGCGAGCGAAGCTCGTAGGAAACGTGCTGGACGAAATCGTTCTTGATCTCGTCCGCCTTCCGCAGCGCCTCGTTCTTCTCCATCAACGCACGCTCGGCGCGGGCGCTTGCGGTCATGTCGACGAAGGTGAACATTGTCTGGGCATTGGGCAGCGGCGTGACCGCATAGTCGAGGATCAGGCCGGAATAGAGTTCGAACGTCCCCTGCAGCGAGGGGCGCGCATCGTCACCGCTGGTCAGCATCTGGCCAAAACGGCGCCAGCCGTCGGGCTTGTCGTAGGAGGGGCTGCAGGCTTCCTCGATGGCCCTGATATGCGTGCCCGGTTTTGCCTGCTCTGCCGTGATTCCCCAGAGCGCGCGGAATGCCGGGTTGGAAAGCTGGATGCTGCCGTCGGGGCCGAACACCGCCACACCTTCCGAAAGGTGATCGATCGTCTCCCCCTGGACCTGCAGAAGCGTGTTGTAGCGCGTTTCCAGGTTGACCTGTTCGGTGAGGTTTTCGAAGACCCAGGTGGCGCCGCCCTGCGGATGAGCGGTGGCGGCCACGCGCAATGTCTCTCCGTTCGGCAGGTGCCAGAGCTCATCCTTGGCATCGAGCGCCTGGTAGATGGAAAGCGCAGACTCCTTCCAGCTTCGCCAGTTGAGCGGTTCCGGAAGCTTGTTGCTGCTACGCAGGCGGTCGAGGAGCTCGCTGTTGTCCGGGCGAGAATCAAGGAAGCCGAGATCGAGCCCCCAGAGCGTTACGAAGGCCTGGTTGTAGAATTGCAGGCGGCGGTCGCGATCGAAGATCGCCACCGGCGTCCCGAGATTGTCGAGGGTTTCGGCATGGCTGCGAAGCGTTCTCTTCAGCTCCTCCCGGACCGATTCGGCCTCGGAGACGTCGAGCGCCATGCCCGCGGACCCACCGGTGGCGACGACGTCGACGATCTCGTAGATCGTCCTGTTGCCGTGAACGACGGTGGAAACGCGATCGTGGAAGGGCGATGCCGGTGTGGCGTTCGCACGAATGCTCTCGCGGGTGATGGTCCCGAGAAACTCCCGAGCCTCGCCGACCGCTTGATCCGGGCTCGCGGCTTCGACGGCTTCGCTATAGGCGTGGTTGACCCAGGCGAGCTTGCCGTCGCTGTCGCGGCGCCATACCGGCTGTTCGAGAGCATCGAGCAGGGATTGGAAGAGGGTGATGGAGCCGCGAAGCCGCTCCCGCTCGATCTTCAGTTCGGCAAGTTCGGCCCGCAGGTTATTGAGCGCGGTGAAGCGCACGAAGGCCTTGCCACCGGAGACCCGACCCTGAACCTCGAGGATTTCGTCCCGGATCGTTTCCGCCACCATGTCGAAGGTGCAGGCGTCGCCGCGAAGTGATTCGACAGCTCGTTCCAGTTCCGCTGCTGATTTGGGTCGCAGCCAGCGCCCGAACGCGAGAAACTCGCGGTCGTTTTGCGGTGCGCCAGTATCGGCCGGCAGTTGTCCAAGGACCTCGGGACGCGCGATCGAGCCGTCCCAGATGATGATCCTGCGGTTCTTTTCGGCGATCAGGGCTTCGTATTTCGAAATGCGCTGCTGCGCGTCGGAAAGCGCATTGCGCATCTCCTGGCTTTCCGCCTCCATATTCCCCTTCTGGCGCACCAGCCAGAGAACCGAAAGCAGGGTTGCACCGAGTGCACCGATGACGAGTGAAGAGATGGCGACTTCGGATGAGGAAAACAGCCTGACTGCCGCAGGTGCCTGCTGCTGGGCAAGTGCAGTGCCAGCAAACGCTGCGAGGGTACTGCCCGACAGGAGAGCGGGCATGAGTGAGCGTTTCAGGCTCTTCGACCGCGAGGATATGCGGCGAACCTGCGAAGCGTTCCCGCCCTCGCTAAGGGAGGGCGAAGCACGGCCATCGCAAGAGCAAGCTGCCCCTTCCGCTGGGTTCTGTTCGTTCACCGCCATTCCCGGTCTGTCTCCGTCCTTTGCCGCATCTCGACAAGACATCCCACATCGCCCTTGCCCGAAGCAGGAGCGAATCGATGCCTAAGACAATACTTGCTTCGGGAATCGGCGGGAAGGGTGGCGCCAAAAAAGAAGGTCGCGATCCGTCAAGACCGCGACCATCAATATCTTGTGGATCAACTTGCTAAAATCAGTACCTGTAGTGTTCTGCCTTGAACGGTCCCTGCGGAGTGACGCCGATATACGAGGCCTGTTCTTCCGATAGCTCCGTGAGCTTGACCCCGAGCTTGCCGAGATGCAGGCGGGCGACCTTCTCGTCGAGGTGCTTTGGCAGGATGTAGACCTCGTTCTTGTACTGGCCCTGCTTGGTGAAGAGCTCGATCTGCGCAAGCACCTGGTTGGTAAAGGACGCCGACATCACGAACGACGGGTGCCCGGTGGCGTTGCCAAGATTCAGCAGGCGTCCTTCCGAGAGAAGGATGATCCGATTGCCCTTCGGGAACTCGATCAGGTCGACCTGGGGCTTGATGTTGGTCCACTTCAGGTTGCGCAATGCGGACACCTGAATTTCGTTGTCGAAATGGCCGATATTGCCGACGATCGCCATGTCCTTCATGGCCCGCATGTGGTCGATGCGGATGACGTCCTTGTTGCCGGTGGTGGTGATGAAGATATCGGCGCTGTCCACGACGTCCTCCAGTACGACCACTTCGAAGCCGTCCATTGCGGCCTGCAATGCGCAGATCGGATCCACTTCCGTGACCTTTACGCGGGCGCCGGCACCGGCAAGCGACGCGGCCGATCCCTTGCCGACGTCGCCGTAGCCGCAGACGACGGCGACCTTGCCGGCCATCATCACGTCCGTGCCGCGGCGGATACCGTCGACCAGCGATTCCTTGCAGCCGTACTTGTTGTCGAACTTCGACTTGGTGACGGAGTCGTTGACATTGATGGCGGGGAAGGGGAGCAGGCCCTTCTTGGAGAGCTCGTAGAGACGGTGGACGCCAGTGGTCGTCTCTTCGGACACGCCCTTGATTGCGTCACGCTGCTTGGTGAACCAGCCTGGCGAGGCCTGCAGGCGCTTCTTGATCTGCGCGAACAGGATTTCCTCTTCCTCGGAGGTCGGGTTGGACAGCACATCCTCGCCCGCCTCGGCGCGTGCGCCGAGCAGGATGTACATGGTGGCATCGCCGCCATCGTCGAGAATCATGTTGGACAGGCCGCCGTCGGTCCACTGAAAGATCTTGTCAGTGTACTCCCAATACTCGATGAGCGACTCGCCCTTCACCGCGAAGACAGGAATACCGGCTTCGGCGATCGCTGCGGCGGCATGGTCTTGGGTAGAAAAGATGTTGCAGGAAGCCCAGCGCACATCGGCACCGAGCGCCTTCAGCGTCTCGATCAGGACCCCGGTCTGGATGGTCATGTGCAGCGAGCCGGAGATCCGGGCACCCTTCAGCGGCTTGCTCTCGCCAAACTCCTCGCGGCAGGCCATGAGGCCGGGCATTTCCGTTTCGGCGATGTCGAGTTCCTTGCGGCCATAGGCGGCAAGTCCGATATCAGCCACGATGTAGTCCTTGTCCGTGCTCATCAAGCTCTCCAGCTGGGGTTTGCGCGCCCTGAGGCGTCACCTCTCGCATTCTGGAGGCTGGTGTAGCAGGCTTGCTTATTGGAAGCAACGACACATAAAGAAGTGCTTATGTCTTTATGTGTTCCTAGATTTCTTCGCCGAACCTGTCGGCTACAAGGCTCTCCAGCGCACTGAGCACCTCCGCCGCCTGCGGCCCCGCCGCCGTGACTTCGACGCTGCAGCCGGGACTGGCGGCCAGCATCATAAGCCCCATGATCGACATTCCGCCAACCGTCGTACCGTCCTTGGTAACGGTGACTTCGGCGTTGAACTTGGCAACCGTCTGGACGAATTTCGCCGAGGCGCGGGCGTGCAGGCCGCGCTTGTTAACGATGAGGAGCTCACGGGAATGGACTGACATGCTGGGTTCGCTTACTTGCCGCTCAGGACACGGCTTGCGACATTGATGTACTTCCGGCCCGCCTCGCTGGCCTCCAGAAGCGCCCGGTTCATGTCGTTGTCGCCGCGGACGCCGGCGAGCTTGATCAGCATTGGAAGGTTGACACCCGCGATGACCTCGATCCGCCCGCCGTCCATGACGGAGATGGCAAGGTTGGATGGCGTGCCGCCGAACATGTCTGTGAGGATGATGACGCCATGCCCATCATCGGCAACAGCTACCGCATCGACGATGTCCTGACGCCGCCGGTCCATGTCATCTTCAGGCCCGATGGAGACCGTCTCAATGTATTTCTGCGGACCGACGACATGCTCAAGCGCGTGTCGAAATTCCTCCGCCAGCTTGCCGTGGGTGACAAGCACAAGTCCGATCATCAATTCCCCCTGCTCTGGCAACGCGCAGCCCATATCGCACTGCAAAAGAGGCGTCCAGCGGTGGGAAGCCATCTTCGCCATGTAGACATCAAGTGCAAGTCAAAAATCCGTAGCTTTCAGCACGGAAAGGGCGGCGGCAGGCCGATATCGGGGAAAAACACACCGATTATCGCCAGCGGATCGGCGACATGTGCCGCCAACCGGAGCTGCGGCAGCGTACCGACGCCGTCGATGGAGAAGCGTTCGCCTTCCGGAGGTAGCCGCTCCATCGCTTCCATCGCGCCAACCTTGACTGCGAGATGAAGCGGTGCAGCGGCCACATGGGGAACGCGGGCAATCCCGCTGCCGCGTATTTCGATCAGACCGGCGATGGCATCCGGGCATCCTCCCATCAAACAATCGTCTTCTCGCGACAGCAAGACCCGGTCATCGGCAAGTAGCATCGCGGAAATGCCGGCGCGCCAGGCGGCCGCAAGGCAGGTGAAGGCCGTCAGCGACTTGCCGGCTCCCGACGGACCGATAAAAAGCAGGCCTACCGTTCCGACCACGATCGCGGTGGCGTGAATATTGACCTGGCCACCTGTCATGCAGGCTCTCCAGCCGGCAGGGAGAGCACGAAACGGGCTCCTTTGACCGTGCCGCTTGCGTCGACAATATTTTCGGCCCTGAGCGTGCCGTTGTGAGCTTCGGCGATCTGACGGCTGATCGAGAGGCCTAGGCCTGAATTCTGTCCAAAGCTCTCGCCTTCGGGGCGGTCGGTATAGAATCGCTCGAAGATGCGGTCGATATCCTCCGCCTGAACGCCTGGGCCATTGTCTTCGACGGTGACGTTCACGCGGCCGCGAGAATGTGAGAGGCGTATGGAGATGCGACCGCCATCGTCGGGTACGAAGGAACGGGCATTCTCGATGAGGTTTGTGATGATCTGACCGAGCCGCAGGTCGTGTCCGTTGACGATGAAGTCCTGCTTGGCCCCCTTGGCATCCACTGCAAGATCGATCTCAACCGGCTTGCGGCCATTGCGGATCTGCCGGGAGATGTCGACGAGATTGCCGAGCAGCACGCGCAGGTCGACCGGCGTGGAATCGGTACGGGCTAGTTCCGCATCGAGGCGCGAGGCGTCGGAAATGTCGCTGATCAGGCGGTCGAGACGGCGTACGTCATGGAAGATGATCTCCGTCAGGCGCCGCTTTGCATCGTCCGATTTCGCCAGCGGCAGGGTTTCCACGGCGCTACGAAGCGAGGTCAGCGGGTTCTTCAACTCGTGGCTGACATCTGCGGCGAAGCTCTCGATCGCATCGATGCGGTCGTAGAGCGCCGTGGTCATCTCCCGAAGCGCGATGGAGAGATTGCCGATCTCATCTTGACGATAGGCGAAGTCGGGAATTTCCTCGCGCTGCTTGGCGCCGCGGCGGACGCGGATTGCCGCTGCCGCCAGACGTCGAAGGGGATTGGCTATGGTCGAGGAAAGGAGGAGCGACAGGAGGATGTTTACGAGCGTCGCAACGCCGAAGACCCGCATGATCGCAAGCCGTTCGGCGTGGACGATCTTGTCGATATCGCCCGCCTGGGTCGACAAGAGCAGCACGCCGAGGACGGCGCGGAAGCGCTGCACCGGAACCGCGACCGAAACGATCAGCTCTCCCTTGTCATTGATGCGGACAACCGCTCCCCGCACGCCGGTAAGGGCATTCATAACCTCCGGATAAATCGACCCGTCGCCGCCGGGCGCTTCCCAGTAAACCGGCAGGTTGCGCTGCTGGAGCATGCGGTTGAACAGGCCGACGATGCGGTCGTTCCAGCTCACCGACTCCTGCTCGACCGGTGGCAGGTCGAAACGGAGCACCTGGCCGCGGGAATAGAGATGCCGGGAGTCGAGAAGGAGATTTGCATCCGCATCGAAAAGCCGGGCCCGCGTTCGGGTCGGCGAGATCAGCCGCCGCAGGACGGGTGCGACCCGGTCCGGATCGATCGGGAAATCAAGGTCCTCGTCATTGGGGACCGGCGTGATGCTTTGCCCGGCCTGCAACTCGAGCAACTTCTCCGGATCGATGGTGATGGAGTTCGTATCGACCGAGGCAGAGGCCGAGATTGCTCCGGCGATGATCTCGCCCTGGGTCAGCAGGCTCTCGACGCGTGCGTCGATCAGCCCCTCGCGGAACTGGTTGAGGTACAGGATACCGCCCACCAGCACGACCGTGGCTGCGATGTTGAAGAACAGGATCCGCCTTGTCAGGCTGGAGAAGACGGCGTGACCGAAGACACGTCGGATGAGAATGAACGGACGCGACCAGATGCGCCTACGCGTCCGGCGCATCTCCGCATCGGAGGCGTCAAGCATATCTTCGTCGAGCAGTTGGTCTGCCACGCATTGTCCTTTCAAGGGACAGGCCGATCTCCCGTCCTGGCGCGGCTCCTACGGTGAAGCGATTGCCCTGGTCAGGTGGCTTCGCGGAAGCGATAACCCACCCCATAGAGGGTCTCGATCATGTCGAAATCGACGTCGACCATCTTGAACTTCTTTCGCAAGCGCTTGATGTGACTGTCGATCGTCCGGTCGTCGACATAGACCTGTTCATCGTAGGCCGCGTCCATGAGCGCGTCGCGGCTCTTCACCACTCCGGGCCTCTGGGCGAGCGAGTGGAGTATCAGGAATTCGGTCACGGTCAAGGTGACGGGCTCGCCCTTCCAGGTACAGGTGTGACGCTCCTGGTCCATCAGGAGCTGCCCGCGTTCCAGCGTACGGGCCTGCTGGGCCTCCGTTCCCGCCTTGCTGCCGACTGCCCCCAAGGTCTCCCTAGCGCTCGCCCGGCGAAGTATGGCCTTGACGCGCTCCACCAGCAGACGCTGGGAGAAGGGCTTGGTAATGAAGTCATCGGCGCCCATCTTGAGGCCGAACAATTCGTCGATCTCCTCGTCCTTCGATGTGAGGAAGATCACCGGTATGTCCGACTTCTGCCGCAGCCGGCGCAGCAGTTCCATGCCATCCATGCGGGGCATCTTGATGTCGAAGATCGCCAGCTGCGGCGGCCGGGCAAGAAGCCCGTCAAGTGCGGATGCGCCGTCCGTGTAGGTCTCGACCTTGTAGCCCTCGGCCTCCAGTGCAATCGACACTGACGTGAGGATATTGCGGTCGTCGTCCACCAGGGCGATTGTCTGCATGCTCTCTGTCTCCACTACCATTCGTGCGCATCTCCAGGAGTATCCCAGCCGCGTCGGTGTTCCGACGATGCGCGTTTTTGAGTATAAAGGTGGAACAAATTGTGGCAAGGCAAGGGATCGGGGGCAGGGAGTCACAATCCCTCTACTCAAGCGAGGGGTGCTAGGTCTGGGTTAAAACGCGACCTAAACCGATTTAAGAAGAAATAAATTTTTTTAAATCGATTAATTTATTGATATTGTTGGCTTATCGCCGTCCACCCTACTTGCTCTTTGTGAAGCCCGGCGCTAGTTGAGGGCCACATACAACGCCAAGGAAGGAAGGCGCGCATGCAGGAGCTCGGACTTTACAATCCGTCCAATGGGATAGCGGCGATCGGCTTCCAAGACGTTTCCCGCGTCAATTACAACCTCTCGGAAACGGAACTTTACGAAGAAGCGATCCGCAACCGGGAAGGCGACCTGACGGCGGACGGCGCACTGCGGGCCGTCACCGGCCAGCACACGGGTCGCTCGCCGAAGGACAAGTTCATCGTGCGCGATGACACGACCGAGGATGTCATCTGGTGGGACAACAACCGGCCCATGTCGTCGGAACGCTTCGAGATTCTGCATCAGGACATGCTGGCTCATGCGGCTGGCAAGACCCTCTATGTCCAGGACCTGATCGGCGGTGCCGACCCGGAAAACGCGCTTCCGACACGGGTGGTGACCGAACTGGCCTGGCACGCGCTGTTCATCCGCAACCTCCTAATTCGGCCGAGCCGCGCTTCGCTCGAGACCTTCGTTCAGAAGCTGACCATCATAAACCTGCCGAGCTTCCGTGCCGACCCGGCCCGTCACGGCTGCCGGACGGAAACAGTCATCGCCTGTGACCTGACCCGCGGCATCGTGCTCATCGGCGGCACGTCCTATGCCGGGGAAAACAAGAAGTCGGTCTTCACCGTTCTCAATTACCTGCTTCCGTCAAAGCATGTCATGCCGATGCACTGCTCGGCCAATGTCGGTCCGGGTGGCGATGCGGCCGTCTTCTTCGGCCTCTCGGGCACCGGCAAGACGACCCTGTCGGCCGATCCGAGCCGCACGCTGATCGGCGATGACGAGCATGGGTGGGGCGAGAACGGCATCTTCAACTTCGAGGGTGGCTGCTACGCCAAGGCGATCCGTCTTTCCGCCGAAGCGGAGCCGGAAATCTATGCCGCAACCCGCCGCTTCGGCACCGTGCTGGAAAACGTGGTCCTGGATGAAAACCGTGTTCCGGATTTCGACGATGCGTCGCTGACGGAGAACACCCGCTCGGCCTATCCGCTGCATTTCATCCCGAATGCATCGGCGACGGGGATCGCGCCCCATCCGAAGACGATCATCATGCTGACGGCTGACGCTTTCGGGGTCATGCCGCCGATCGCCCGGCTGACGCCCGAGCAGGCCATGTACCACTTCCTCTCCGGCTACACGGCCAAGGTGGCCGGTACAGAAAAGGGCGTGACCGAGCCGGAGGCGACGTTCTCCACCTGCTTCGGTGCGCCGTTCATGCCGCGCCATCCGGCGGAATACGGCAACCTGCTACGCGACCTGATCGATCGCCATGGCGTCGATTGCTGGCTCGTCAACACGGGCTGGACTGGCGGTGCTTATGGCGTCGGGCGTCGCATGCCGATCAAGGCGACGCGCGCGCTCCTGACGGCGGCCCTGACCGGGGACCTCAGAACCGCGCAGTTCCGCACCGACCCGAACTTCGGCTTTGCGGTCCCGGTTGCGGTTGAGGGTGTCGACACCGCCATTCTCGACCCACGCTCGACCTGGGCCGATGGTGCTGCCTACGACCAGCAGGCGAAGAAGCTCGTCTCGATGTTCATCGCCAACTTCGAAAAGTTCGAGGACCATGTCGACAGCCGGGTGCGTGATGCCGCCCCTGTGCTGTTGAATGCGGCCGAGTAAGCCACTCGAACTGACTAGCATATGACCGCCGGGCCCCAACGTCCGGCGGTTTTCTTTGTCCATTGTTTATGGGATAGAGGCCACCGGAGGCGACCATGGCCAGCAACCCGCTCTATATTAACGATCGCATCACCATTGCCGGCTGGGAATTGACAGAGCAGTTCGTGCTGGCTGGCGGCGCGGGCGGCCAGCACGTCAACAAGGTCTCGACTGCCGTCCAACTCTTCTTCAACCTCGCCGATTCTCCGTCGCTGCCGGACCGTATCAAGGCGGCTGCCATTCGTCTGGCCGGGCGCAGGATGTCGAAGGATGGCGTACTGATGATCGAGGCGAACCGGTTTCGCAGCCAGGACCGCAATCGCGAGGATGCGAGAGAGAGGCTGAAGGAGTTGATCCTCAAGGCATCCGAACCGCCACCGCCGCCACGACGGGCGACCAAGCCCACCAAGGGCTCGGTCGAACGGCGTCTCAAAGCAAAGGCCGGCCGATCGGAAGTAAAGAAGATGCGTGGAAAGCCGGCGGGAGACTGATCGGATGACAGCTCTGCACGACGGAGTTCGCTACCTGCCTGCATATCTTGACCGAAAGGGCCAGGAGGCTCTTGTCGACGAAATCAGGCAGGTGGTCACGGAAGCACCGCTCTATGTTCCCGAGATGCCGCGTACCGGCAAGCCGATGTCGGTCCGAATGACGAATTGCGGCCCCCTCGGCTGGGTGACGGACAAAGAGTGCGGCTATCGCTACCAGGCCGCCCATCCCGTGACCGGTCGGCCGTGGCCTGCGATCCCGTCACGGCTTCTGGAACTGTGGGCGAAGATTGCCGACTACCCCAAGCCGCCAGAGGCGTGCCTCGTCAACTTCTATGACGATCAGGCACGCATGGGTCTGCATCAGGACAAGGACGAAACGGATCTGTCCGCCCCCGTTCTCTCCATCTCGCTCGGAAACACCTGTCTCTTCCGGATCGGCGGAACGGAACGCAAGGAACCGACACACTCATTCCGCCTGACGAGCGGAGACGTGCTCGTCCTCGGAGGAGCGGGGCGCCTCTGCTTCCACGGGGTGGACCGGGTCTACCCGGAGACCTCGACATTGCTGAGGAACGGCGGACGCATCAACTTGACCTTGAGACGGGTCAACCCCTGATCAGAGCTTGCGCAGTGCGACCGTCTCGACCAGGTGGTTCGAGCCCTTGCGCAGGATGAGGTCAGCGCGGGGGCGGGTCGGCAGGATGTTCTGCCGCAGGTTCTTCAGGTTGATGTTCTCCCACAGCCCCTCGGCGATCGCGCGCGCCGCATCCTCGCTGATGGTTGCATAGCGGTGGAAGAAGGAATTCGGATCACGGAAAGCTGTGTTGCGAAGCTTCATGAAGCGCTCGACATACCAGTTATGGATCAGCGCCTCGTCCGCGTCGATATAGATCGAGAAGTCGAAGAAGTCCGAAACCATGGGCACGAACTTGCCATCCGCCGGCAGATCGCGGGACTGCAGCACGTTGATGCCTTCGAAGATCAGGATGTCCGGGCGATCGACTACAGTGAATTCATCAGGGAGCACGTCATAGGTGAGGTGGGAATAGCGTGGTGCCTTGACGTTCGGCTGGCCGGCCTTGATCGCCGAGAGGAAGCGCAACAGCGCGCCGATGTCGTAGCTTTCCGGAAAGCCCTTCCGTTCCATCAGGTTCTCGCGCCTGAGCACTGCATTGGGGTGGAGAAAGCCGTCGGTGGTGATCAGGTCCACCTTCGGGCTGGAGGGCCAGCGGGCCAGCAGCTCCTTCAGGATACGCGCCGTCGTGGACTTGCCGACCGCCACGGAGCCCGCAATGCCAATGACGAAGGGTGTCTTGGTGACGTCGGACAGGCTGAGGAACCGGTTGCGCTGCTGGAACAGCAGCAGCGAAGCCTCCACATGCGCCGAAAGAAGCCGTGACAGCGACAGGTAGATGCGCCGGACCTCGTCGAGATCAATCGGGTCGTCGAGGGAGCGCAGCCGTGCCACCTCGTCGAAAGTCAGCGTCAAAGGCGTATCCGCTCGGAAACGCGCCCACTCCGCCGATGTGAAGACGTGGTAGGGCGAGTAGGTCGCGGAAGAGGATTGCTCGGTGCCTTCAGCCGGTTGCGCTGCCGGGGTCATGATGGACGGTTCGCCTTTTCCTGCAGGCCGGACTGGGCGGTCCGCCGCTGAAGTTCGTCCAGCACATCCTTGAGCGGAATCCCGGCGATATTCAATACGACCATTAGGTGATAAAGGAGGTCCGCGCTTTCGCTCACCAACTCCGGCCGCCCCTGCGAAACCGCGGCGATCACCGTCTCGACGGCTTCCTCACCGAGTTTCTTGGCGGCCTTTGTCTGACCGGCGGCTACGAGTTTCGCCGTCCAGGACTCATCGGTTGCAGCCTTGGCACGCGTTGCGACGATCCGCTCGAGATCGCTGAGGGAGAAATCGCTCATCTTCTGTCTCCAGCGACGTCAGTATAGCCGCATCGCGATGCCGTGCTCGGCCATGTAACGCTTGGCTTCGCCGACGGTATAGGTCCCGAAGTGAAATATCGAGGCCGCCAGAACGGCGGTGGCATGACCGTCCCGAATGCCGGCCACGAGGTCATCGAGCGTGCCGACGCCTCCGGAGGCGACGACCGGAACCTTCACGCTGTCGGCAATCGCCTTGGTCAGCGCAATGTCGTAACCGCTCTTGGTGCCGTCGCGGTCCATCGAGGTGACCAGCAGCTCGCCGGCGCCCTTGTCGACAACCTTGGCGGCGAATTCCAGCGCATCGATGCCCGTGGCCTGGCGACCGCCATGGGTGAAGATCTCCCAGCGATCCAGTTCTCCGGCCGAAGAGACCTTTTTGGCATCGATCGACACGACGATGCACTGATTGCCGAATTTGTCGGCGGCCTCGGCAACGAAATCCGGGCTTTTCACGGCGGCGGAATTGATCGAAACCTTGTCCGCGCCGGCAAGCAGAAGCCTCCGGATATCGCCGACGCTGCGTACGCCGCCGCCGACCGTCAGCGGCATGAAGCAATGGTCTGCGGTTCGGGCAACGACGTCGAAGATGGTCTCGCGATTATCCGAAGACGCGGTGATGTCGAGGAAGCAGAGCTCGTCAGCGCCGGCGGCGTCATAGGCCTTGGCCGCCTCGACCGGATCGCCGGCATCGATCAAGTCGACGAAATTGACACCCTTGACGACGCGACCGTCCTTGACGTCGAGGCACGGGATGACGCGGGCCTTGAGGCTCATGCGGCCTCTCCTTTCTGCTTGCGGATCAGCGCCAGCGCCTCGGCCGGATCGATCCGGCCGTCATAGAGCGCGCGACCGGATATCGCGCCTTCCAGACGTGCGGCATCAGGCTGCAGCATCCGCCGTATGTCGTCGATCGATGCAAGGCCTCCGGAGGCGATGACGGGGATCGACACCGCATTCGCGAGTTCTAGGGTCGACTCCCAGTTGATGCCGGTCAGGATGCCGTCGCGGTCGATGTCCGTGTAGATGATCGCTGAGACGCCGGCGCCTTCGAACTTCTGGGCGAGCTCGATGACGCCGAGCTCGGAAGCCTCCGCCCAGCCCTCGACGGCGACCTTGCCGCCCTTGGCATCGATGCCGACGGCGATCTTGCCGGGAAATTCTTTGCAGGCTTCGATGACCAGTGCGGGATCGCGCACCGCCACGGTGCCGAGGATGACGCGCGCCAGTCCGCGCGACAGCCAGTTCTCGATATGTGCGAGCGTGCGAATGCCGCCACCGAGCTGCACCGGGTTCTTCGTTGCCTTCAGGATAGCATCTACGGCCGCGCCGTTGACGCTTTCGCCGGCGAAGGCGCCGTTCAGGTCGACCACATGCAGCCACTCGAAGCCCTGGTCTTCGAAGGCTTTCGCCTGGGCTGCCGGGTCAGCATTATATACGGTGGCCTGCTCCATGTCGCCGAGCTTGAGGCGCACGCACTGGCCGTCCTTGAGGTCGATGGCGGGAAAGAGGATCATGCTTCAGGGCTTCCATCGCAGAAAATTGGCGATCAGTGCGAGACCCAGGGTCTGGCTCTTCTCCGGGTGGAATTGCGAGCCGGCCATGTTGTCGCGGGCCACGAAGGCGGTCATTGGTCCACCGTAGTCGGTGGTCGCCACGACGTCCTGCGGGTTCTTTGCCGCCAGATGATAGGAGTGGACGAAATAGGCGTGCAGTCCATCCGGTCCGGTCGGGATTCCATCGAAGAGAGGGTGAGGGCGCTTCAGGTCGAGCGTATTCCAGCCAATCTGCGGGATCTTCAGGTTCGGATCGGAAGGCTCCATTTCCCTGACGTCGCCTTCGATCCAGCCAAGGCCATGCGTGACCGTCTTCTCGAGCCCGCGGGATGACATGAGCTGCATGCCGACGCAGATGCCGAAGAAGGGCCGGCCATTTTTCTCGACCGCCTGAACCAGCGCGTCGTGCATTCCGGGGACGGCGTCGAGCCCGGCGCGGCAGTCTGCATAGGCGCCGACGCCCGGCAGGACGATCCGATCGGCCGCGGCAACCACATCCGCCTTGTCGGTCAGCTCGACCGTGGCACTTAGGCCCCCCTCGTGCGCGGCACGTTCGAAGGCCTTGGTCGCAGACCTGAGATTGCCGGAGCCGTAGTCGATGATCGCGACGCGCATCAGCGTCCTCCCTGGTCGAAGAGGCCAATCCCGCCACGGTCCCACCCTGCTGCGGAGGGGGTGCGAACGGAATTTACCCAGTTGGCAGCGGCGACCGGGGCCGTCGAAGCCTGAGGCAGGCCTGCAAAGTAAATTTCCTCGGCGGTATCGAGATCCGCTGCCATGACAACGTCCTGCAGCGCCCACCCGCGCCGGATGAGGCTCTCGCTATAGAAGTGCCGTCCTTCCAGTGCAACGAGAAGATTGATGGAAAGGGCGGCGAGAAATCCCACCACCGCAAATCCGGAAACCTGCATCAGCTGGCCGGCGGCAACCTGTGCAAGGAAGACAGCCAGTGCCGCGAGCCACAGCCGCTTGGTCAGGAGCCAGATCCATGGAAAGAACAGCGCAAGCCAGGAGAAGCGGTCGGCAAGGATCACGGTCTTCTCGTGATCCGGATCTGTGCCCGGAGGGGTGAGAATAAGATAACTCTTCAACTTTGCTCCTTGGCCGCTCAGACCAGCGTTCCCTTCGTGGAGGGGACACGGCCTGCCTGGCGCGGGTCGATCTCGGTTGCCGTTCGGAGGCAACGTGCCACCGCCTTGAAGCAGGTCTCGGCGATATGGTGGTTGTTGGCGCCGTAGTAGTTGAAGATGTGCAGCGTGATGCCGGCATTCTGGGCGAATGCCTGGAAGAATTCACGCACCAATTCCGTATCGAAGCTGCCGACCTTCGGGGAACTGAACTCGACATTCCAGACCAGGAAGGGTCGGCCCGACAGGTCGACCGCTGCCTTGGTCATCGTTTCGTCCATGGCAAGATCGAGCGAGGCATAGCGCGTGATCCCGCGGCGGTCGCCGAGGGCCCGGGAGATCGCCTGGCCGATCGCGATGCCCGTATCCTCAACCGTGTGGTGGTCGTCGATATGGAGGTCGCCCTCGACCGCGATCTCCATGTCGATCAGCGAGTGGCGGGCCAACTGGTCGAGCATGTGATCGAAGAAGCCGACGCCCGTGGAGATCTGCGAGGTTCCCGTTCCGTCGAGGTTGACGGTGACGGAGACCGATGTCTCGTTCGTCTTGCGGGAAACCGATCCCATGCGCGCGGCGATTTCGGCCATTGTCTGCTCCATGCGAGTGTCGTGCGCTCCATAACAGGCGGCCTGCCAAATATCCAGCAAAAGCGCGGCGCGCCTTCCGATAGGCTCGGCTTGATTTGCAATCATGAGATCCCCGCTTACATAGGCATCAACAGGGCGCAAAGCCTCCAACGCAAGGAGCCTTCGAGGCAAACGGGTAAAGAATGACAACGATCATAACGGTCCGAAAGGGCGGCAAGGTCATCATGGCTGGCGATGGCCAGGTGAGCCTCGGCCAGACAGTGATGAAGGGCAACGCCCGCAAGGTCCGCCGCATCGGCAAGGGTGAGGTGATAGCCGGTTTTGCCGGCGCAACGGCGGATGCCTTCACGCTGCTCGACCGGCTGGAGAAGAAGCTCGAGCAATATCCCGGTCAGTTGATGCGGGCTGCCGTGGAACTAGCCAAGGACTGGCGGACCGATAAGTATCTTCGCAATCTCGAGGCGATGATGCTGGTGGCCGACAAGACCATCACGCTCGCCGTCACCGGCAATGGGGATGTGCTGGAGCCCGAGCACGGCACGATCGCCATCGGTTCTGGTGGGAACTATGCGTATGCGGCGGCGCGGGCACTGATGGACAGCGACAGGTCGGCGGAGGAAATAGCCCGCACCGCGCTCGATATCGCCGCCGAGATTTGCGTCTACACGAACCACAATCTCGTTGTTGAGGCGCTGGACGCCGAGTAATGACATTCAGGAATGGGTCCCCGCCCGGGCTTTCGGGAGCCGGGCGGCAGGAACGCCAAGAGGACATCATGACAAACTTCTCCCCCCGCGAGATCGTCTCCGAACTCGACCGTCACATCATCGGGCAGCACGATGCCAAGCGCGCCGTGGCTATCGCATTGCGCAACCGCTGGCGTCGCCAGCAGCTCGACGAGAGCCTGCGCGATGAGGTGATGCCGAAGAACATCCTGATGATCGGCCCGACCGGTGTCGGCAAGACCGAGATCTCGCGGCGTCTGGCAAAGCTTGCCGGCGCCCCCTTCATCAAGGTCGAGGCCACCAAGTTCACCGAGGTTGGCTACGTCGGCCGCGATGTCGAGCAGATCATCCGCGACCTCGTCGAGGTCGGCATCGGCCTGGTGCGCGAGAAGAAGCGCGCCGAGGTGCAGGCGAAGGCGCATATGAGTGCCGAAGAACGTGTCCTCGATGCGCTGGTTGGCCCAACCGCGTCGCCGGCAACCCGCGACAGCTTCCGCAAGAAGCTCCGCAATGGTGAGCTGGACGACAAGGAGATTGAGATCGAGGTGGCCGACAGCGGCTCCGGCATGCCCGGTTTCGAGATCCCGGGCATGCCCGGCGCCAATATCGGTGTCCTGAACCTCTCGGAAATGTTCGGCAAGGCCCTCGGAGGCCGCACCAAGAAGGTGCGAACCACCGTCTCCAAGTCCTATGGCGAACTCATCAGGGATGAATCCGACAAGCTCATCGACAATGAGGTCATCCAGCGCGAGGCGGTACGCGCGGTGGAAAATGACGGCATCGTCTTCCTCGACGAGATCGACAAGATCGCAGCCCGTGACGGCGGCCTGGGCGCCGGCGTTTCGCGCGAGGGCGTGCAGCGTGACCTCCTGCCGCTGGTCGAGGGAACGACGGTCGCAACCAAATATGGGCCGGTCAAGACCGATCATGTCCTCTTCATCGCCTCCGGTGCCTTCCATGTGGCGAAGCCGTCGGATCTCCTGCCGGAGCTGCAGGGTCGCCTTCCAATCCGCGTCGAACTGCGCCCGCTGACGAAGGAGGATTTCCGCCGCATCCTGACCGAGACGGAGGCAAGTCTGATCCGCCAGTACAAGGCGCTGATGGAGACAGAGCAGCTAAGCCTGGACTTCACGGAGGACGCCATCGATGCGCTAGCCGATGTCGCCGTCCATCTGAACTCGTCGGTTGAGAACATCGGCGCCCGCCGCCTTCAGACGGTCATGGAGCGAGTGCTGGATGAAATCTCGTTCAACGCACCCGATCGAGCCGGCAATACTGTGATGATCGATGCCGATTATGTGCGTGAGCATGTAGGAGATCTCGCAGCCGATACGGATCTGTCACGCTATATCCTGTAGCGTGGCAGCAACGCAGGCGAGGGATCTAGTGCATTTGACGTCAAGTTGATGTACACCGCCTCGACATGACGCCGGCCGATCGCTTAAAGGCTGGCGTCAACTCCGATGAAGAGAGCGAGTCTGGCGCGCCGGTCCTGCCGACATGGCCTGCCACGTTTGCCCGAGTCTGCAGGTCCGACATCTTGAAACGACTTCTACTCGCCTTTGTCCTGGCGCTGAGCACTATACCGGCGGCTGAAGCTGCTGGTCTTCGTGCGGTCCCGGAAGGCAATCGCCACGCCGAACAGCCGAAGGTGCCGGGCGCATCCGTCCGTCGCACCCAGGCCGGCCGCACCACTTTTGACCTCAAGTACGAGAAGATCCGTGACCTGCTGTCCGGAGATCGTGCACTGATCGCCAAGATCAAGGCGACTGCGGCCGACTACCGGCTGGACCCGATCCACATGATCGGCGCGATCGTCGGTGAGCATACCTACAATGTCGACGCCTACGACCGGCTCCAGTCCTACTACATCAAGGCGGCTGCCTATGCCGGGGATCGCTTCCGCTTCGGGCACGGTGACGAGTCCGTCAGCGAGTTCGTTGCCCGTCCTGAATTCCGTCAATGCGAAGGCAAGGCGGATTCCTACAGTCTGTGGACCTGCCGCGAGGTTGTGTGGGAGAAGGAATTCCGTGGCCGCACGGTCGGCGGCATCGCCTTCCCGAACAACCGTTTCAGCGCCGTCTTCTTTCAACCCTTCTACGCCGGGCAGACTTTCGGCCTCGGACAGGTGAACCCGCTGACCGCGCTGATGCTGTCGGACATGGTAGCCAAGTCGTCCGGTTATCCGAAGCTCGACGAAAACGATGCGGCGGGGGTCTACGAGGCGATCATGGATCCTGACAAGTCCCTGGCCTACATGGCTGCGGCGATCCGCAAATCCATCGACGATTATGCATCCATCGCGCGCGTGGACATATCGACCAATCCCGGCATAACGGCGACCCTCTACAATACGGGCGGCTCGGCGCAGCGTGCCGCTGCGCTGAAGGCGCGTAGCGGGCTGCCGGAAGAAAACTACTATGGCTGGCTCGTCAACGATAAGCTCGAAGAGTTGAAATCACTGCTCTGACTCCTGATATTCCTGGTTTGCACCAGTTTCAGGAGGGCTTCGATGGATATGCGCCCCGAGCCGTTCGTTCCGCCGGCCCCCATTCCTCGCACAGTACCGCCTTCTCGGCTGGAGATCATCCGGACCGTGTTCAACAACCCCCTGGAGCTATGGGGGGAGCCGTCCTACACGCTGCCATGGATCGAGACGAAGTTCCTGAAGGAACGAACGATCATCGTCAACGACCCAGGCCTGATCCGTCACGTCCTGGTCGACAACGCAGCCAATTACGAGATGTCGGAGATACGCCAGCTCATACTGCGGCCGATCCTGAGGGATGGCCTGCTGACGGCGGAAGGCCCTGTCTGGAAGCGCTCGCGAAAGGCCATGGCGCCGGTGTTCACGCCGCGGCATGCCCGCAGCTTTGCCGACCAGATGCTCTACAAATCGGAGGACTACGTCGAAAAGTATTCAGGAGTAGGCGAAGAGGGAGAGGTTTTCGACATTTCGGTCGACATGACCGAGATCACCTTCAACATCCTGTCGGAGACGCTTTTCTCGGGCGAGATCGTCACCGAGAGCAATGACTTTTCGGAGGATGTGGACAGCCTGCTCCACCGTATGGGCCGCGTTGATCCCATGGACCTTCTGCGTGCCCCGCCATGGGTGCCGCGGTTGACGCGGATCGGCGGGAAGCGTGTCCTCGGCAAGTTCCGCGAAATCGTCGCGAAGACCATGGCTCTCCGCCAGAAGAAGATGCGCAAGAACCCGGGCCACGTGCCGCAGGATTTCCTCACGCTGCTGCTGGAGCTTGCCGGCCCCGATGGTCTCACCATGGACGAGATCGAGGACAATATCCTGACCTTCATCGGCGCCGGCCACGAGACGACGGCAAGGGCGCTGGCATGGACGCTGTACTGTGTCGCCAACAGCCCGCAGATCCGCAAGCGGATGGAAAGCGAGATCGACGAGGTGCTGGCGTCCGGCGCTGAGCCGGTCGAGTGGATGGACCGCATGCCGATGGTAAGGGCGGCCTTCGAGGAGGCCCTGCGGCTCTACCCGCCGGCTCCTTCGTTGAACCGTGCAGCAATCGCCGACGACGAATGGACCAGTCCGGACGGAAAGACAGTTCGGATCAGGGCCGGGGTGACGGTTCTCATCATGCCCTGGACGCTTCACCGCCACCAGCTTTACTGGGATAATCCGCGCGCCTTCATGCCGGAGCGTTTCTTGCCTGAGAACCGTGGCAAGATCGGGCGCTTCCAGTACCTGCCCTTCGGCGCGGGGCCCAGGGTCTGCATCGGCGCCACGTTTGCGATGCAGGAGGCAGTCATCGCGCTCGCCGTCCTGATGAGCCGCTACCGTTTCGACATGACACCCGGGACGAAGCCCTGGCCGGTCCAGAAGCTGACGACCCAGCCGCGCGACGGCCTGCCGATGCGGGTCACGCGGCGCGTTCGCCAATAGGCGCATTGACAGCGGTGGCTGCCCGCGCAAATTGGCACGGATAATCCAACAAAAATGGCACAGGAGGAGGCCTGCATGGCACGCATCGACAAGAACGGGATCGCAATCGAGGAGAAGCTGCACGACTTCCTGATGCAGGAGGCGATCCCGGGAACCGGTGTCGATGTAGAGCGCTTCTTCTCTCAGCTCGCACAGATCATCTACGACCTGGCGCCGAAGAACCGTGCGCTGCTCGCCAAGCGCGATGAGATGCAGGAAAAACTCGACGACTGGTACCGCCAGAACGGCGCGCCGGCCGACCTCGACGCCTACGAGGCATTTCTGCGCGAGATCGGCTACCTCCTGCCGGAAGGTCCAGCTTTCACCGTCTCCACCAGCAATGTTGATCCGGAGATTGCGGAGATTGCCGGACCGCAGCTCGTCGTTCCCGTGATGAACGCCCGGTACGCCCTCAACGCGGCGAATGCTCGCTGGGGTTCGCTCTACGATGCCCTCTACGGCACGGATGCCCTTCCGGAGACGGACGGCGCCGAGAAGGGTAAGGGTTACAACCCGCTCCGTGGAGCGAAGGTCATCGCCTGGGCGCGGTCCTTCCTGGACGAATCTGTTGCGCTCTCGGGCGCCAGCTGGAGCGACGTGACGGGGTTCATCGTGAGCTCGGGCAGACTCACGGCGGCGGGACCGGAGGGGCGCACGGTCGAACTCTCAAATCCTGATCAGTTCGCCGGCTACACGGGCGAGCCGTCACAGCCTCAAAGCCTGATCCTGCGCCGCAACGGCCTTCATGTTCAGGTGCTGATCGATCCGACCACGGCGATCGGCAAGGAGGATCCGGCAAAGATCTCGGACGTGCGGCTGGAATCGGCAATCACGACGATCATGGATTGCGAGGACTCGGTCGCAGCCGTCGATGCCGAAGACAAGGTGCTGGTGTATCGTAACTGGCTCGGCCTCATGAAGGGCGATCTCCAGGAGGACGTGACCAAGGGCGGCAAGACGTTCATCCGCAAGCTCGAGCCCGACCTTGCCTTCACCGCGGCCGACGGCACGTCGGCGAGCCTCAAGGGCCGGTCGCTGATGCTGATCCGCAATGTGGGTCACCTCATGACCAACCCCGCCATCCTCGACCAGGAAGGTCGTGAGGTGCCGGAAGGCATCATGGACGCCATGGTCACGGCGCTCATCGCCCTGCACGACATCGGTCCGGAGGGTCGCCGCCAGAACTCGCGCCTCGGCTCCATGTATGTGGTGAAGCCGAAGATGCATGGCCCGGAGGAAGTGGCCTTCGCCTGCGAGATATTCGCACGCGTAGAGGAAGCGCTCGGCATGCCTGCGAACACGATGAAGATGGGCATCATGGACGAGGAACGCCGCACCACGGTGAACCTCAAGGAATGCATCCGGGCGGCCCGCGAGCGCGTGGTCTTCATCAATACCGGCTTCCTAGACCGGACCGGCGATGAAATCCACACCTCCATGGAAGCCGGTCCGATGATCCGCAAGGGCGACATGAAGCAGGCTGCCTGGATCAGCGCCTACGAGAACTGGAATGTCGATATCGGTCTCGAATGCGGTCTTTCCGGCCACGCGCAGATCGGCAAGGGCATGTGGGCCATGCCGGACCTGATGGCGGCCATGCTCGAACAGAAGATCGCCCATCCAAAGGCGGGCGCCAATACGGCCTGGGTTCCGTCTCCGACCGCCGCGACGCTGCATGCGACGCATTATCACACGGTCAACGTGGCGGAGGTGCAGGCAGGGCTGAAGAGCCGGAGCCGCGCCAAGCTTTCCGACATCCTCTCCGTTCCGGTGGTGCCCCGTCCGAACTGGACGCCGGAGGAGATCCAGCGCGAGCTCGACAACAATGCCCAGGGCATCCTCGGCTACGTCGTCCGCTGGATCGATCAGGGCGTCGGCTGCTCGAAGGTGCCGGACATCAACGACATTGGCCTGATGGAAGATCGCGCGACGCTGCGCATCTCCGCCCAACACATGGCCAACTGGCTCCATCACAAGGTGGTGGGCGAGGAGCAGGTCGTGGAGACCATGCATCGCATGGCGGCGGTCGTCGACGGTCAGAATGCGGACGATCCGCTGTATCGCCCGATGGCGCCGAACTTCGATGATTCGGTAGCCTTCCAGGCGGCCCTCGATCTGGTGCTGAAGGGACGCGAGCAGCCCAACGGCTACACCGAGCCGGTGCTGCATCGGCGCCGGCTGGAACTGAAGGCAAAGCTGCAGGGATGAAAAGAGAAGAGGCCGCCGGATTGCTCCGGCGGCCTCTTCGATCAAGACGTGGCCGTTCCTTACTGGATCACGACGACCTTCGCGTTCCGGCCGGGCCGCACGCGGTTGTAGAGGTCGATGACGTCCTGGTTCATCAGGCGAATGCAGCCGGAGGAGGCCGCCGTGCCGATCGAGGACCATTCCGGCGTGCCGTGCAGACGGAAGAGCGTATCCTGTCCCTTCTCGTTGAAGAGATACATCGCCCGTGCGCCCAGGGGGTTGTTGAGGCCCGGTCCCATGCCGGCCTCCACATAGCGGGCCACGTCCGGCTTGCGCTCGGCCATTTCCTTCGGCGGATGCCAGGTGGGCCATGCCTGCTTCCAGGCGACATAGGCCTCGCCGGACCAGGAGAAGCCTTGCTTGCCGACGCCGATCCCGTAGCGGACGGCCTTGCCGGCCGGCAGGATGTAGTAGAGGAAACGTTCGCGCGTGTTGACGACGATCGTGCCCGGTTTCTCCTGCGTGGAATAGGACACGATCTGCCGGTGGAACTTCTTGTCCAGCCGGTTGATCGGGATGGCCGGAAGAGCATACCCGGCATCAGTCACCGTGCCGTAGGAATCGGTGAAGATCTTGCTGGTTTCGACGCGGGTAACTTCCGTTGTGTCGGACGTCGTGGAGCATCCGGCCAGGGCAAGGCTTGCCAGGAGGCCGAATACCATCATGCTTGTGCGGCTGCGCATGGAGTTCTCTTGAAAATGGGTGAGCGACGCAGACGGAAACCGTCCTTGTTCCCGCGTTATTTTCGAATAGGTTTGCCTTGGCAAGCCGCGCCGCGCGTTGGAGGGCAGCCAACGCCACGATTGGCGGCGACACTGCCTTTTTTGCAACAAGTTCACCTGCCTAAACGGACCGCATGACCCTCGTCAGCATAGCCAACGACAATCCGCTCATTGATGGCCGTCAATCGGCACGGGCCATGATGGTCCGTCGAGGCCTGCAGATCCTGCTCGACGAGATGCGCCACGCGACGCTACCTGAATTGGTGCTGGCGAACGGACGCCGTGCCGACCTGGTGACGGTATCGGAGAAGGGCGAGATCTGGATCATAGAGATCAAGACGTCGATCGAGGACTTCCGGGTCGACTGCAAGTGGCCAGACTACCGCGCCTATTGCGACCGGCTGTTCTTCGCCACCCATCGGGAAGTGCCGCTCGACATCTTCCCCGAAGAATGCGGGCTCCTCCTCTCGGACGGCTATGGCGCGCACCTCATGCGCGACGCACCGGACCACCGGCTGGCGCCGGCGACACGAAAGTCGTTGATGCTGAACTTCTCCCGCGCCGCCGCCCGGCGGCTGCTGATGGCGGAATGGGCCACCGGCAGGAATTTCGACGAGGCATAGGTTCTATTTCGGTGCCCGCTTGGCGAGAATCCGCTGCAGCGTCCGCCGGTGCATGTTCAGCCGGCGCGCCGTTTCCGAAACGTTGCGTTCGCACATCTCGTAGACGCGCTGAATGTGCTCCCACCGCACCCGATCTGCGGACATCGGGTTCTCGGGAACGTCAGCCTTCTCGCCTGGCCGCTGCGTCAGCGCATGAAAGATGTCGTCCGCATCGGCTGGCTTGGCAAGATAATCGAGAGCGCCAAGCTTCACCGCGGTGACGGCCGTGGCGATATTGCCATAGCCGGTCAGGACGATCGCCTTGGTGTCTTCCCTGAGCTGTCGGATCGCCTCGATGACGTCGAGACCGTTGCCGTCGCCGAGGCGAAGATCGACGACCGCATACTTGGGCGGGCGAGCCTTCGACTTGGCAATGCCTTCGGCCACTGATTCGGCGACCTCGACCGCGAAGCCTCGCCCCTCCATGGCACGTGCCAGGCGCCGCAGGAACGGGCCGTCGTCATCCACGATCAAAAGCGTCGGATCAGAGCCGATCGCCTCGTCCGGATTGGCAACTGAAGGGGTTGTCTCTCTGTCCATCTCTTCTCTCCAGAAGCGTCACATCGTCATAACGCCTGCAAGCGCGTTGCGGACCACGTGCCGCTGCTAACCTTCCTCGAGCATGGCGCGCGGCCATTCGATCCTGATCCGCGCTCCCGGCTCGTTCCCGCTGCGGTTGTCGAATGTCAGTCGGGCGCCGGACCGTTCCAGCAATGTCTTGGCAATGAACAGACCAAGCCCCAGGCCGCCCGCCCGTTCAACTTCCTTGTTCCGTTTTGTCATATAGGGTTCGCCGATGCGAGAAAGAATATCCGGCGAATAACCGCTCCCATCATCCTCGATGATCAAGACGACCCGCTCGCGGTCATGCTCCACCGTCAGCGTCACCTGGCGACGGGCATAGTCGACGGCGTTCTCGATGAGATTGCCGAGGCCGTAAAGAATGCCCGCGTTGCGCAGGCAGACGGGCTCCGTTGCGCGGTCGCCGCGCTCGACGAGCGCAATCTCGATGCCGAACTGCCGGTGTGGAGCGATCACCTCCTCGATCATGGAGGAAAGGGGCAGGCGGCGCATGTGCTCTTCGCTTGCCGCGGAAAGGGAGGTCAGCCGCTGCAGGATGTCGCGGCATCGCTCGCTCTGGCTGCGAAGCAGCTGGACATCCTCGCGCAGGCGCTCGTCGGTGCCGAACTCCCGCTCCATCTCCTTTGCCACGACGCTGATTGTGGCAAGCGGCGTTCCCAGTTCGTGGGCGGCTGCCGCCGCAAGTCCGTCGAGCTGCGACAGGTGCTTTTCCCGCTCGAGCACCAATTCGGTCGCTGCCAGAGCGTCGGCAAGCAGCGTCGCTTCGTTGGAGACGCGATAGGCATAGAAAGCCGCAAAACAGGTCATCGAGACGATAGCGCACCAGATGCCGACCAGCATGACCGGCTGAAGCCGAAGCGTCTCGCCCGGATACCAGGGGAGCGGGTAGGGGGAGAATGCCAGCGCCGTCGTGCAGGCCAGCGCCAGAAGCAGCAGCGGGATCGCGTGACGAAGCGGCTGCGAGGCGAAGGAAATGATTACCGGCACGCAGATCAGCGGAGAGAACGGATTGGCGAGGCCGCCGGTGATGAAGAGCAGCGATGCCATCTGCAGGAGGTCGAAACTCAGCAGCGCGAGTGCCGCCTTCGGCCCCAGACGATGCGTTGAAGGGAACCAGAGCGACAGCATGATATTGGCGAGCGCCAGCGCGCCGATCAGGAATGCTGCCTGCAGCAAGGGCAACGGGAAGGCGAGAAGCAGGTCAACGGCAAGCACGGTCACTGTCTGCCCCGCCACTGCCAGCCATCTGAGCCGCACCAGTGTCTCCAGGCGGAACTTCCGGCTGATGGGTCGCGAGTTGAAATCCCGCGGCGGGGAAATATCCAGGTCCTTGCGGCTTACCGTCGTTGCTGCTTCTCGAATAGTCATCTGCGGCCTTTACGATCTCGCTGCGTCACCGCAGAGGCGGCATACTGTCACGTCCCGCGGGGTTTGGCACGATGGGTCGGCGTTGCCTCGGAAGGATCCTCAGGCCAGGGATGCTTCGGATAGCGGCCGCGCATCTCGGCCCGGACATCCTTCCAGGAGCCTCTCCAGAAGCCGGGCAGGTCGCGGGTGGTCTGGATCGGACGATGCGCCGGCGAGGTCAACTCCAGCAGAAGCGGCAGGCGTCCGCCTGCGACCGCCGGATGCGTCTTAAGGCCGAACAGCTCCTGGACGCGGATTGCCAGCACCGGCTCGTCACCGTCATAGCGGATCGGATGCCGCTGTCCGCTCGGTGCCTCGAAATGGGTGGGTGCCAGCGCATCGATCTGACGTTGCAGATCATGCGGGATGAGCGAACGCAAACCCTCCGTCAGGCTGCCGGGACGGATGTCATCCAGGCTGGTGGTGTCGCCCTGGAAGGGGACGAACCACGCCTCCAGGCGCCCCAGCAGGCCTTCGTCCGAGGCATCCGGCCACGGTTCGCCAATCGTCCGGTGCAGGAAGTCGAGCCGCTGGCGAAGATGCTGGGCATCCTTGGAGAAGGGAAGGGCCGC
>NZ_FO082820.1:4137500-4239731 GCF_000967425.1 Pseudorhizobium banfieldiae
ATCTCCAGCGCCGCCGCAACCGCCTCGTCGTCGCCGCGGCTCCAGCGCGAGAACATGCCCTGGTGAGGATGTCGGCCCCGGCCCACGAGATCGGCTACGGTGATGCCCTCGGGGGCGATAGGCGATTGCGGCAGGAGGCCAAGCGTCTTTGCCAGCTGCCGCGGCGGCATGTGGTGGATCGACTTACCATCGAGAAGGACCTGCCCGTTCTGGGGCGAAAGAAGCCGGGACATTGCGCGCAGCAGGGTGGATTTCCCGCAGGCGTTGGCACCGACGATTGCAGTGATCCGGCCGGGAGGTACGTCCAGGTCCAGGCCGTCCAGAACGGCGGTATCGCCGTAACCGGCGGAGAGGGCTTTGGCAGCCAGGGTGTGAGTGGTCATAGGGACCCTCCGCTGCGATTGACGCGTATGATGAGGTAGATCAGGTAGGGCGCTCCGAGTGCACCGGTCACGACCCCCACCGGATAACGGCTGGGCAGCAGGAACTGCCCCGCATAGTCAGCGAGCATCACGAGGACTGCCCCGGCAAGGGCGGCCGGCAATAGTATGGACCCGTTTCCGCCGACAAGACGGGCCGCGATGGATCCCGCCAGGAAGGCGACGAAGGACACCGGTCCGGCCACTGCGGTTGCGACGGCGATGACGCCCACCGCCGCGATCATGACGATGATGCGGGTGGCGGTCACGTTCGTCCCGAGTGCGGCAGCTGTATCGTCCCCGAGCCTCAGTGTGTCGAGGTCGCGGGCACGGCTGAGCAGGAGTCCGCCGAAGAGGAAAAGCGCGACCAGCAACGGCGGAGCCTGACTAGTCTGCGTGCCGTTCAGGCTTCCGGCTAGCCACCGCATGGCCTCCTGAAGGCTCCAGGCAGGCGCGCGCGAAAGCGTGTAGGCGATGAAGCTCTCCAGCATTGCGGCAACGCCGATGCCGATCAGGATCAGCCGCGTTCCCGCCACGCCGTCCCGGAAGGAGAGGCCGTAGATGGCCATGGCGACGCCTAGGGCGGCAACCACCGCGAACACCGAGACGGCCGGACCGTTCATCTGCAGGACGACGATCGCAAAGACGGCCGCCGAGCTGGCGCCGAGGTTGATGCCGATGATATCGGGGCTGGCGAGAGGATTGCGAAGCATGATCTGGAAAGCAGCTCCCCCCAGGCCGAAGCTCAGCCCGGTCAGCACGGCAAGCACTGCCCGGGGCAGCCGTAACTGCCCTACGGTGAAGCTTGCCCCCTGAACCTCCTCGCCGAACAGCACCCGGAGGACCTCGCCGGGCGGCGTGAAAGTCTGTCCGAACATGAGCGTCAGGGCAAAAAGCAGCACGATCAGGGTGAGGAGCGAGCCGATCACCAGTCGCCGCCGCCGCATGCGGCTCACGCGCCCGTTCCAGACGATGTCGATCGAAGATGCCTGCATGGTCACAGTTCGCGAACCCGTTGCCGCCTGACGATCCAGATGAAGAAGGGCGCGCCGATGAAGGCTGTGACAACGCCGACCTCCAACTCGTTGGGGCGGGCGATGATGCGGCCCATCACGTCCGCCGCAAGGAGCAGGCAGGCCCCTGCAAGTGCCGAGAAGGGCAGCAGCCAGCGGTGGTCAACGCCGACCAGCAGGCGGCAGAGATGCGGCACGACGAGCCCGACGAACCCGATCGGTCCACACACGGCGGTGGTGGCGCCGCACAGGAGGATTGCCGAGAGCGCTGCGGTGGCGCGTGCCAGGGCGACGCGCTCGCCAAGGCCCGTTGCCATCTCGTCGCCGAGCGCCAGGGAATTCAGTCGCCGCGCCGAGAGGAGGGCGAGGAGCACACCGCCAACAAGGAAGGGCGTGACTTCACCGATGGCGCCGAAGGTTGCCCCGCCGACGCCGCCGATCCGCCAGGACTGGATGCCTCCGGCAATGTCCGCGCGTGGCAGGATGATCGCCACGACCAGCGATGCGAAGGCGATGGATGTCGCCACACCGGCAAGGGCAAGCTTGAGCGGCGTCGCGCCGCCACGACCGAGTGAGCCGATGCTGTAGACGAAGACCGCGGTGACACCTGCTCCAAGGATCGCGACCCAGATGAAGGCCTGTGAGGAGGTGATGCCGAACCATGCGACCCCAACCACGACAGCGAGTGATGCACCGAGGTTGACGCCCAGGATCCCCGGATCCGCGAGCGGGTTGCGGGTGACGCCCTGCATGATGGCTCCGGCCAGTCCCAGGGCAACCCCGGCCGCGCCTGCCAGAAGGGTGCGCGGAATGCGCACAGCCACCGCCGCCTGGTCGATCGTCCCGCTGGCGCCGCCCAGCGCGGCCACGACATCGCTCCAGCCGACGGATCGGGTGCCGACCGCGACGGAGAGGCCAAGCAGCAGCGTGAGGCCAGCGACGACCGTCGCCAGCCAGAGCAGTCGCATCCCCTCCGCGCCCGTCGTCATTCTGTTTTTGCTGCTGCCTCTGCCAGCAGCTCTACGTAATCATCGAGAACCCAGCCTATGGAGAGCGGCGTGGGGTTGGCTGCGGTGCCGAGGGGATTTCGCCCCAGCATGACGATCGCGTCATGGGCGACCGCCGGCATTCTCGACATCAGCGGATCGGCCGCCAGCGCTTTCTTCAGATCCTCGCCGCCATAGGTGACGATGATGTCGACATCATCGAAGGCATCGATCTTCTCTGCGCTGATGCCGCCGGAGAACTGGCCGGGACGGGAGGCCTCCGCCACGCTACTGGGCATGCTCAGGCCAAGGTCCTGGAAGAACTTCACCCGCGTGTCGTTGGTCGTATAGAAATTGATGACGCTAAGGTTGGTCATGTCCAGATGAGTAACGAACATTGCCGACTTGCCCTCGAGTTCAGGATGCTCGCTCCTAGCCTTCGCGATGTCGGCCTCGATTCGCTCGATCAGCGCCTGTCCTTCCTCCTTCATGCCGAGGCCGGCGCTGTTGAAGCGGATCATCTCCCGCCAGTCGGTCGCCCAAGGCGCTTCCGGATAGGCGATGACCGGCGCGATCTGGCTCAGCGTCTCGTAGTCTGCCTTCGACAGACCGGAGTAGGCGGCGAGGATCACATCGGGATTGGTGGCGGCCACGCTCTCGAAATCGATCCCGTCGCCCTCGTCGAACAGTACGGGCGTCTCTGCTTCTAGCTCTTCCAGCCTCTTTTCTACCCAGGGAAGCAGCCCGTCGCCGTTATCGTCGCCGAAATTGGCTGCGGCAAATCCGACAGGAACGATGCCGAGCGCCAGCGGAACTTCGTGGTTCGCCCAGGCGACGGTCGCCACACGTTCAGGCTTGCTGGCAATGGTGGTCGTACCGAACGCATGCTTGACGGTGATCGGATACCCCGACTGCTGGGCCGACGCCCCAGTGGCGGACAGCGGGCAGGACGCAATCGCGAGTGCGGACAGGAGAACGAAGCGCAGCAACGGGGGAGATACTCCTTGGCGATAACTGGAGTTTCCGTGTCAGCTTAGATTGCATCCGTCAAGTCCTCCGCAGGCTTCTCTCCATGCCCGGCGGAAGTTTCCGGCGCTTCGTACAAGACCGGAGGAATCAACAATACTGGATTAAAGATATCAAGTTATGGGCGGATGAGGTACAGGCCGATCGCTGCCGCCCGCCGGGGTTTCGAGGGGGAACTCATGCAGGCCGTAGATGCAGCTCGTATCAACCGGCTGCTGCTGCGGCCGGCTCCAGCAACATAGTGATCAGTTTTCGGGTTGAATGATGAAGATCGATAGACGAGGCGGTAATCCCAAGGGGGTCGGCATGGCAGGGTGGCAGGCAGTCCTGCTGAGTTGCACGGCATTGGCGGCCATCTGGGCCACGTCAGCCGTGGCCCAGGACGGATCAGACGCAGCTGGCGGCACGCAACTTGAAACCATCGTCATTGAGGGCACGGGAAACGGCGACGATGACGCCCGCACAATTGTGGCGAAGAAAGCCACTGGCGTCGGCAAGATGCCGACCGAAGTCCTGCAAACGCCCGCTTCAGTTTCGGTCATCACCTCCAAGGAGGTCCAGGACCGTGGTGCCTCGACCGTCGAGCAGGTCGTCCAGTACACGGCCGGCGTGGTTACCGACTTCTATGGGTCGGACGATAGGTTCGACTACTTCGACATTCGCGGCTTTACTCCCTACACCTATCGCGACGGTTTGCCGATCGGCCGGACCTTCGGCGCAGCACGGGAAGAGCCCTATGCGTTCGAGCGGATCGAGATACTGAAGGGCGCCAGCTCGGCGGGCTTCGGCGCGGCAGAGCCCGGCGGCTCGGTGAACTACGTGACCAAGCTTCCCAAGAGCGAGCGCTTCGGGGAAGTCTACGGCACCGTGGGCTCCTTCTCGCACAAGGAAGCGGGGATCGATTTCGGCGACAACATCACCGAAGATGATACGCTCTCCTATCGCCTGACCGGCATCTATCAGAACGCTGATGCCGAGTATGATCATTCCCAGGACAATAAGAAGTTCATCATGGGTGGGCTGACATGGCGCCCCACAGATCTGACAAGCCTGTCGTTCGTATTCGACCACCTGAACACGGATGGCGTTCCCGGCAGCGGCGGCCACCCCCTTGGATCCGATTTTGACCGCGACCGCTTCTTCGGCGAACCGGACTACTATTTCCGGACGACCAACCGGAACACCTACAACGTGATGCTCGACCATGACTTCGGCAACGGACTGAGCTTCGGGTCCAATGCGCGTTACATGAAGTCCGACGATGCGTTTGGAGGGGCCTACCTCTCGAAGACGTATACGGACGGCTCTAATCTGGCGGACCGCTATTACTTCGGCAGCGACAAGTCGAGCGAGCAGTTCGTCATCGACGCGAACCTGATGTACGAAACCCGCTTCAACGATCTCGAAAGCCGCACTCTCGCAGGCGTCGACTACAACAACTTCAATTCTCAGAACTTCGGCCTGTATATCCCCGGGGCACCGAGCATCAACTGGATGAATCCGGTCTACTCCGGGGGACCTGCCTCGACAGCGCCCAATTCAGGCACGCGCAACGACCAGACAACCAAGGGCATCTACGTCCAGCAGGACCTGACGTTCTTCGACAGGCTGACAGCAAGCGTCGGCCTGCGGAACGACTGGCTCGACCTGCGTGAAACCAACCTGTTCACCGGCGTCGTCAAGGAGGGCGATTACAGCGAGTTCACCAAGCGCTTCGGCCTGAGCTACAGGATCACCGACGAACTGGCTGCCTATGTAAGCTACGCGGAGTCTGTTGCGCCTCCGGGTGCCGGCAACGAGCCGACAACGGGCAAGCAGTATGAAGCGGGCATCAAGTATCAACCGGAGGCCTTTCCGGCGCTCTTCACGGCATCGGTGTATGACCTTACCAAGGGAAACATCACCGTATACGACAGCGTGACCTATCTGCCGACCACGGTTGAAGAGGTACGCCATCGCGGCATAGAGCTCGAGGCCAAGGCGGAAATCACGGACAACATCGGCCTGATCGCGGCCTATACCTACATCGATTCGGAGATCAAGGAGCCGGGTGGAGCGAATGACGGAAACCGCCTGATGCGGGTGCCTGAGCATATGGCGTCCATCTGGGGCACCTACACGCTGCCAGGAAACGGCATCCGCGGTGACATGACGTTCGGTGTGGGAGCGCGCTATGTCGACTCGTATTTCACGAACATTACAAACACCATAGCCTCGGAAAGCGCCGTGGTGTTCGATGCTTCGTTCACCTATGAGATCAGGGAGAACACCACGCTCCAGCTCAACGCCAGCAATATCTTCGACGAGAAGCATGTTGCGAGCCAGGACAGCGGCGGCGTCTACTACAATCCCGGCCGCGCAGTCTACGCCACGCTGCGCCAGACCTGGTGACAAGCGAATCCCCGCCTGGACCAGTTCGGGCGGAGAACTAGCGGAAGCGCTGCAGGCGGCGCCAGGACGCCGGGGTATCGCCGGCGACCTGGCGGAACGCCTTGGTGAGATGGGCCTGGTCGGCGAATCCAAGCTGCAGGGCAATGTCGGCGACCGTCAGATCGGTCTCCGTCAGTAGCTTCTGTGCCAGCGCGACGCGGCGCGTGCGCTGCCACTGCTGTGGCGTTTCGCCGGTCGTCTGCTTGAAGACATGGGTAAACCAGCTCTCCGACAGCCCCACGGACTGGGCCATTTCGGCAACGCTGAGGCGCCCGTCGGTGCGCGCATCGAACCGGGCATGCAGCTTCTTCAGCTGCGCCTGCGTAAGCCGGCCACTGGTAGGGGCCTTCTCTTCCGCCGGAAGATCGAGAAGTGCAGTGGCAATGCTGCCGACGAGGCTTTCGCCATAGACGGCGTGCCTGGCGGGGGCGGCAAGCTCCTGGACCAGTAGCTCCGCCAGCGTCTCGATCGGTCCGACATCCTCGCTCTCGACAGGGCGGCGCAAGATCGACCGTGCGGCCGCTCCTCCCAGGGAAGGGGCGATGAAGCGCAGAAGCCGATCGCTGTGAAGGTGGATATCGAGATGCGAGAAGCGATGCGAGGAGGTGAAGGCCGTCCAGAGCGGGACGCCTGCCGGCACGTAGACCGCTCGAGTCATTGGCCGCGCGTCGCGTCCGATGCCGCCTTCCCGGTTGGTCATTTGGATATGCGGCGATACGTCGTTGAAGAAGATGACGATTCGCGGGTCGGGAGAGAGGTAGTAGGCCTTCGCTCCCGACTGGCCCTCTGCATCCCAGTAGACGCCGACGATGCCGTCGAAACTCCTCCACTGCGCAGGCACGAGCGGCCGGATACCCTCCGTGTAGCAGGTCATCGAGTGTCGGTAGCTCAATGGCGTTTCCTGAAGGCGGCGTAACGTCGCCGGGTATGAGAGTGATGACGGGCTGGCACGGCTGGACATCTCAGTGATGCCCTATCGTTCAGGCCATTGGAGAAACCTGAAACGACCGTCCCGATTTAACCTGAACATTCTCGTCATGTTTGTCCATGCCCTGAGCGGATTTTCTATCGTCCGTCGAGCACGTGGCTGGCGCACAAGCACACGCTTCGTCGAAATTGTCGTCCGCGGCAATCAAACGGTAATCGCTCGTGCACATCGCCCGTTATGCGGTTGCACTCCCCCTTCTGATGCCAGCCTTCGTACCGGATGACGCATTGAGTAAAGCTTGCTAGTCTTCGAAGGCAATTGGCTCCGGAACAGGCTTTTCGCGAATGCTGGCACCCAATTACGACCTGGTCCTGGTGTTTGCCTCGATCGCGGTGTCGATCATGGCTTCCTTTACGGGCCTGACGCTCACGAGGGGCATCAATGCTCTGCCGGATGTGCGGCGGAAGTTCATGATCGTCATGGCATCGATGGCGCTCGGTGGCGGCATCTGGTCCATGCACTTCGTGGCCATGCTGGCGATGAGCCTGCCTGTCCCCATCAGCTATGACGCAATCAGCACCCTGGGTTCGGCGCTGATCGCCATCCTGATGTGCGGCATTGCCATCCTGATCATGCACTATGTCGGGCGCACCTGGATCCATACGGCGGTCGCCGGGACGATCCTCGGAAATGGTATCGTGGTCATGCACTATGTCGGCATGTCCGGCATTCGCGGCTGCTTGCCGACCTTCGAGCTGCCGGGCGTCGTGCTGGCCGTCCTGGGCGCGACGGCTATGGGGATTGTGGCCCTGCGGATTTCCTATGTTCGCCGCTCGACCGGCCATATCTTCCTGGGCGCCATCATCTTCGGGCTGTCGGTCGTCCTCGTGCACTTCGTCGCCGTCGGCTGGACCGGCTTCCGTGTGGGCGAAGGGTCAGGGGCCGTGGCGCCGCTGATCGACAACGGCATTCTGGCACTGCTGGTCATGCTGTCGGCCTTTGTGATCTGCGGGACGTTCCTGCTGACGGCGACCAACTTCGTGCTGGTCGGCACGTCCGAGGCATCACCTTCCGTTTCCGCCTCCGCTCCGGTGACGAGCACGCCCCAGCCGCAGGCCGGCGCAAACGAGGCGCAACTGCCGGAGCATGGCCGCCTGCCCTACGAGCGCGACAAGCGCATCTATTTCGTCGAACCGTCCAAGGTCGCGGCCATCCGGGCTGAAGGGCACTACTCGATCATCTACACATCCGATGAAAAGCTCTTCTGTCCCCTCTCGATATCCGTGGTCGAGAAGCGGCTCGACCCGCAGCAGTTCCTGCGCACCCACAGGAGCTACCTCGTCAACATTGAGCAGGTGGCGGCCTTCGAGCGCGCCAAGGACAATGGCCGATGTCTGTTCGAGGGAGTGGCCTCCCTCAAGTCCGCTCCCGTCAGCCGCGCCTTCGTGCCGCGCGTTCGCAGCGCCTTGAGCATCTAACGAGCTCGATCGGCTCTTTGCGCGTTTCGTGCAGCTATTTCGCATTTCGTGCAGAACCGTTCGCCGCCAGGGTCTTCGACGTTGCGGCGGTGGGTGTCCCCTTCATCCTTCCATCAGAGGCGTGCCTGCCGGCTCGCTTCGTTTCTGGGAGGAAATCGATGATACCGGCACCCTTTGAATACCACCGCCCGGAGTCCGTCGAGGCGGCGGTGAAACTCATCGCCGACTTCGGCGACAGCGCCCGCGTGCTCGCCGGCGGCCACAGCCTCATCCCGATGATGAAGATGCGCATGACCGACATCGCGCATCTGGTCGACCTGCAGAAGATCGGCACTCTGAAAGGCATCCGGATCGACGGACGCAGCGTCACCATTGGTGCCATGACGACGCAGCACGAACTGATCGAAAGTACAGCGCTCGCGAATGTCGCTCCGATCCTTCGCGAGGCCGCGCTGCAGATCGCCGATCCGCAGGTGCGCTATGTCGGCACGCTCGGCGGCAACGTCGCCAACGGCGATCCCGGCAACGACATGCCGGCCCTGATGCAGTGTCTCGACGCGAGCTACCACCTGCAAGGTCCGGATGGGGCTCGCACGGTGAAGGCGCGTGACTTCTATGAGGCTGCCTATTTCACCGCTCGCACGGACGAAGAAATTCTCACCGCGGTGAGTTTCGAGGCGCCGGCCGGCGGCCACGCCTATGTGAAGCAGAAGCGCAAGACCGGCGACTATGCCACGGCCGCGGCCGCGGTGGTGATCGCAAAATCGGGCGGCAGCTGTTCCGCCGCGTCCATTTCCATGACCAATCTTTCCGACACGCCCGTCTGGTGCGAGGCGGCCGGCGAAGCGCTGGTCGGCACTGCACTGGGCGCCGCCGATGTTGAAAGCGCGGTCAATGCGATGCTCGAGGCCATCAACCCCCAGGATGACAACAAGGGTCCGGCGGAGTTCAAGCGCCACGCCGCCGCCGTTGTCCTGCGCCGCGCGATCGAACGCGCCGCGTCCCGCGCCTGAAGGAGTTTCCCATGAGCAAGACGCACATCAAGATGACGGTCAACGGAAAGGCCGTGGAACTGCTTGCAGAACCCCGTGAACTGTTAATTCACGTGCTCCGCGAGGAGCTTTCGATCACGGGTCCCCATATCGGCTGCGAGACCACCCATTGCGGCGCCTGCACCGTGGACATGGACGGAAGGTCGGTGAAATCCTGCACCGTCTTCGCAGCCCAGGCAAATGGCGCCAGCATCACCACGATCGAGGGCGTTGGAACCCCGGACGGTCTGCACGTGCTGCAGACGATGTTCAAGGAACATCACGGCCTGCAATGCGGCTTCTGCACCCCGGGCATGATCACGCGCGCCTATCGGCTGCTGCAGGAAAACCCTGATCCGACCGAAGAGGAGGTCCGCTTCGGCATGTCCGGAAATCTGTGCCGCTGCACCGGCTACCAGAACATCGTCAAGGCGATCCTCGCCGCGGCGGCTGAACTCAATGCGGTCAAGGAGGCGGCACAATGAACGAGATGACACCCCCGAACACCGAACGCGCTGCAGCCCTCAAGGGCCTCGGTTCCTCCCGCAAGCGCGTCGAGGACGCCCGTTTCACCCAGGGCAAGGGCAATTATGTCGATGACATCAAGATGCCCGGCATGCTGTTCGGCGATTTCGTCCGCAGCCCTTACGCCCACGCCCGTATCAGGTCGATCAACTCGGACAAGGCGAAGGCGCTTCCCGGCGTGATCGCGGTGCTGACCGCCGCGGACCTTGCGCCGCTCAACCTGCATTGGATGCCGACGCTCGCCGGCGATGTCCAGATGGTGCTGGCCGATGACAAGGTCCTGTTCCAGGGCCAGGAAGTCGCCTTCGTCGTGGCCGAGAACCGCTACATCGCCGCCGACGCGGTCGAACTGGTCGAGGTCGACTACGAGGAACTTCCGGTCGTCGTCGACCCGTTCGCGGCCGAGGCTCCGGATGCGCCGGTGCTGCGCGAGGACCTCGCCGGCAAGACCGAGGGCGCGCACGGGCCGCGGCGTCACCACAACCATATCTTCACCTGGGAACAGGGCGACAGAGACGCGACCGAGAAGGTCCTCGGCTCGGCGGACGTGGTGGCCGAGGAGATGGTCTACTATCACCGCACCCACCCCTGTCCGCTGGAGACCTGCGGCTGCGTCGCCTCGATGGACAAGGTCAACGGCAAGCTGACGGTCTGGGGCACCTTCCAGGCGCCGCATGCGGTGCGCACGGTCGCCTCGCTCATTTCGGGCATCGCCGAGCATAATATCCGCATCGTCTCGCCGGATATCGGCGGTGGCTTCGGCAACAAGGTCGGCGTCTATCCGGGCTATATCTGCGCGATCGTCGCCTCCATCGTCACCGGCGTTCCGGTGAAGTGGGTTGAAGACCGGATGGAAAACCTGATGGCGACCGCCTTTGCCCGCGACTACTGGATGAAGGGCAAGATTTCGGCGACGAAGGACGGCAGGATCACCGGCCTCTGGTGCCACGTGACGGCCGACCACGGCGCCTTCGACGCCTGCGCCGATCCGACCAAGTTCCCGGCCGGCTTCTTCAACATCTGCACCGGATCCTATGACATTCCGGTCGCCTATCTCGCGGTCGATGGGGTCTATACCAACAAGGCCCCGGGCGGCGTCGCCTATCGCTGCTCCTTCCGGGTGACGGAAGCGGCCTATTTCATCGAGCGGATGATCGAGGTGCTGGCGATCAAGCTCGGCATGGATGCGGCCGAACTCAGGCGCAAGAACTTCATCCGCAAGGACCAGTTCCCCTATCACTCGGCGCTCGGTTGGAAGTATGACTCCGGCGACTATCACACCGCCTGGGACAAGGCGTTGAAAGCTGTCGACTACGAGGGGCTGCGACGTGAGCAGGCCCAGCGGATCGAGGACTTCAAGGCCGGAAAAACCCGCAAGCTGCTCGGTATCGGCCTCACCCACTTCACCGAAATCGTCGGTGCAGGCCCGGTCAAGAACTGCGACATCCTGGGGCTCGGCATGTTCGACTCCTGCGAGATCCGCATCCACCCGACCGGATCGGCGATCACGCGTCTCGGGACGATCAGCCAGGGCCAGGGCCATGCTACGACCTTCGCCCAGATCCTCGCCTCGGAGATAGGCATCCCCGCCGACGACATCACGGTGGAGGAGGGCGACACGGACACGGCACCCTATGGTCTCGGCACCTACGGCTCGCGCTCGACCCCGGTCGCGGGGGCGGCGACCGCCATGGCCGGCCGCAAGATTCGCGCCAAGGCGCAGATGATCGCCGCCTATCTGCTGGAGGTCCATGACGACGACGTCGAATGGGATGTCGACCGCTTTGCGGTCAAGGGCGCGCCCGAGCGTTTCAAGACCATGAAGGAGATCGCCTTCGCCGCCTACAACCAGGCGATCCCGGGTCTCGAGCCTGGCCTGGAGGCGGTAAGCTACTACGACCCGCCGAACATGACCTATCCCTTCGGCGCCTATGTCTGCGTCATGGAAATCGACGTCGATACCGGCGAACACGAGATCCGCCAGTTCTACGCGCTCGATGATTGCGGCACACGCATTAATCCGATGATCATCGAGGGCCAGATCCATGGCGGTGCGACGGAAGGCTACGCCATCGCCATGGGCCAGGAGATTGCCTATGACGACATGGGCAACGTGAAGACGGGAACACTGATGGACTTCTTCCTGCCGACGGCCTGGGAGACGCCGCACTACACGACCGACTTCACCGTCACCCCTTCGCCGCATCACCCGATCGGCGCCAAGGGCGTGGGCGAAAGCCCGAACGTTGGTTCGGTGCCGGCCTTTTCCAACGCCGTACATGACGCGTTCCGCGCCTTCGGGCTGACACAAACGCACATGCCCCATGATCACTGGCGGATCTGGAAGACGGCGCATGAACTCGGCCTTCACGGCTGACGATGCAATGGCGGGTCGGCGAAGCGCCGGCCCGCTTGCTGCCGGATGGATGAGATGACCTGGAAGACCTTGAAGCAGGACCTTGCGGAGCATGGCTATGTCGCCTCGGACGACCTCGCCATGGCGCTGCATCTTGCCGTGTCGATCGGCAAGCCGCTGCTGCTCGAAGGGGCGGCGGGTGTCGGAAAGACCCAGCTTGCGAAGACGCTGGCCGAACTGTTCGACACCCGTCTCATCCGCCTGCAATGCTACGAGGGGCTCGACGCGGCCGCCGCCATCTACGAATGGAACTACCAGCGCCAGCTTCTTTCCATCCGGGCCGCTACCGAAGGTGGTGGTGCCGGTGACGACATCGAGGAACGGATATTCTCCGAGAAATACCTGCTTGCCCGGCCGCTTCTGGAAGCGATCCGTCAGGACAAGGCGCCGGTGCTGCTTCTCGACGAGGTCGATCGCGCCGACGAGGAATTCGAGGCCTATCTGCTGGAGCTCCTGTCGGATTTCCAGGTGACGATCCCCGAACTCGGCACCATCACCGCGAAGACACGGCCCTACGTGATCCTGACTTCGAACGGCACGCGTGACCTGTCGGACGCGCTGCGTCGCCGCTGCCTCTATTCCTTTGTCGATTATCCGGACCGGGCGACCGAGCTGTCGATCCTCGCCGCCCGCCAGCCGGGTCTGGAGGCGCGTCTTTGCGAGCAGATCGTCGGCGTCGTTCAGGCACTTCGAAAGGAGGATCTCGAGAAGAAGCCCGGCGTCGCGGAAATGCTGGACTGGGCGGCGGCGATCGCGGGGCTCGGCATCAACGACCTCGCCGACGATCCCGTCGAACTGCAGGCGACGCTCGTCTGCCTGCTGAAAACCCAGGCCGACCGCGCTGCCGTGCCGATCGAGGTGCAGCAGCGTCTGGTCGGAAAGGCGGCCTGATGCGCGCGACCCGCTTTCCCCAACGGCAAACGGTTCCGGAGCGCATGGCGGGCTTCATGGCCCATCTGCGGCTGAACGGGCTCGATGCCGGGCTCCCCGAAAGCGAGGCGGCGCTCGCCGCGCTCCACGCAATCGATGCGACGGACCGCGACGAGGTGCGGCTTGCGCTGAAATCGGTCTGCGCCCGTGGCGCGGATGGTTTTCGCGCCTTTGACGATCTGTTCGACGCCTATTGGCTTGCCAACGGCCGGGGCCGGGAGCGGCCGGCGCGCGAACGCGAACGCGAACTCGAGCGTCGGCCACCACGCCAGACGTCCAACATTCGCGAGATGATGGAGAGCCGCGCCAGCGGCGGCGTGCCGGATGTTCCAGACAATGGCAGCGAAGGCGAGAGCGAGGCCGGCGGGACGGGACGCCTGCTCGCATCGCGGATCGAGGCCGTGCGCCGCGCCGATCTTCGCGGTCTCGTCACGCCGGAAGAACTGGCCGAAGCCGAGGCCGTCGCCCGCCAGATCGCCCGGGCGCTCCGCGACCGGCGCTCGCGGCGGCGCAAGGCGGCACGGCGCGGTGCCTTGCTGGATCTCCGCCGCATCGCCCGCCGTTCGGTCGCCCATGGCGGCGACCCGGTCGAACTCCTGCGCCGGCGCCGGCCGGACCGGCCGGTGAACATCGTCGCGATCTGCGACGTGTCGGGCTCCATGAGCGTCTATGCGCGCATCTTCCTCGCCTTTCTGCAGGGTCTCGTCAGCGCCGACAGCCGCACCGACGCCTTCCTCCTGCACACGCGGCTCGTGCGGATATCCGACGCGCTGCGCGACAATGACACGTTGAGGGCGGTGGAGCGGCTGTCGCTGATGGCGAACGGCTTTGGCGGCGGCACGAGGATCGGCGCAAACCTGAAGCAATTCAACGATCAATATGCGCGCGGCATGGTGACGGGAAGAACCATAGTGGTGATCCTCTCCGACGGCTACGACACGGATCCCGCGGATCAGGTAGGTACCGAACTCGCCCGGCTAAGGCGGCGGGGCTGCAAGATCGTCTGGCTCAATCCGCTGAAGGGCTGGGAGGGTTACGAGCCGGTGGCGCGGGGCATGGCGGCGGCGCTGCCGCATCTCGATCTCTTCGCCGCAGCCAATACGCTCGATGCGCTCGCGGCGCTTGAACCGCATCTTCGAAAGGTGTGAGCGGAGGAGGCTCGCATGATGAGGAAACCGAAAATCGACGAGATCGCACAGGAGCTGAAACGCGCCGGAACGCCCTTCGTCATGGCAACGGTTGTGCGCACCGTCGCGGCGACGGCGGCGAAGGCCGGCGCCAAGGCCGTGATCCTTGAGGATGGCACGATCGCCGAGGGCTGGATCGGCGGCGGCTGCGCGCGCGGCGCGGTGCTGCGGGCAGCGAAGGACGCGATCACCGATGGCGAACCGCGTCTGATCTCCGTCCAGCCGGAGGATCTGCTGTCCGAGCTTGGCGTGGCGCCGGGCGAAGTCCGAAACGGCATCCGCTTTGCCCGCAACATGTGCCCGTCCAAGGGAACCATGGACGTGTTCATCGAGCCGGTGCTGCCGGTCCCGCATCTCTACGTGCTGGGCGCAAGCCCGGTCGGCATCGCGCTCGCCGATCTCGCCCGCCGCTTTGGCTTCCATACCGTCGCCTGCGCGCCGACGCCCGATCAGCCGGCCTTTGCCGAGGTCGACGATCGGATCGAGGGCTATCTTCTGCCGGCCGATGCGCCGGGCGAGCGTTATCTGGTGGTGGCGACGCAGGGCCGGGGCGACGAGGCGGCGTTGCGCGCCGCCCTGGGCTCGCCGGCGGCCCATGTCGCCTTCGTCGGCAGCCGCGCCAAAGCAGCGTCGATCAAGGCGGAGCTTCGCTCGACCGGGGTGGGTGAGGAGGATCTGGAGCGCGTGAAGGCGCCCGCGGGCCTGGACATCGGCGCGGTGACGCCGGAGGAAATTGCGCTCTCGATCGTCGCCGAACTAGTGGAGGTGCGGCGTCGCGGCCAGCGGCGGGTGATGCGCGAAGACCCGGCCGAAAAAGAACGGCTTGGCGCGGGGCCGGAAAAGGACGATGCTCCGGAGGCTGGTCCGGCTGATGCTGCAGCCAAACAGGGCCTGTTGAGGAGGGCAGGAGATCGTCTTCGCGAGAAGATGTTCTCGACTATGCCGGACGGAAAACAGCGGCAGGAGGAGACATCTGATCTCTCTCTGTTTCTGCATCGTCGCTTTTGTTGCATGTAAGGGTGGAGACAAGATGGAACTGAAAGACGAAATCCGCATCGAGGCGCCGAAGCACGAGGTCTACGCCGCGCTCAACGATCCCGAGGTGCTGAAGGCTTCGATCCCGGGCTGTCAGGAACTCGAAAAGGTGTCCGACAACGAGCTTGAGGCGAAGGTGACGTTGAAGGTCGGTCCCGTGAAGGCGACCTTCGGCGGCAAGGTCACGCTGGACACCGCCGGGGCACCGGATCGCTTTTCCCTCTCCGGCGAGGGAAGCGGCGGCGTCGCCGGCTTCGCCAAGGGCGGCGCGGATGTCGAACTGGAGGCGGATGGCGACGCCACCATCCTGCGCTATGCGGCCAAGGCCGATGTCGGCGGCAAGCTCGCCATGCTCGGCAGCCGGCTGATTGCCAGCACCGCGCAGAAGCTCGCAGGCCAGTTCTTCGAGAATTTCTCCGAGAAGGTCGCGCCGAAGCAGGAAGTCAGCTGATCCATCGACCCTTTCGCGGCCAGCCTGAGGGACTGTCGCGGCAGTCCTCCCACTGGCCCATCGGACTTGGGTTCCAAGAGGGGCCGCGGACTGGAATGCGCCGTTCCAAGCCGGGAATCGGCGAAACTCCCGCCGTTCCAGGCAATCAGTGCTGAAGGCTGATATGCCGCTCAGCGGCAGGGCCACGCGTGACGTGACCGAACCGAATGGGGTCAGTTATTTAGTGGGAAATGGTGCCCAGAAGAGGACTCGAACCTCCACACCCTTGCGAGTACCAGCACCTGAAGCTGGCGCGTCTACCAATTCCGCCATCTGGGCGACGGAGAGCGATGTACGGGGGCGGCCGTCTGCTGTCAACTGGCTTTTTGAAGTTTCCATGTCGGGATTGCAAAAACAGTCGCAGCACCTTAGCCCGCAGCCTAGGAGGCATTGTTCGATGGCGTTTGCCGGTCCAGATGCCCCAGGTCCCGCTCCGGCTCGATCACGTCGCGAACCCTTTGCTTGAGCTCCTTCGGCCCCGGAAATCCGCCGTCACGCTTGCGTTCCCAAAGAAGGTCGCCGTCGATCCGGATCTCGAAATTGCCGCCGGTTCCGGGGATGAGCGCCACCTCGCCAAGACTGTCGGAAAATGTCTGCAGCAGTTCCTGCGCGATCCATCCGGCCCGCAACAGCCAGTTGCATTGGGTGCAGTAGAGGATGGTGATGCGCGGCTTGTCCATGGCTCTTCCTTCGACCGGTCCTGGGAATGGAGCGACTATGGACTGAACGGGAGCGGAATTCCATTCTGAGGGACGGGCAAGTGTAGCGGGACTTGCCATCCCTCGTCTGGGACATGGCATGACGGGAGGCGCTTGAGCCGCCGCTGATCCCACGAAAAAGGCTCCCGCACGAATGCGGGAGCCCTAAAGTGAAGGCAGGGGGTCAGTGGGGCCGGGTATCTCCCCGCGCCGCACCATTGCCCTGCTGCATGCCGCGGGCTTCCTCGGCTATACGGTCCCTCGCCGCATCATGGACATCCGAAGCGACGGCCGAAGCCTTGCCATAGATATCCGACGCTGCCGCCTCGGCCTTGTCGACCGCATCGGCGGCCTTCGAGGACATCTGCTTACGCACGCCTTCGGCCATTTCGCCCATCGCCTCGTCCTCGCGGCGCGTATTTGGCAGGGCCGCACCGATGGCCGCGCCGAGCGCAAACGCCAATGCCCCGCCGATCAGTGGCTGGTCGCGGAAATGACGGGCGATGCTGTCGTTCAGATCGCCGGCATAGTCGCGAACTGACCCACCCGCCGACATCGCACCGTCACCCATGGACCGCGCGCCGCGCATCATCGAGTGACCGGCCTTTCCAGCGGTAGAACTCATCCGTCTCCAGGTTTTCGAGGCCCAGCCGGAAGCCTCGTCGAAGAGGCGGCCGGTCTCGTCGCGGATGTCATGGACCTGACGCCCGGTGGCATCGGCAAAGCCGCGATAGGTCTTGCCCGCCTCGTCCATGAAGTGGCCCGCGCGGCGACCTGTTTCATCGGTCAGAGCCCGGAACCGGCTTCCTCCCTCGTCGGTAAAGTGGCTGTAGCGGCTCTCCCCCTGCGTCTGCACGGGGCCGACGCGGCGCACATGGCCGGTGACGGGCGCCAGCGGATATTCCACTTCATCGTCCTCGTGGGCAGAGGTCCGGTTGCTGCCTGGATTGGCCATCAGCCAGGCCATGCTCACACCCATCAATGCGACGGGGATAGGATTGGTCTTCATGGCACTGCCGAGATTGGCGACGTATTCGCCGCCGCCGCTCGACTTGGCGTAGGCCAGAGCTTCGTCGAGAAGCTGGCCCGGCGACATCTTCGCCTGGATCGCATCCATGCGTTCCTCGATCCGGCGACGATCCTGTTCGATTTCGCGCTCGAGCTGTTCAGCCCGCATTGTCTCGGTCGTGGACATCAGACACGCTCCTTTATCATCTGGGCATCCCGGCGAATGGACGTCGAGGTGCGGTCGAGCTTCAGGTTCTCACCGCGCAGGGTCGAGAGGCCGCGGTGGATCATCCCCCAAGCGAGGAGTGCCACGACGACGCCGACGATGACTGACGCGAGGCCATCTGCTCCTGGTTCCGTCATTCCCCGCGCGACGAAGAATGCGGCGAGGCCATTGACGAGGGCCGCGAGCAGAACGCCGACGGCCGCGATCGCGAATACGAGCCCTGCGGCAAATGCCTCAACCCCCGTAAGGACGTGGGACATCTTCTCCGAGGCTTCCGTCTTGGCGAGCGTGATCTCCTTGCGGAAGAGACCGGTGATGTCGGACACCAGTCCGCTCACCAGTTCGGAAAGAGGACGATTGTCCATCTGGTTAGCCATTGTAGCTTCCCTCCGAATTGTAGCCCGTCGCATAGCCGGCGCCGGTGGCGGGGCTGACGGGTGAGGTTGACGTGGTGGTCGTGCTGCTGCCGGCCCGGCTGATCCCTTCTGTACGCCCCGAAGGCTGGCTGGTGCGCTCGGACGATGCGGTCAGGAAGCGGCTGGCGGCAAAGCCTGCCAGGGCTGCAATGCCGAGAAAGGCGGCCGGCTGTCTGCGGCCAAAATCTTCAGCCATGGCTGCGACCTCGCCGAGATCCTTGCCCTTCATGTCATCGGCGAAGCGTTGCATGCTGGCACCAATCTGCTTGGCGTAGCGGCCGACCTCGCGCTGGTCGCCCTGCTCGAGCTCACCGCCTACGCGCTCGATGGCGCTGGCGATGCCGCTGACTCGGCTCGCTGCAAAATCCTTCTGCTCGCCGGCAGCGTCGCGAGCCTGCTGCCCCACTCGGCTGACCTGTTCCTGGGCGCCGGCCTTCACCGCCTGCCAGTCTTCAGCGGCTTTTTCCTTCAGGCTGCCTCCTGCGTCCTTGGCCGCGGAGGAAACTGCCGACGCGGCATGGGACGCTGCCCCCTCTTGCCCCGACGCCTTGCTGGCGGAAGGATCGCGGGCAGGATTGCTTGCGGTTGGATAGGTAGAACCAGGCTGAAAGCCGGCTCCTGGATTCGTGTCTCGTTCGGTCATTGAACTCTCCCAAAAATCTGCAACGGGATCGGCATGACGACATCAACTGATGCGATCGGGGATTGAACCGGGATGTCGGTCTAAAGTTCCCAAAAATGCCGCAATTCCCACGCCGGGCGCAGGGAAACGATATGTTTCGCGCCGTCACGGTCGTGCCCGTTAAGATTGGATTCAATCTTTGCCGGTAATCTTCCGTTAGCTTTTTCCGTGCGCGCGTCCCGGCGTCGTGTGCGGCTGCCTTCGATCCCTGTTTTGCGTACGTGGGTGCCATGCGTCGTTCCGCCATCTCCGCCATCTCCGCCATTGCCATGATTGCCTTCGCCCTGTCGGGCTGCACGTCGAGCTTGGATCCCGGGGCTCTCGTCGCTGGCCTGCCTTCAAGGGAGGTGACGAGTTCCGTCAAGCCGGCGGCGCCGGTTCCCGCAGCGGTCGTGGGAGAGGCGAAGCCGCTCGCCTGGGCGGAGGATGACACCGGCAGTGCGCCGTTGGCGGCGATGGCAACGACCGTAGGGATGCCGACGCCTTCGTCGCGCCCGCTGGGGATGCTTCTGCCGGACAATCCTGCCGGCGCGGGCCCCGTCACGCGCTCGCGGATCTACAGCCAGCGCTTCAGCGACGCCAAGCCGATCAACTTCGGCAAGGTCCAGCCGCAGCACTATGCCGTGCACGGCGTCGACGTCTCCCGCTGGCAGGGCGAGATCGACTGGCCGAAGCTCAGGACGCAGGGTGCGAACTTCGCCTACATCAAGGCCACGGACGGCGGCGACCATCTCGACCCCATGTTCAAGACCAACTGGCAGCGGGCCAAGCAGGCCGGCATCCGCCGCGGCGCCTACCACTTCTTCTACTGGTGCCGGCGCGCCAGCGAGCAGGCCGACTGGTTCATCCGTAACGTGCCGCGCGACCCCGACGCCCTGCCGCCGGTGATCGACGTCGAGTGGAACGGCGATTCGGCTTGCAAGCGTCGCCCCTCGCGCGCCGACGTCTTGGAAAAGATGCAGGTCTTCATGGACAAGCTGGAGCGGCACTACGGCCAACGGCCTGTAGTCTACACGGCTCCGGACTTCTACAAGGACAACCTCGTCGGCGCCTTCGAGAACTATCCCTTCTGGCTGCGCGCCGTCGCCCAGCACCCGTCCAAGGTCTATCCGGGCCGCAAGTTCGTCTTCTGGCAATATTCCGGCTCGGGCCTGTCGCAGGGCGTGAACGGCAAGATCGACCTCAACGTCTTCAACGGCTCCGTCGAGGGCTGGCACAACTGGGTCGAGGCGAGGACGATGACGGCCCGAAACTGACGGATCTGCTTGCTCTTTCCACGGGTTCGGAAGACCGGTCGAATCTTTGACGGAACAAATTTCCGTGAGTCTCCGTTCTTCTGCCAGGTTAAACGGAGGAAGAACCCATGACCTATGATCCGAATGACAATCGTCCGGACCTGCGTGACCGTCGCCCGGACCTCGTGAACAACAATGTCGACGCTCGCCGCAGCTCGTCCTGGGTGCCGTGGGTCGCCGTCCTGGCCGTCCTGCTGATCGGCGCCTTCATCTGGGGCAATATGGGTGGCGAGCCCGGTACCGACCCGGCGACAACCTCCTCGACGACGAATTCGGAAGCCATGGACAGCGCTCCGGCTCCGGTCGCTCCGGCACCGGCTGGTGGCGCAACTGATGCTGCCCCTGCCGCACCCGCCGACCCGGCCACCCCGCCGGCTGCAGGTGGCGCCACAAACGGCGGCTAATCTGCCCCACATCATCTTCCCGAGCCGCTCGCCATCCTTGGCGGGCGGTTTTCTTTTGGGCGACGAAGGTATGCCACGTCGGCACTCTTGGTGAGGGGGTAGCGAACGACAACACCGGCTCTCCCTTCTCCTCGGGTCAGGCCCGAGGGTGATGAAGAGACGGATTCCTCCCTTGGAGATCCACGGGTCTCACTGCGTTCGCCCGAGGAGGACGAACAATTTCAAATCGGACGGGGCGCTGAAAGCTGCCTCGTAAGTTAAATTTACGTGGCACCTCTCAGCGCCCCGTTCGGCGGTTTGTGCCCGCGACTCCGGTCTCTCTGCCTAGGTCGGACGGGGAGGTGTTTGATCGCCGGTTTCCCGGGACCCGGAATTTCTTCCGGGCTTCGCGTCGGACCCGAAGATCCGGCGACACCAACCCCGTCGACCCCCCTGTGTGCCGCACAGGCACGCCCGGCGCGCACTTTCGGGCATCAGAAGCAGGGGGCCGGTCCGAAACCATCCCGCTTCCCCCGTGTCGCCGGAGGGAGACCATTTTCCGCGGACCCCGATGGTGAAGGTGCACGTCGTCCCTCCACCGCCAGCGCCGGCCCCGCCTCGCCAGGACGCCTCCTGGTGTATCCGCGGCGGGACGGGGCAAGTATGGGCACAGGTTTGGGGGACGGGGATGAGCGGGGATGAGTTTTTCTTTCGTCATCCTCGGGCTTGACCCGAGGATCCAGGCACAGGGAACCAAATCAGGTGGTTACCCGTGCAGGTGGGTTGGAAAGGCCCATTCCTGCAATGAAAATGCTTGGTTTTGGATCCTCGGGTCAAGCCCGAGGATGACGAAAGAGAGAGGCGGGAGAGGGAGGGCGCCGAGAATGCCGCATCAGCTCCTTCCCCCTCGTGGGAGAGGAAGCCATTTCAGTATCATAGCGTCAGCCAAGCGCCAGAAATGCGGGTGAGGGGGCAGTGCGCCCAACTTCCGGGTCTGAGGCTCCCGTGGCTGAGGATTGATGCAACCCTGGAAGGAGCGCCGCTTACTCATCCCCCATCTTAAGCGCGGCGATGAAGGCTTCCTGCGGGATCTCGACCTTGCCGAACTGGCGCATGCGCTTCTTGCCTTCCTTCTGCTTGTCGAGAAGCTTGCGCTTGCGCGTGGCGTCGCCGCCGTAGCACTTGGCGGTCACGTCCTTGCGCAGAGCCCGCACCGTTTCGCGGGCGATCACCTTGCCGCCGATGGCGGCCTGGATCGGGATCTGGAACATGTGCGGCGGGATGAGTTCCTTGAGCTTCTCGCACATGCCACGGCCGCGGCGGTCGGCGGCGGAGCGGTGGACGAGCATGGAAAGCGCGTCGACCGGATCGCCGTTGACGAGGATAGACATCTTCACGAGGTCGCCGGCGCGGTAGTCGATGATGTTGTAGTCGAAGGAGGCATAGCCCTTGGAGATCGACTTCAGCCGGTCGTAGAAATCGAAGACGACTTCGTTGAGCGGCAGCTCGTAGGTGATCATCGCCCGGTTGCCGACATAGGTAAGCTCGGTCTGGATGCCGCGCCGGTCCTGGCAGAGCTTCAGGATGCCGCCGAGATATTCGTCCGGCGTCATGATCGTCGCCTTGATCCACGGCTCGCGAATCTCGTCGATCTTGACGACGTCCGGCATGTCGGCCGGGTTGTGCAGTTCCTTCTCGGTGCCGTCGGTCAGCGTCATCTGGTAGACGACGGACGGGGCGGTCGCGACGAGATCGAGGTTGAACTCGCGCTCCAGCCGCTCCTGGATGATTTCCAGATGCAAGAGGCCGAGGAAGCCGCAGCGGAAGCCGAAGCCGAGCGCAGCCGAGCTTTCCATCTCGAAGGAGAAGCTCGCATCGTTGAGGCGAAGCTTGCCCATGGCCGAGCGCAGGTCCTCGAAGTCGGCGGCATCGACCGGGAAGAGGCCGCAGAAGACCACCGGCTGGGCGGGCTTGAAGCCCGGCAGCGCGGAAGCCGTCGGCTTCTTGTCGTCGGTGATCGTGTCGCCAACGCGGGTATCGGCCACTTCCTTGATCGAGGCTGTGATGACGCCGATTTCGCCGGGGCCGAGGGAGTCCACCTGCAGCATCTTCGGGGTGAGCACGCCGACGCGCTCCACGCCGTAGCGGGCGCCGGTGCCCATCATGCGGATCTGCTGGCCCTTGGTCAGCACGCCGTCGATGACGCGCACGAGGACCATGACGCCGAGATAGGTGTCGTACCAGCTATCGACGAGGAGGGCCTTGAGCGGCGCCTTCTCGCCACCCTCGCTCTTCGGCGGCGGCAGCTTGTGGACGATCGCTTCGAGCACGTCCGGAATGCCGAGGCCGGTCTTGGCGGAGATCATCACGGCGTCGGAGGCGTCGATGCCGATCACCTCCTCGATCTGCTCCTTGATGCGGTCGGGCTCGGCCGCCGGCAGGTCGATCTTGTTGAGGACCGTGACGAGCTCGTGGTCGTTGTCGATCGCCTGGTAGACGTTGGCAAGCGTCTGGGCTTCGACGCCTTGGGACGCATCGACCACCAGCAAAGAGCCTTCGCAGGCCGAGAGCGAGCGGGAGACTTCGTAGGCGAAGTCGACATGGCCGGGGGTGTCGATCAGGTTCAGGACATAGGTCTCGCCGTCCTTCGCCTTGTAGTGCAGGCGCACCGTCTGCGCCTTGATGGTGATGCCGCGCTCGCGCTCGATATCCATGGAATCGAGGACCTGTTCCGACATCTCGCGTTCGGCAAGGCCGCCGCAGGTCTGGATCAGCCGGTCGGCAAGGGTGGACTTGCCGTGGTCGATATGCGCGACGATGGAGAAGTTGCGGATGTGGTCGAGGGGCGTGCGATCGGTGCTCATGGCTCGCGCATATAGCAGCGGTCAAAGGCGACGCATAGCCGGTAGTCGCCGGCATTTGCGACAAATGCGCTGCTTTCAGCGTGCGAACTGCTCCGGCCAGTCGCGGCGGGTGGCGACCTGGCCCTCGGTGCGCAGCCGCGCGACATCCGCAAGATCGACCTCGACGATGAGCCATGACGTTTGCTCGACGGTATCGGACGGGCTCTCCGCGACGATGCCGGAAGGCGGCATCCCGTAGTCGGAGGGAACGTAGAGCGCAGCGCGACCACGGTTCTCGTCCATCGCCGGGGACCAGGGCGCGGTGCCGGCGGTGGGCGAGGAGAGGACGGCGTACTGGTTCTCCAGCGCCCGCGCCTGGGCCCCAATCCGCACGCGGTAGCTGCCGGCCAGCGTGTCGGTGCAGGAAGGGGCGAGCACCAGGTCCACGCCGAGATCGGCCAGCTTCCGGCCGAGCATGGGGAATTCGTTATCGTAGCAGATCAGGATGCCGAGCGTGCCGAGGTCGGTCTCGAAGGCCTTCAGACCATCGATGCCGGCGGCGATCCCCCATTGCTCGCGCTCGAAGCGCGTCATGATCTGCTTATCCTGGTGGCCGATCAGCCCGTTCGGGCCGAACAGCCAGGCGCGGTTGCGATACTGCCCGTCAGGATCGAGGACAGGGGCCGAGCCCGGCTGGAAGACGATCCGGTGCTTGCGGGCGAGCGCCTCGCACAGCTCCAGCCAGCGCGGGATCAGCGGCTGGATGCCGGCGATCGACCCATGCAGGTCGGAGCGGGTGGCGGCATCCAACTGGCCCGCGAGCACCAGACCGGCATATTCCGGCATCAGCAGCAGTTCCGCGCCCTGGGCGGTAGCCTCTTCCACGAGCCGGGTGAGGTGGCGGAGATAGTCGTCCCAGCCCTCGATCAGCTCGATGGCATACTGGCAGGCGGCGAGCTTGATCATGCGGCAAGGTCCTTGATCCAGAAGGAGAGCGGCTTCGGGCTTTCGCTCGTGTCGTCGAGGTCACGCCAGGTGAAGGAGGTGCGGAGCTCGGGGTGATGGCGGTAGCCGCGCTTGTGCCAGAAGGCGTCGAGCGGCACGTAGTCCCTCGGGCGGCGGGGGTGGTCTGACGGACGCTCGACGGCACAGAAGGTCGTGTAGCGGAGGCCGAGCTGGCGCGCCTGTGCTTCCCGCTCGGCGAAGAAGGTGACACCGATGCCGCGGCCCCGATAGGCGGGCAGGAGAACACTTTCGCCGAAGTAGAAATAGTCCGCGGGGTCGCGTCCGGATGCGAGGAAGGGCGCCTTCACCTCGTCCGTCTCGGTCGTCATCGGCGTGCCGGTCGACGCACCGACGACCGTGCCGTCGTCGATCGCCAGGACGAAGATCGACCCTTGCGAGCGGGCGTAGGTGGCGAGGTAGCGCTCCTCATAGGCGAGGTCGCCATCATAGAGATAGGGGAAGTCGCGGAAGACGGCGATGCGCAACCGCGCGACATCGGTAAACCGGGCGGCAGCCTCGGCGCCGGAAAAGGTTTTGATTTCGAGTGTCATAGATTATGTTCAGCCGGTTGCGATGTCGTTATACCGTCGCCTTCCAACCATTCCAACCCTCTGCCAGACCCCGGGGACACGCATGACCGCCACCGAGACCGTCCGCGCCTATTACGATGCCTTCAACGCGAAGGATATGGAGCGCTTCCTGGCGCTGCTGACCGACGACGTGGTTCACGACATCAACGAGGGCGAACGGCAGGTGGGCAAGGACGCCTTCGCCAAGTTCATGGATCACATGAACCGCTGCTACCGCGAGCGGCTGACGGACATGGTGGTGATGGCGAGCGATGACGGCCGGCGCGCCGCTGCGGAATTCGTCGTCAACGGCGAGTATCTGGCAACCGACGAGGGCCTGCCGGAGGCGAGCGGCCAGACTTACCGGCTGCCGGCCGGCGCCTTCTTCGAGCTCCGCGACGGCAAGGTCGCGCGGGTTACCAACTACTACAACCTCAACGACTGGATTGCGCAGGTCGGGGCGTGAGCGCGCAGGATGCGCCATCCTTTCGCCACCAGGGTCAATTTGCAGCCGTAATCCTGCGGGATAGGGCGTGGGCAGGACGATCCGTTCAGCGGACGCCGACAGGGGCGCAGGGCAAAAGGACAGGGGACGCTGAGTAGGCAAACGGGACAACGAATAGGCCCGCTCATCGCGGGCGCCGCCGTGCTGCTCCTGGCGCTCGGGACCGCGGGCGTGATGGAGCGCATGCGGTCCCAGCAGAACCTCCACGACCTCGGAATGCTGGCCGAGCGGATCGAGGGGCGGATTGCGGCGCAGACCTCCCTCCTGTCCTTCCTGCGGTCATTCCTGGTGGCCAATGACTACAGGGTGGATGTTGCCGATATCCGCCATTTCCTCAATCTCGGTCAGGAGAACGATCTGACCGGCGGCATGCAGGGCATCGGCATCGCCCTCTTCCAGCCGACGGAGGACACGGCGGCTGCGCTGGACATCCTACGGTCTTCCTATGGGGGCGACCAGCGCATCTGGCCGGAGACGGACCAGCCCTACCGTTTTCCGATCGTACTCCTGGAACCACCCGACGACCGAAACCGTGCGGCCTATGGCTACGACATGTATTCGGAGCCGATCCGGCGTGAGGCGATGGAGCGGGCCTGGCGCACGGGCAAGGCAGCGGCGACTGCGCCGGTCGAGTTGGTGCAGGAGATCACCCAGCAGAAGCAGGCAGGCTTCCTCATCTACCTGCCGGTCCTTTCGCCGGACGGGCAGTCCATCCACAGCATGGTCTATGCTCCCTATCGGATCGGCGACCTCATGGAGACGGCGCTATCGGTGCCGACGGACCTTGGGGTCGAGGCCCGGCTCGTCGATGCCAAGACCGGAACGGTCATGCTGGAGCCGGAACAGCGCGTGGCCTGGCAAGGCAGATTCCCGATCACGGTCGCCGACCGGGAATGGGTCATCCACCTCGCCTTCCGAGATCCGGGCAGCCTTTTCTCTCGTCCTTCCATCATCACCCTGCTGGTGGGTGGGCTCGTCGCCGTCCTGCTTCAGCGCCTCCTGCAGCAGCGCGAGCAACGCATTGCGGCAGAACGCGAGGTGGCCCGCGAGGCGCGCCTAGCTGCAGAGCAGCGCGGTCTTCTCCTCGACGAGAGCAAGCATCGTCTCAAGAACTCGATTGCCCGAATAGCGGGGATAGCGAGGCTGGCTGCGCGCGAGGCGACGAGTAAGGAGGAGTTCCTGTCGGCACTGGAGCGACAACTCCAGGCGCTGGCCGCGGCGCAGGATCTTCTCAATCCCACGCACGGCGGCGGAGTCGACCTGGAGGCACTTCTGAAAGCCGAACTCGCCTCGGTGGGCGGAAGCACCGATGCGGTTACCTTCGACGGACCGCCGCTGACGCTCGACTCGAACCAGGCGCAGGCCTTGGGATTGGTGCTGCATGAACTTTTGACCAATGCCCTGAAATATGGCGCGCTCGGCCATGCCGGCGGGTCTCTCGACGTGCGCTGGACGACGGCCTCCGGCGCGAGACTGGAGTGGGTGGAGCGCAGCGACAGCATCGTCGATCTCGAAGCGAGCGGCTTCGGCACGCGGCTGATCGAGACGCTGGTGAAGCGTCAGCTGGGCGGAACCCTCTCCCGCACGGTCGAGGAGGGATGCTACAGGCTGGTCATCGAATGGCCGCTGAAGCAGGTTGGCGTTTAGACCCCGTCACGCCAGGGCAAGCCCGGCACCGCCCAGGGCCATGACCAGGACCACGATCCAGGGCGGCGCCCGCCAGACCACCAGCAGCAGGAAGCCGGCAAGCGCGAGCGCAAAGTCGTAAGGGCTGAGGATGGCACTGGTCCAGACCGGGTTGTAGAGGGCGGAGCCGAGGATGCCGACAACGGCGGCATTGGCGCCCCGCATCGCTGCCTGTGCAAATGGCCTTTTGCGGAAGCGGTCCCAGAAGGGCAAGACACCGACGAGCAGCAGAAGGCCTGGCGTGAATATCGCAATCAGCGCGATCGCGGCGCCCGCTATGCCATTGGGCACTGACCCCATGACGGCCCCGAGATAGGCGGCAAAGGTGAAAAGCGGACCGGGCACCGCCTGGGCTGCGCCATAGCCGGCGAGGAAGGCGTCATTCGTCACCCAGCCCGGAGCCACGACTTCGGTCTGGAGCAGGGGCAACACCACGTGGCCGCCGCCGAAAACCAGTGCTCCGGCCCGGAAGAAGGCATCTGCAAGGGACAGACCCTGCGCCTCCAACACGACGGCTAGGATCGGCAGCCCGAACAGCAGGAGGAAGAAGACCAGCAGACAGATCATGCCGACGCGGCGCGGCACCCTGAAGGAAAGGTGACTGGACTCCACCGCTGGCCCCTGGCGGCAAAGGATGAGACCAGCCAGCGCGCCGACAAGGATTGCTGCGACCTGTCCTGCCGAACCTGCAGCCACCACGACGATGATGACGGCCGCCAGCGCGATCCCTGCGCGCGGCCTGTCCGGTGTGAGGCTCCTTGCCATGCCCCAGACCGCCTGCGCCACCACCGCGACGGCAACCGCCTTGAGCCCATGCAGCAAGCCCGTGGCGACCGGACCGTCGAGGGCGGTAGCGGCGAATGCGAAGACTACGAGCAGTGCTGCCGAGGGAAGGGTGAAGGCTGTCCAGGCGGCCAATGCCCCAAGCGGCCCGCCACGCAGAAGCCCGAGTGCAAACCCTACCTGGCTGGATGCGGGACCCGGGAGGAACTGGCAGAGGGCCACCAGATCGGCGTATCCGGCTTCCGTTATCCACTTGCGGCGCACCACGAGCTCGTCCCGAAAATAGCCGAGATGCGCAATGGGGCCGCCGAAGGAGGTAAGCCCGAGCTTCAGGAAAGCTCCAAACACTTCCGAGGGTGTTCCACGCTCAACTGTCGCGGCGGCTGGCTCGGAAGGGGGCGATGCGGTGGATTGCGTCAATGGGCGGTCCTTCGCATGACGTGGCTGGCGCGGGGCAATGGCAGTCGGAGCGGTAACGCTACGACAAACTGATGACAAGCGGGCGATCATCCTGGCATGATCAGGCAAGGATGTGCACTGGAGCGCGTGGGTCAAGCTCGAGAGCGGTCGCACAGTTCATCCTCCTGCCCCGAGGCGCGCGTCAAGCGCCCCCGCCTTCGGGACCCGGAGGAGACAAAATGGCTAGGTAACGCCGCCAATTAGCGTCTTCTGCGGCACTTCACTTCGCGACCTCAAGCCCTAATTCTGCTCCTCAGCGGATCAGGGGCCCATGGCAAGCAGCATATTCCCATCATCGACAGGCTTGATGGCTGACAAGATCAGGTCCTTCCCCTGGGCGCGGACCCCGCTCGGACCGATCGAGTCCTGGTCACCTGCCCTCAAGATTTCAGTCGAAGCAGTCGTTGCGTCGAAGTTTCCGCAGTGCCTGTTCTGGGGCCCGGATCTGATCGCGATCTACAATGACGAATTCCTGCCGATACTCGGTGCCAAGGAAGAGGCGCTGGGCCAGCCCCTTCGGGTGACATGGAGCGAAACCTGGGAGGCACTGAGGCCGATCGCGGAGGATGCGCTGGCGGGCATAGCCGGTTACCACGAAGACTTCCCGCTGCAGACCACACGCCATGGCCATACGGAAACGGCCTACTTCACCTTCTGCTACGCCCCGGTCCGTGACGAGAACGGCACCGTGCTCGGTATGCTGGACACGGCCATCGAGACGACGGATGCGGTCCACGGTCGAAGGAGCCTCATTTCCGAACGCGAGCGCTATCGACAGATGTTCGAGAATGCTCCGGGTTTCATGGCGATGCTGAGCGTACCGGATTTCCGCATCGAATATGCCAATCCCGCCTATATGCGGCTGGTCGGCGACCGCGACGTCATCGGCAGGAAAGTCATCGACGCGCTTCCCGAGGCGGTTTCGCAAGGATATCTCGAGATTCTGCAGGAGATCCTGCAGTCCGGAAAGGCTTATGCGGCCGCGGGAAAGCTCTTCACCTTCATGCCTCCTGCTGCAGCCCAGGCACAGGATCGATATCTGGATTTCGTCTACCAGCCCATCCGGAGCCCGGGAGGCGAAATCACCAACATCTTCGTGTCGGGCTCCGATGTCACCGAGAGAACACTGGGCGAAGAGACGCTGAGACGCTCAGAGGCACGGCTGCGATTCCTGGACGACCTGGCAAAGGAGACGGGCAAGGGCGCAGATGCCGACACCATTCTGGCGGTCACGACCAGAATGGTGGGCGAGTACCTGAGGCTGTCCAACTGCGCTTATGCGGACATGGACGACGATGAAGATGGATTTACCATACGCGGCGACTGGGCCGCCGAGGGCTCACCTTCCATCGTCGGTCATTACAGCCTCGCCGCCTTTGGAAGGCTTGCGGTTTCCAACCTGACCCGAGGCCTGCCTCTCATCGTCAACGACAATCTCCGAGAACTCGCGCCGGAAGAGGCCAAGACGTTTCAGGATATCGGTATTGCCGCCACGATCTGCATGCCCCTCCTGCGGGGCGGAAAACTCACCGCATTGATGGCGATCCACGACAAGGTGCCGCATACCTGGTCGGCCGAGGAGCTTGCGCTCATACGCGAGGTCACCGAACGGTCCTGGGCCCACATCCAGCGTGTGAGGGCGGAGGCGGAACTGCGGAGCACGGCCGAGGCGCTTGCTGCACTCAACGCGTCGCTTGAAGCCCGTGTGGAAGAACGGACCGCTGCTCTGGTCCAGGCTGAGGAAGCACTTCGCCATTCCCAGAAGATGGAAGCGGTTGGGCAACTCACCGGCGGTCTGGCCCATGACTTCAACAACATTCTCGCCGGGATCGGTGGCAGCTTAGAGCTGATGAACACACGTCTATCCCAGGGCAGGATCGCGGATGTGGACCGTTATCTGCACGGGGCGCAGTCTGCGGTGAAGCGGGCCGCGGGATTGACGCAGCGCCTCCTTGCCTTTTCCCGGCGCCAGACGCTTGATCCGAAGCCAGTAGACCTCAATCGGCTGGTGGCGGGGATGCAGGACCTGATCGCGCGGAGCGTCGGTCCGTCTGTCGCAGTCGAAGCCGTCGCGGCCGGAGGGCTCTGGACAACCTTTGCTGACGTCGGCCAGCTGGAGAATGCCTTCCTTAACCTCTGTATCAATGCGCGCGACGCGATGCCGGACGGTGGAAAGGTCACCATAGAAACCGCCAACCGATGGATGGATGAACGCGCCGCTCGCGAACGTGGGTTGGCGCCGGGGCAATATGTGTCATTGTGCGTGAGCGATACCGGGACAGGGATGTCTTCCGAAACGATCGCACGCGCTTTTGACCCCTTCTTCACCACGAAGCCGACCGGCCAGGGCACCGGACTTGGGCTCTCGATGGTATACGGGTTCGCGGGGCAGTCGGGCGGATCCGCGCGCATCTATTCCGAGGTCGGTCAGGGGACCATGGTGTGCCTTTACCTGCCGCGTTACGCCGCCGAAGCGCCTGATGAGGAGGAATTCGAGCGTGAGCCCGAAGCGCCACGAGCATCGGGCAGCCAGACTATCCTGGTGGTCGATGACGAGCCTCTTGTGCGTATGGTTGCGGTCGAGATCCTGACGGAACTGGGATACGACGTCCTGGAGGCCGACGACGGGCCATCGGCAATGAAACTGCTCCAGTCGCATCGGGATATCTGCCTGTTGCTGACCGATGTGGGCCTGCCCAACGGCATGAACGGTCGCCAGCTTGCTGATGCCGCCAGGCTGGGCCAGCCGGACCTGAAGGTTCTCTTCATAACGGGCTACGCTGAAAACGCCGTTCTGAACCACGGCCATCTGGAACGCGGCATGCAGGTCATGACCAAGCCGTTTTCCGGGGAAGCGCTCGCGAGGCGGGTGAACGACATCATCAAGGGCGAACAAGGCGGTTGAACCCGTAACCGTCAAAGGCCGCAACAGGACATCAGCAGCCTTTCATGCCAAACCGATTCATCCTATCCCGCCGCCGCGGGAGCAATTACGGTACCGTTATCGCAACCGGAACCCGCTCATGTCTGCCTTGTCCTTCGCCACCGGAATCCATCATGTCACGCTGATTACCCGGCGGGTGCAGGACAATGTCGATTTCTATGTCGGCTTCCTGGGGCTCCACCTGGTGAAGCGCACCGGCGGCTTCGAGGATGCCGAGCAACTGCATCTGTTCTACGGCAATGCAGAGGCAGAGCCGGGCACGCTCGTCACCTTCCTCGTCTGGGAAGACGGCGCGCCGGGGCGGGTCGGCAATGGGCAGGTTTCCGAGATCGCCTTCTCCGTACCGCAGAACACGATCGGCGAATGGCTGACGAGGGCGATCACCCACCGGGTGCCGGTGGAAGGCCCGTTGCACGAATTCGGCGAGACGGTGTTGCGGTTGAAGGATCCAGACGGGATCATCGTCAAGCTCGTGGCGAACGGGCCTCCGATGCCTGACATGCCGGCGGACGGCCTGGCGGTGCAGCGCCTGCGTGCCGTCACCCTGCTGACCGAGACGCCGGAGGAGACGGCGGCATTCCTCGGCCGCTTCGGATATCGCCCGGGGCCCGCCTCCGGCACGCTGCAGAGGATGCTTTCCGACACCGATGCGGTCGACGTGCGGGACGCCAGTGGCTATGTGCTGGGGGTTCCCGGAACCGGGACGGCGGATCATGTCGCCTTCCGCGCCGCCGACCTTGCGGCCGTCGAACGGGCCGAGGCGGAGCTTTCCAGGCGCAACGCCTCCCCGACCACGCTCCACGACCGGAAGTACTTTACCTCGCTTTACGTCCGCGAACCGGGTGGAACGCTGATCGAGTTCGCGACCGACGGTCCTGGTTTTGCGATCGACGAGGAGCCAGGCCATCTCGGCGAGACGCTCTTCGTGCCGCCGCACGACCTTGAGCGGGCGGAAGACCTGAAGGTGCTGCTGCCACAGTTCTCCCTGCCGGGCGAGCCGCGCATGCCGCGCCGTAACCTCCCCTTCGTCCACCGCTTCTTCGTGCCGGAGACGCCGGGAGATGAGGCACTGGTGCTGCTGCATGGCAGCGGTGGCAACGAGGCGGCGCTGATGCCGCTTGCGCATCGGGTCGCGCCGCAGGCAACGCTTCTCGGCGTACGGGGCCGTGCGGCGGAGGAGGGTTTTCCCCGCTGGTTCCGGCGCCTGCCGGCGGGTCGCTTCGACCAGCAGGACATCCGCAGCGAAGCCGAGGCCTTCGCCGCCTTCGTTGAAGGCGGCATGGATGGTTACCGGCTTGATCCGGAGCAACTGGTCTTCCTCGGCCAGTCCAACGGCGCCAACTTTCTGGCGGCGGTCATGGCGCTCCATCCGGGACTTGTGCGCCGCGCCATCCTGCTGCGGCCCATGCTGGTTCTCGAAGAGCCGCCGGTTGTCGATCTCACCGGGACGGACGTGCTGATGGTAAGTGGCAGGCTGTATATTGCTGCACCGTCGGCGCGCCAACTGGTGGCCTGGCTGAGGGCCTGTGGGGCGCGGCTGACGAGCCACGTAATCGACGCTGGCCATCCGCTCACCGACCAGGATCCGCCATTAGTCAGGGAATGGCTGGAGAGCCAGCGCCAGATATGAAACACAGTTGACTCCATTATAAGAGACGTCCATTCTTTCATAATGGAAAGCGTTCCAATCGATCGATCAATTGCCGAGCGTGTACGGATCCTGCGGGCAGAGCAGGGGCTGACCCTGGACGAACTCGCGGAACACTCCGGTGTCAGCCGGGCAATGATCTCCCGTGTCGAAAGGGCAGAGGCAAGCCCGACGGCAGCGCTGCTGGCGCGGCTGTGCGAAGCACTGGGAATGACGCTGTCCGGCTTTTTTGCCGAGGTGACGGATGTCTCGTCGCCGCTCAGTCGGCAGCAGGAACAAAGGCTCTGGCGAGACCCGCATACGGGTTACCTGCGCCGATCGGTTTCCCCGCCGGGCATGCCGAGCCGGGTGGACATCGTGGAGGTGGAGTTTCCGCCGGGCGCCCGGGTGAGTTTTCCGCCGCGCGCCGAGAGCCGCTCGATGACCCAGCATGTCTGGCTGCTGGAGGGGGAGTTGCAGATGACGATCGGCGAGACGGTGCACCATCTGCAGCCGGGCGACTGTCTGTTCATGGATCTCGGCGACGCCTTCGACTTCCACAATCCCGGTCAAAGTCCGGCAAGATATGCGGTCATCCTCGACCGCGGACGGTGAGGAAAGAGAGGAAGGACACGATGGCGACGATCCACATCGCCGACGCTGATGCAGCAAGCGCAGCCATACCGGCACTTTGCGAGGTTCTCGCCGACTGCATCAATGGCGGTGCCTCTCTGGGCTTCATGCTTCCCTTCACGCCCGAGGATGCGACGGGGTACTGGGGGCAGGTCGCCGAGGAGGTCGAGGTGGGTCGGACGATCCTGGCACTCGCGGAGCTGGAGGGCAGGGTGGTCGGCACGGTGCAGGTCGGACTGGCGACCAAACCGAACCAGCCGCATCGCGGCGACCTGATGAAGCTGCTCGTGCACCGTTCGGCCCGCGGCCACGGCCTATCGCGCCCGCTGATGGACGCGGTGGAGGCCGAGGCGGCGCGACGCGGCCGCACACTGCTGGTATTGGATACGGCCACCGGCAGCGAGGCGGAACGCATCTACCCACGTTTCGGTTGGGAGCGGGTAGGCATGATACCGGAATATGCGATGTGGCCGGATGGCGGGTTCTGCGACACCACCTTGTTCTACAAGCGGATTGGTAGCTATGCGTTGCCGGGTGCGTCGTCCTGACGCCCTGAATAAAGGAACATCGAGCTTTGACCGTGGTTGAGTCTGGGTCACCAACTCAAAAGACGGAGACGAAGCATGACGAAGAGTGACGTGAAGGAAGCCATCAAGCGCGCCGAGAAGCAGGTTGAGAACACCAGTGCCGGCGGACATCTGGGTGGGACCTATTACGGTCAGGAGCCGGACGGCAAGACAGCGTCCAGCAACTCCAATGTCGGGCGCAACCGCCCGAATACGGGCGCTGCCTAGGCAGCCCAATCCAAGAGTTTCGGGCCCCGCCATGTGCGGGGCTCCTCTATTTGGGGAATGTCACGGGGTATCGGAGCGGGAGGTCTTAGCGGACCACGGCAGCGTTCAGGTCCTTGGCGAGATAGACGCGCGGCGCGGATGGGCCATCGTCCATCGTTGCCGCGACGAAGCTGCCGCCGGCAATGACGAGGAGCATGAAAAGGACAGCGGTGCCGAGGCCGCCCTTGGCCTGGCGCGGGGGGTGGTGGTATGCCATGAAGTCTCTCCGGTGTGGTATGCACAGAACGGATGAGGGGGCTTGGCGTTCCCACGAATGTGGCCGAAAAGTAGCGTTACCTAATAATAAAAAAAGCCCCGCACTTGGCGGGGCTTCGGGTTCTGCGCCGAGGGGGCTGCCTGAGGCCTACAGCGCACCATTGCGTTGCTGGATCATCATGAAAGTGTCGAAACTGTACTCCGCCACCTGAGCCCAGAGGTAGGCGTCCTTCTTGAAGGCCAATTGGCTGTCATAGAGCTTCTTGAAGTCGGGGCTCTTTTCCGAAAGCTCCGCATAGGTCTCCATGGCCGCCTTGTAGCAGGCTTCCATCACCTCCTGGCTGAAGGGCTTGAGGATGGCGCCTTCGGCGACCAGTTGCTTGAGGGCCGTTGCATTCTGCGCGTCGTAATTGGCCAGCATCTTGTTGTTGGCGGAGGCACAGGCATTGGCGAGGATCTGCTGATAGCTCTTCGGCAGGCCGTTCCACTTGTCCAGGTTGAAGAAGGCATGCATGGCCGGGCCGCCTTCCCACCAGGCGGGATAGTAGTAGTACTTGGCGACCTTGTGGAAGCCGAGCTTCTGGTCGTCATACGGTCCGACGAATTCCGTTGCGTCGATCGTACCCTTCTCCAGAGCCGGATAAACGTCGCCGGCCGCGATCTGCTGCGGCGTGACGCCCACCTTCGTCATGATCTGCCCGGCAAGGCCGGCGATCCGCATCTTCAGACCCTTGAGATCGTCGATCGTATTGATTTCCTTGCGGAACCAGCCGCCCATCTGGGTGCCGCTGTTGCCCGCGGGCAGCGCGTAGAGGTTCCGCGGAGCCAGGAACTCGTTGATCATGTCCGTACCGCCCGTCTCGAACCACGCATTGGTCATGCGCGCATTCAGGCCGAACGGTATGGCAGTTCCGAGCGCAAAGGCCGGATCCTGGCCGATGTAGTAGTAGGAGCAGGTATGGGCCATTTCGACCGTGCCATTGGCAACGGCATCGGCGGCCTGGAGGCCCGGGACGATCTCGCCGGCAGCGAACACCTGAATGGTGAACCGGCCATCGGTCGCGTTCTTGACACTGTCGGCGATCTCGTTGGCGGCGCCGAAGATGATGTCGAGGTTCTTCGGGAATGACGAGGTGAGCCGCCAGGTGATCTGCGGCTGCTCCTGGGCGATGGCCGGGGCGGCAAGCGTGGCGGCCGTTGCGGCGCCCGCGCCGGCCGTTGCGGCCTGTCTCAAGAATCTTCTGCGGTCCATGGGTGTTCTCCTGGTGACAAATGATGGCCGGTTCGCCCGTTAGTTAAGGCTCAGAATCCGGCGGCCGCAAGCGGGATCCGGTGTGGCGGCCATCCCGTCGCTGCTAGAATGTGGGAGAGCCCTGGATCGGGCTCTCCCATTGCATGGAGTCAGAGCGTGCCGTTGCGCTGCTGGATCATCATGAAGGTGTCGTAGCTGTACTCGGCGATCTGCGCCCAGAGGTAGGCGTCCTTCTTGAACGCCTGCTGGCTGTCGTAGATCTTCTTGAAGGCCGGGTTGCTCGCCGAGATCTCGGCATAGGTTTCCTGCGCCGCCTTGTAGCTGGCGTCCAGGATTTCCTGGCTGAAGGGTCGCAGGATCGCGCCGGCAGCCACCAGTTCCTTCAGGGCAAGCGGATTGCGGGCATCGTAGCGCTCCAGCATGCTGGCGCTGCCGGCAGCGCAGGCATCTTGCAGGATACGCTTGTAGTTGTCCGGCAGGCTGTTCCACTTTTCGAGATTCACGAACGCGTGGACGGCCGGGCCGCCTTCCCACCACGCCGGATAGTAGTAGTACTTCGCGACCTTGTGGAAGCCGAGTTTCTGGTCGTCATACGGTCCGACGAACTCCGTTGCGTCGATCGTGCCCTTCTCAAGTGCGGCATAGACATCGCCGCCGGCGATCTGCTGCGGCGTGACGCCAACCTTGCTCATGACCTGGCCGGTGAGGCCGGCAATGCGCATCTTCAGGCCCTTGAGGTCTTCGATCGTGTTGATTTCCTTCCGGAACCAGCCGCCCATCTGGGCGCCGGTATTGCCGAGCAGGATGGAGTGGATGTTGTAGCCGGACAGGAATTCGTTGAGCAGTTCATTGCCGCCGGCCTGGTTGAACCAGGCATTGGTCTGGCGTGCGTTGAGGCCGAATGGGACAGCGGTACCGAGCGCGAAGGTTGGATCTTTGCCGACATAATAGTAGGCGCACGTATGGGCCATTTCGACCGTGCCGGAACTGACGGCATCTGCCGCCTGCAGCGCCGGGACGATTTCGCCGCCCGCAAAGTGCTGGATCACGAAATTGCCATTCGATGCTTCGCGAACGTGCTCCGCGACGATTTCCGCCGCACCGAAAAGGATGTCGAGGCCCTTCGTGAAGGAGGATGTCATCCGCCACGTGATCTTGGGATTTTCCTGGGCGATCGCGGGGGTGGCAAGTGTAGCCGCCGAGCCGGCGAGGATGCCGGCCGTGCCGGCCTGACGGATGAAGTTTCTGCGGTTCATGGGAGAATGCCTTTCTGAATAGAGCGCGCGGCCGAGGCCGCAGCTTTCGGCCTTGTACGGCGATCATTTCCCGAACGGCAAGCCCGACAGGTCGATGATTGCGTAAAGCCGGGTCACCAAATTGCGATTGTTGCGTCGGCGCCTCCTGTTCTGGCTGCGCCCTGAGGTTGAACCTCTTATCGAAATGCCTTAGATTAGAATAATTCTAAAAGAGGTTTTCAATGTTTGCTACCCTTCTTCCCTACGCACTTTCGTCACGCCGCTCCTTTGATTCTCTCAGCGAAGAAGAAATCCTCGCCCTGGCAATCGGTGCGGAGGAGGAGGATGCCCGCATCTACAAGGCCTATGCCGACAACCTTCGTGAGCGATATCCGGCCTCCGCGAAGGTGTTCGAGGACATGGCCGACGTGGAGCAGACCCACAAGAACATGCTGATCGAGATGTTCCGCTCCCGTTTCGGCGAAGACATCCCGCTCATCCGCCGCGAACACGTTCGCGGCTTCTATGCCCGGCGGCCTGACTGGCTCGTTCGCAACCTGGCGCTCGAGACAATCCGCGATCAGGCGCGTGCAATGGAGAAGCAGGCCTTTCGCTTCTACACCGAAGCGGCAAAGCGGGTGAGCGATGCCTCGACACGACGGCTTCTCGGTGACCTTGCGCTCGCGGAACAGGGCCATGAGGAAATTGCCCAGGCTCTTACGGAAAAGCATGTCGGCGAGGGGGAGCGGGAAGAGGAAGACGCGACCGCGCATCGCCAGTTCATCCTGACCTATGTTCAGCCGGGACTGGCAGGACTGATGGACGGATCGGTCTCCACGCTGGCGCCGATCTTCGCCGCCGCCTTCGCCACGCAGGACACCTGGTCGACCTTCCTCATCGGCCTTTCGGCTTCGGTCGGTGCCGGTATTTCCATGGGATTCACCGAAGCCGCCCATGACGACGGCAAGATTTCCGGACGCGGCTCACCCGTGAAGCGGGGCCTCGCTTCGGGCATCATGACCGCGATTGGGGGTCTCGGACATGCGCTGCCCTACCTGATCCCGCATTTCTGGACTGCAACCATTCTCGCCGGCATTGTCGTCTTCGTGGAGCTTTGGGCAATTGCCTTCATCCAGAACCGTTACATGGAAACGCCCTTCATGCGGGCGGTGATGCAGGTGGTGCTCGGAGGATCGCTAGTGCTGGCGGCCGGCATCATCATCGGACATGGATAGCAAGCGGACACAAAAAAAGCGGGCCTAGCCCGCTTTTCTGTCGGATGAGGACCGGGTTCAGCGCAGGGCGCCGACGACGACGTCGCTGCCGTTCTCGATGCTGACCCAGCGGCCGGTGCTGAAGGATGCCTGCCGCTTCAGGTAGGTGTAGGAGGTCTCGTTCCAGAGCTTCACGTCCGGATCAAGGTTGTCGAGGATGAAGTCGCCCTGCGCGGTGCGGACCGTCAGGACGGCATGTCCTTCGCCATCCGGCTTGCGGACGACGGTGATGAGAAGGTCCGAAAGCGAGAAGCCCTTGGCGGCGAGCTCACGCCGCTTCAGCAGCGCATAATCCTCGCAGTCACCGACGTCCTTCGGATAGACCCAAACTTCTTCGCGACCGTAGATATCCCTGTCCGTCATCGCCTTGATCCGCGAATTGACCGACTGGTTGATGTTCTTGACGATCGCCCACCCATTGGGGGTCAGCTTTGGAGCCGGGCTGGAAGCGAGCCGCGTGTTGCATTCGCCAGGGTTCTGGCGGCAGAACTCATAATGCCCGATCGGCTGGGACGTCACGTCCCCTGTCACCATATGCGCCTGAGAGCGCGGCGCCGGCACCGCGGCTGACGTCGGCGCAAGTATAGATGCGAGGATCACAGCAATCAGCTGTGCCTTCAAGGCAATTCTCATGGACCCGTCCCTTCAAGTCTTAACAAAACGTTAAGTCGGGGCGGGTCGGACTGTCAATCGATCAACTTTTAGGGATTCATTCTCATAGTGATTATGGTTAAGGGTGATGCATTTGAGTATCAGCTTAATTATTAATCACAATTTATGAGGGTCGCGAGTGCCGAGCGCAGTTTGTCGAGGTCCTGCGGGCGGGACAGGCGGTGGTCGCCGTCGCGGATCAGCGTCAGGACAACGTCGTCTGCGGGAAGGTGCTCCATCAGCGTCAGGGCATGCTTGTAAGGCACGTCCGGATCCGCCATTCCCTGCAGGATATGCACCGGGCAGCCGGTCTCGATGATTCCCGTCAGGACCTGATTCGCTCGCCCGTCCTCGAGCAGGGCGCGGGTGTAGATGTTCGGTTCCGGGCTGTATTCCGAAGGCTCCTCGAAGTAGCCGGTGTCTTCCAGTGCCTGGCGCTGATCCTCGGTCAGGTGGGGCTCGATGAGTTCAGACGTGAAATCGGGAGCCGGAGCGATGAGGGCGAGGCCGTCAAGCGCGGGGCTGCCGCGGCGGCGCAACTCGCGTGCCAAGAGTAGCGCGATCCATCCTCCCATGGACGAGCCGACGAGGACAACCCGCGTGGGCTTCAAAGCGTCGAGCACGGCAAGCGCCTCCTCCAGCCAGCGGGAAATCGTGCCGTCACGAAACTCGCCGCCCGACGCTCCATGGCCGGAGTAATCGAAGCGGATCGCTTCAGAGCCGCATTCCGCCGCCAAAGCGTCCATCTCGATCGCCTTGGTGCCGCTCATGTCCGAGCGGTAGCCACCGAGCCACACGAGTGCGGGTACCTCGGGCCTGGTCTCCGCCGGGCGATGAAGGATCGCAATGTCCCGCGTCGAACCGGGAGGACCGACAAGGACGGACTTGGACTGCGGCGGCTTGATCTCGTAAGCTTCTGGCATGGGACTTCCTTATGTGTTGGCGCTTTATAAACCTGATTCCCGTCCCGCGGGCAGCGGGTGATTTTTTCGAAAAGCTATGCTATTGACTTCGCCGTCGTGATCACGACATTGCCGACGATTCCGCGATTTCAGCGGATTTGCGGCGTTCTAGGGAAACAGCCAAGGAGAATACGACCATTCGCAGACCGTTCAAAGCCGATGCCCCCGTCAAGGAAGGGCCGCGCTCAAACCGGGAAATCCGGGTTCCTAGGGTTCAGCTTATCGACGCCGATGGAAACAACCTCGGCCCCGTTGCGACAGACGAAGCGTTGAGGATGGCGGAAGACGCCGGCCTGGACCTTGTCGAGATCTCTCCGAACAATGATCCGCCGGTATGCAAGATCCTCGATCTGGGCAAGCTGAAATACGCCAACCAGAAGAAGGCTGCAGAAGCGCGCAAGAAGCAGAAGATCGTCGAGATCAAGGAAATCAAGATGCGCCCGAACATCGACACCCATGACTATGAGGTGAAGATGAAGGCGATCAACCGTTTCTTCGAGGATGGCGACAAGGTCCGTGTGACGCTGCGCTTCCGTGGCCGCGAGATGGCGCACCAGGAACTTGGTCTCAAGCTCCTGCAGCAGGTCAAGGAAGACACGGCGGAAATCGCCAAGGTCGAGGCCGAGCCGAAGCTCGAAGGTCGCCAGATGATGATGGTGCTGGCGCCGCGTTGAGCGCCGGTCCCCACGCCGGGGAGCCTTAGCAGAGGGCTTGAATCCGGCGGCAAAACCTTTCGCCAATGCCGTTGCGCTTTTTCCCGACTGCGGGTATAAGCGCGCGTCCGAACGGTCCGGCAGGGCATGCCGAGGCCGTTCTTAATATGCTTGAAGCTGGCCTCGTCAGCTGGCTTCACAAGAAGAATGGAGTAGCAAAATGCCCAAGATGAAGACGAAATCCTCCGCCAAGAAGCGGTTCAAGATCACGGCTTCCGGCAAGGTCCTCGCGGCCGCTGCTGGTAAGCGCCACGGAATGATCAAGCGGTCCAACAAGTTCATCCGCGATGCACGCGGCACGATGGTCCTTGCCGAACCAGATGGCAAGAAGGTCGTCAAGAACTACCTGCCGAACGGTCTCTGAGACCCTTTCGCTATTTGGATCATTTAAGGAGATCATGACATGGCACGCGTAAAACGTGGCGTAACGTCCCGCGCCAAGCACACCAAGACCCTCAAGGCCGCCAAGGGCTTCTACGGCCGCCGCAAGAACACCATCCGCGCCGCAAAGGCCGCGGTCGACCGTTCGCGCCAGTATGCCACCCGCGACCGTCGGGTTAAGAAGCGCAACTTCCGCGCCCTGTGGATCCAGCGTATCAACGCAGCCGTCCGCGAATCCGGCCTCACCTACGGCCGCTTCATCGACGGCCTGAACAAGGCCGGCATCGAAGTCGACCGCAAGGTCCTGTCCGACATGGCGATCCATGAGCCGGCTGCCTTCGGTGCCCTCGTCGAGGCTTCCAAGAAGGCTCTCGAGTACCTCAAGGATGCAGGCACGGCCAACGAGTTTGAAAGCGCGGTTCGTTAACCAGCGCTTCCCAGGCTCTTTAGCTTCATAGTTTTTGGGAAACCCGCGCTGGTTTGGGCTGGCGCGGGTTTTTCTTTTGCCCGTCACGACGCGACGTTAACAACGACGCCGAGCATCACACGGAAGAAACCATGTCCGATCTGGAAAACCTGAAAACATCGCTCCTGGCGGAGATCACCGCAGCCGGCGACGAGGCGGCGATCGAGGCCGTTCGTGTCAATGCGCTGGGCAAGAAGGGGTCGGTCTCCGAACTGCTGAAGACGCTGGGCGCCATGAGCGCCGAAGAGCGCCAGACGCGCGGGGCCGCGATCAACGCGCTGAAGAACGAGATCACCGAAGCGATCAATGCGCGCAAGACGGTGCTGAAGGATGCGGCGATCGAGGCGCGGCTGAAGGCGGAGACCGTGGATGTCTCGCTGCCGGTGCGGTCCTCGCCGGCCGAGCGCGGTCGCATCCACCCGATCAGCCAGATCGTCGACGAGATCACCGCCGTCTTCGCCGACATGGGCTTCTCGATTGCCGAAGGGCCAGATATCGAGACAGACTACTACAACTTCACGGCGCTGAATTTCCCGGAAGGCCATCCGGCCCGCGAGATGCACGACACCTTCTTCTTCCATGCGGACGAGAAGGGCGAGCGCAAGGTGCTGCGCACCCACACGTCGCCGGTACAGGTGCGGACCATGGAAGCGCAGAAGCCGCCGATCCGCATTGTCATTCCTGGCAAGACTTACCGGCAAGACTCGGACGCAACCCATTCCCCGATGTTCCACCAGGTCGAGGGGCTGGTCGTCGACAAAAAGAGCCATGTCGGTCACATGCGCTGGATCCTCGAAGAGTTCTGCAAGGCCTTCTTCGAGGTCGACAGCGTGACGATGCGCTTCCGCCCGTCCTTCTTCCCGTTCACCGAACCGAGCTTCGAGGTCGACATCCAGTGCGACCGCTCCGGCCCTATCGTGAAGTTCGGCGAGGGTTCCGACTGGATGGAAATCCTCGGCTGCGGCATGGTCCACCCGAACGTGCTGCGCGCCGGCGGACTTGATCCCGACGAGTACCAGGGATTTGCCTGGGGCATGGGGCTCGATCGCATCGCCATGCTGAAATACGGCATGCCGGACCTGCGCGACTTCTTCAACGCCGACGTCCGCTGGATGAACCACTACGGCTTCCGCCCGCTCGACATGCCGACGCTGTTCGGCGGCCTGAGCGCTTGAAGGGAGGGACAGACACATGAAATTCACACTCTCCTGGCTCAAGGATCACCTTGAGACCAACGCCACCCTCGACGAGATCTGCGAGCGCCTGACCGCGATCGGCCTCGAGGTCGAGGACGTCGACGACAAGGCTGCCTACAAGCCCTTCGTGATTGCCAAGGTCCTCTCTGCCGAGAAACACCCGTCGGCCGACCGGCTGAAGGTGCTGATGGTCGATGCCGGCGACGGCAAGCCGGTGCAGGTCGTCTGTGGCGCACCAAACGCGCGGGCAGGCCTGGTCGGTGCCCTGGCCCGGCCCGGCAGCTATGTCCCCGGCATCGACGTGACGCTGTCGGTAGGCAATATCCGCGGGGTCGAAAGCCACGGCATGATGTGTTCCGAGAAGGAGCTCGACATGTCGGACAACCACGAGGGCATCATCGACCTGCCGGTGGATGCGCCCGTGGGAAGTCCGTTTGCGAGCTATGCCGGCCTCGATGATCCGGTCGTCGAGATCAACCTGACACCGAACCGCCCGGATTGCACGTCGATCTACGGCATTGCCCGCGATCTGGCAGCCTCCGGCCTAGGCACCCTGAAGCAGCACGCCAAGCCGGCCTTCAAGACGGAGGGCGAGACTTCCGTCGACCTGAAGATCATCCTCGACGATGAGCGTCTCTGCCCGGGCTTCGGCCTGCGGCTCGTGCGCGGTGTGAAAAACGGCCCGAGCCCGGTCTGGATGCAGCAGCGGCTGAAGGCGATCGGCCTTCGCCCGATCAACGCTTTGGTCGATATCACCAACTACATGACTTTCGACCAGGGCCGCCCGATGCACGTCTTCGACGCAGCCAAGGTCAAGGGCGGGCTGACCGTCCGCCGCGCGCTCCAGGGCGAGACGGTCCTTGCACTCGACCAGCGGGAATACACGCTGACGCCGAACAATGTGGTGATCGCTGACGAGAACGGCGTCGAGTCGATCGGCGGCGTGATGGGCGGCGAGCATTCCGGCTGCGACGAGAACACGACTAACGTGCTGATCGAATCGGCGCTCTGGGACCCGATCAATATCGCCAAGACCGGCCGCTCGCTCGGCATCATTACCGATGCGCGCTACCGCTTCGAGCGCGGCGTCGATCCGGAATACATGGTGCCGGGGCTGGAGCGCACGACCGAACTGGTCCTGCAGCTCTGCGGCGGTACGGCGGCCGAGGCCAAGGTCGTGGGTTACAAAGGGTACCAACCGAAGGTGATCGACTTCCCGACTTCGGAGGTCAAGCGCCTGACGGGTCTCGACGTCTCGTCGGAGGAAAGCCGGGAAATCCTCGCGCGACTGGGTTTCGGCGTGAAGGGCGAAGGCAGCCGCCTGTCGGTCACCGTGCCCTCCTGGCGCCCGGACATCGACGGCAAGGCCGACCTCGTGGAAGAGGTGATGCGCATCCATGGCGTCGACCAGATCCTGCCCGAGCCGATCGACAATCTCGGTTCGGTCAACGGTCGAATCCTGACCACGCTGCAGGTCCGCAGCCGCACGGCCCGCCGGGCCCTGGCTGCGCGCGGTATGCTGGAGGCGGTTACGTGGTCCTTCATTTCGGAAGAGCACGCGAGGCTTTTCGGCGGTGGTGCGGCGAGCCTCAAGCTTGCCAACCCGATTGCCTCGGACATGTCGGACATGCGGCCATCGCTGTTGCCCGGCCTGCTGACGGCCGCACAGCGCAATGCCGACAAGGGCTATGGCGACGTGGCGATCTTCGAGGTGTCCGGTACCTACGAGAGCGATGCGCCCGAAGGTCAGCGCCGCGTCGCCGGCGGCGTGCGTCGCGGTACGGCGTCGATCAACGGCGCCGGTCGCCTCTGGTCGAACGCGACGAAGGGCGGCGGCAAGCCGGTCGATGTCTTCGACGCCAAGGCCGATGCGCTCGCCGTACTGGAAGCCTGTGGCCTGCCGATGGGCAATGTCCAGGTCGAGAAGGGTGCGCCAGCCTGGTACCACCCCGGCCGTTCCGGAACGATCAAGATGGGCCCGAAGGTGGTGCTCGGCCACTTCGGTGAGTTCCATCCCAAGACATTGGGAGCTCTCGATGTCTCCGGCGCGCTGTGCGGCTTCGAAGTCTATCTCGACGCCATGCCTGAACCGAAGAAGAAGGCGACCCGCACCAAGCCACCGCTGGAGCTGTCGCCCTTCCAGGTGGTGAAGCGCGACTTCGCCTTCGTGGTCGACAGCACTGTCGAGGCTGGTGCCATCATCAAGGCGGCCGCCAGCGCCGACCGCAAGCTGATCACCGGTGTCAACGTCTTCGATATCTTCGAAGGCGCCTCTCTCGGCGAGGGCCGCAAGTCCGTCGCCATCGAAGTGCTGATCCAGCCGGTCGAGCGGACGCTGACGGACGAGGACTTCGAGGCATTGACGGCCAAGATCGTCGGCAATGTCGAGAAGAGCACGGGCGGCACGCTACGGGCCTGACGCCCTGACCGGTATCGGGTGGTACCTTGCCATCTTGCGAGATAGCCTGTTCCTTCCGGGACTGGCTTTTTCATGAGGCAGGAATGCGCAAGCCGAATTCGATGAAGGGGCTGGAGGATCTCGGGCGCGTCAGGCTGTCGAGGAACTTCTTCTTCCGCGACTTCCTGTTTTCCGAGATCGCCGCCGTCCATGGCATAGCGAACCTGCCAGACGATCCGGATCTGGCGATCGAGTCAGGCAGGCGGCTCTGCGAAGACTTGCTGGAGCCGCTCCAGGCGACGTTCGGACGCCTTCACCTGCGATCCGGCTACCGTTCGGCGGCGGTCAACGAGTTCGGCAACAGACATGGCCTCAACTGCTCGACCAACGCCGCCTCGGCGGCGGACCATATCTGGGACATGCGCGACGCGGAGGGATGCATGGGCGCGACCGCCTGCATCGTTGTGCCCTGGCTGATCGATCATTGCCATGAGGAGGGTGACTGGCGGAAGATGGCCTGGTGGATCCACGACCACCTGCCCTACGCCTCGCTCTGTTTCTTCCCGAAGCTGTGGGCCTTCAACATCCAGTGGCACGAGAGGCCCGCGCGACGGATCATGAGTTATGCCGAGCCCCGCGGTGTGCTGACGAAGCCGGGAATGGCCAACCATGAAGGTGACCACTTGAGCTTCTATGAGAATTTTCCTGCCTGGAGGACCGCGGGTTAAGCTAAAGCTTGAGCTTCCCCTTCAGGGCATCGATGCGTTTCGATGCCTCCGCCTTGGTAAGATCATCCGCGAATGCGTCCGGCTCATGCGCCTGTTCGGTCAATGTTTTCAGGTAGGAGGTCTGGGCACCGGTCATAGGCTCGTCGCCCGTCACCCAGTCCTCGGGGTCCTTCTCCGTATTCGAGTTCGGATCCGCGTCCAGCTTGGGATTGTGTTGATCGACCATCTCACCCTCTCGGCTTGTGGTGTTCACCTAACGTTCTCTGCTGCGAACGGTTCCGCTGAGGAGAGCGATCAACCCGAGGCTGCCGTCAGGCAGAGCCCCGTTGCGGCTTCTCGATCTCTTCCTGGACCTCTTCCTTCAATCGCTCTCGCGCACTGCCGCCGGAAAGGTTTGCGCGAGCACGTCCGAGCGTTGCATCGTCTGCCTCGATCGGCCGGCTGCTGTCGTCCGGGATGCCCGCTCCGGATTGAGCTATCGTATCCTTCTGCGGCCTGTCGTTCATGCCGCCCGTGATCTTCTGGTCCTTGGTCATGATGCACCTCCTGATGAGGTGTAGAACAAGCGGCGACGGCTTTTGTGCCAGCGCCGTCGTGCTGATCGTGCAGGGAGCATCTGCGCCGTCTCATCCCCTACGGCATCGTTGCAACCGCCCGTTTGCGCCCCTATGGTGCGCCGGTAAATCAAGCGAGGAGATGACGATGTTGCGTTTCGGAATTCTGTCGACGGCAAAGATCGGTCGGGACATCGTCGTGTTGTCGCTGCAGGATGCGGAGAACTGCGTCGTCACCGCCGTCGCCAGTCGCGATCTCGGCAAGGCCCGGGAGATGGCCGCTCGGTTCTCGGTGCCGCACGCCTTCGGTTCCTACGAGGAGATGCTGGCTTCGGACGTGATCGACGCGGTCTATATCCCGCTACCAACGAGCCAGCATGTGGAATGGTCTATCAAGGCCGCCGATGCCGGCAAGCACGTGCTGTGCGAAAAGCCCATTGCGCTCAAGGCCGACGATATCGATGCGCTGATCGCGGCGCGGGACCGCAACAGAGTGCTGATCGCCGAAGCCTTCATGGTGACCTATGCACCGGTCTGGCTGAAGGTTCGCGAGTTGATCGCCGAAGGAGCGATCGGCCGACTGCGTCACGTCCAGGGGGCTTTCACCTATTTTAATCGCGACGCCGGCAATATGCGCAATATCCCCGAGCTCGGCGGCGGTGCGTTACCCGATATCGGCGTCTACCCCGCGATCACGACCCGCTTCGCCACCGGTCGCGAGCCTCTGCGGGTGCAGGCTGTCACGGAGCGGGATGCCGAGTTTGGCACGGACATCTATTCGAGCGTCAAGGCGGACTTCGGCGATTTCGAGATGAGCTTCTATGTGGCCACTCAGATGGCAAACCGGCAGGTCATGGTCTTCCACGGAACCGAGGGCTATATCGAAGTGAAGTCGCCCTTCAATGCCGAGCGCTGGGGTGCCGAGGAGATCGAACTTACCAACCAGAAGCACACCGAGTCACAGATCTTCCGCTTCCAGGACAGCCGTCAGTACCGGCGCCAGGCCGAGGCGTTTGCACGCGCCGTCGCTGGTGAGAAATCCGAGGTGGTGACGCTTGAGAATTCGGTGAAGAACCAGCGCTTCATCGATGCAATCTATCGGGCCAGCAGCCATGACGGATGGGAAAAGGTCTAGACGTCAGCGTCCAAAGACGAAGCGCGAATAGCCGAAGAAACTGTAGGCCATGGCGGCGATCGAGGCAAAGACGATCGCCGCTACCGGCTGTATGGGCAAGCGGTAGATCAGCGCCGAGTAGACGGCGTAGTTCAGAAGCGCTGCGGTGACGCCGACCGCCCAGTAGCGGAAGCCTTCTGCCGCGAGCGACGAGGACGACCGACCGAAGGTGAAACTCCGGTTGAAGAACCAAGTGGCCGCCATCGCCGTCATGATCGCCGGAATACGGGCGAGGAACGGGCTCATTGGCGTGAACGCGATCAGGAAATGCGTCAGCCCTGCATCGATCGCGAACCCGGTTCCGCCGGCGATCACGAACCAGACAAGCCTTCTCATGCGGCGTCGGCGCGGCGCGATGTTTTGCCCGGCGAGACGGCTTCCGCGTCCCGCGAGGTCGTGCTGACGATGCCGGGCTGGCTGATATAGGAAAGCCGAAGCTGTTCGTTGCGGGCCCTCGAGAGCGAGTCGAGGATGAGCCCCGCCGTAAAGACGAGCAGCGACACCATCATCAGCGCCATCGACAGAATCCAGGTCGGCACACGGCTGACGAAGCCGGTGTGGAAGTACTCCGCCAGGACCGGCAGCATGAAGGCGATGCTTGCGGCCAGGACTGCGCCGCTGATCAGCCCGAAGAAGACGAACGGACGCGTTTCCTTCATCAGCATGGCGAACATCCAGAGGATGCGACTGCCATCGCGGAAGGTCGACAGTTTCGAATGCGAGCCCTCGGGCCGACGCCCGTAATGCAGCTCGATCTCGCTGACCGGCAGCTTGAGCCGCGAAGCATGGACCGACATCTCGGTTTCGATCTCGAATCCGCCGGAGACTGCCGGGAAGCTCTTCACGAAACGGCGGGAAAAGGCGCGGTAGCCGGAGAAGATGTCGGTAAAATCGCGGCCGAAGATCGTCTGGTAGAGAAGGTTGAAGAGGCGGTTGCCCGCCGCGTGGCCTTGACGCCCCGCGTCCGCAAGCACACCCCGGCGGGTGCCGACGACCATATCGGCCCTCTCGGTCAACAGCGTGCGTACAAGCTCCTCTGCGTCGGCGGGAGCATAGGTGCCGTCGCCATCGGCCATGATGTAGATGTCGGCGTCGATGTCTGCGAACATGCGCCGGACGACATGGCCTTTGCCCTGCCGCCGTTCACGCACCACATGGGCGCCGGCGAGCATCGCCTTCAATGCCGTCCCGTCTGTGGAATTGTTGTCGTAGACATAGATGCGCGCCGCCGGCAGAGCGGCGCGGAAGCCGAGCACCACGTCGCCGATCGTGGCTGCCTCATTGTAACAGGGGAGAAGGATCGCGATGTCGACGGAACTGACGGTCATGATTTTCACTCGCTACCCGGAAAATCGGCGCAGGTTCGTCCGGCGCGGCGGCTTTACTATTTCTTGGGAAGGTTAAGGCTAGGTTTCCGCCGAGAAAACAAGACGCCGGAAGCCGATGCCAGACGCCGCGGCCGCACATTTGCAGCAAGCACAGCCTGAACGCCGGCCACTGTCGGGGCGTCCCGGGCTGCTCAGTCTCCTCTACGCGCTGGTAACGATCGCCTTCATGCTGGCGATGTTCGTCCCCTCCGCAACGGACTATGTCGGCCCCGACAATGACGATGTGATGCGCCTGGTACAGGTGAGGGACCTTCTCGCGGGGCAGGGCTGGTTCGACCTCATGCAGTACCGGCTGGGCCTCGAGGGTGGCACCTTGATGCACTGGTCGCGGCTCGTGGACCTGCCGATCGCGGCATTGATCCGGATGGGAATGCTGGTCCTGCCGCAGGATCAGGCAGAAGCCCTGGCGCTCACCACCTGGCCACTCCTGCTCATCCCCTGCCTCCTCTACCCGATCGGGCTAGCCGCTGGACGCCTTTCGGGGCCGGCGGCGATGAATATTGCACTCGGCCTCGCCAGCCTTTTCGCCTTCACCAATATCCGCTTCCACCCCGGCTCGATCGACCACCACAACATCCAGTCGGTCCTGGTGGTGTGGATTGCGGCCATGCTCGTCGATCCTGACCGCAGCGCGCGGAGCTATGTCGTGGCCGGGGCGGCTGCCGCGCTTGCGATCGCAATCGGGGCGGAGACGGTGCCGGTGGTGGCGGTCGCTTGCCTCTGCGTCGCGCTTCAATGGATCTGGCACGGCGACGCGATGTCCCGACCGGCCCGCGCCTTCGGGGTTTCCCTTGCACTGGGGATCACTGCGGCCTTCCTGCTGACCATTCCGCCCGCCCGCTACGGCGTGGTGACATGCGACAGCCTCTCGCTCGGCTTCTATGCCCTTGCCGCCATGGGCGGTACGCTCATGGCGGGCGCGACCTATCTGCCCGTCGATCACGGCATCCGCGGCCGTCTCGTTGCCGCTGCGGGCATCGCCGTAGCACTCGCTGCAGCCGCCCTGCTGATCGCCCCGCAATGCCTGGGCAGCCCCTTGGCCAACCTCGATCCCATGCTGGTGACGCTGTGGCTGGACGCTGTCACCGAGGCGCAGTCCATCGTCGGCATCGTAATCCGCGATCCCCATGCGCTCGGCGGTTACTATGCCGTCGGCTTCTTCGCCGCCATGGTCTGCCTTTTCCGTATCCTGCAGAACCAGGATCGGGAGGCGCATGTCGTCCTCCTGCTGCTGATCGCGGCAAGCTGGATGGTCGCTCTCGTGCAGGTGCGCGGGTTCTTCTTTGCTAACATGCTGGCAATCCTGCCGCTGGCGCTCCTGATCGCCGACCTCCGGCGCGGCTCGCAGGCGGACCCGGAAAGCCCAAATGCGGCCTTCGCCTATGTGATGACGGTCCTGATGGCGGTGCCGGCCGTCTGGGCGCTGGCGGGTGCGTTGATCGACCACAACGCCGAAGGATCGCTCGGCATGGAGACGCTCACCCAGGACAGCGGCGCCCGACCGGTCCCGGGGGAATGCTCGGCAGAGGACGGGCTGCCGCTTCTGGCGGGCCTGGAGCCCGGCGTCGTGGCCGCACCCTCGAACAGCGGCGCCGAAATCCTGCGCTACACCGCCCACCGGGTGCTTGCGGCGCCCTACCATCGCAACCAGGGTGGCATGCTGACGGAACTGCACATCGGGCTCGCCCTGCCGGCCGAGAGCGAAGCCTTCCTGCGCGGCGCCGGCGTCAAGCTGCTTGCCTTCTGTGCGGGTGACCCGCAGACACGGTCGCTGATCCGAATGAAGCCGGATGGCCTCTATGCTGCGCTCGCGCGGGGCGACGTCCCGACCTACTTGGCGCCGATCGGACGTACGGGGGAGGGTGACGGCTTTATCGTTTACCAAGTGGCAGCGGTTCGCTGAGAGGATGAAGGGGTATGGCTTCACTCGTCAAACACCTGCTAGCGACGCGTCATGCAGATTGGGCGGTGAGCGGCATGAGGACAAACCGGGCAGCAGCTAAGGCGCAGGGGTCAGAGCACGACCGCCAAAATTAGTATGATCGCGATCCATAGTATGAGGCTGATCGCCAATGCCCAGAGATAGTTCCGAAAACGCTTCGTCATTGAGCTTATATTAGGACGCGCCCAAAAACTGTCATGCAGGGTTGACGAGAATGGTTTAGGGCTCACGAAAGCGGAAGGCGAACCCGTGTCGAAACTAGACGCGGGCCGGACAGGCGCAAGCGCGGCCCCTTCATCATCTGCAGGTTGCGGTAGGCAGTATCCGCTTTGACGCTGAAGCCGTCACCATGCTGCTTGTCGACGTTGACGAGTGTCATGATGAGGTTGCCATCCGTTGATGTGTGACGAGCCGAGAGGTTGCGTCCATGCGTGCTATTCTGAATAGAGGTTTCTGAAGGCGGGAACGACGATGTTGCGAATGTCGGCGTCGGTTGTCTCGACCGAGCGGATCAACGTGCCGTAGATGCGTCCGCTGAAGAAGTCGGAAGCCCCACCTTCCAGAGAGCCGATCTTGTAGCTACTCCCCGCGCCATCCATGTTTGCCACCCGTGCTTCGTCGATGACGAGCGGGTCGGAGTAAGTGCTGAGGTAGCAGCGGCGGCGCCCGCTTCCCCATGTCTGGATCATCACCACATCCGTGCCGCGGATATCGGACGAGCCGGGAAGACTGATGATCTGGTCATTGAAAACAAAGGATGGAAGGCCGGTCGCCGTTAAGGCCAGACGACACCGCTTGTTGCCCGAGAAGGTCCCGCCGGCAATCATTGCCTGCGTCGCGGCAATGCCGGCAGTTGCCCGGAAAGCCGAGACGATCGTTCCGGAAGCGCCAGGGACCAGGCCCGGCACGTTCGTCATATCGTCCACACCGTCGTAGAGCAGGAAGGGCTTCGGACCCGTCTGCCATTTCGGCTTTGCTGCGCCGGTGGCCTGGGTCGCGTGATTGCCGGGAACGGCCGAAGGTCCGGCGTACCCGCCTTCCGCAAAGACTTGCGCATAGGTCCTCGTGCCGTGGCTGGACCAGTCCATGTCCAGCCCGACGACATCACCGGACGCCGCGGGATTGGCGCCTCCGGTTGGATTGGCGAAGCGGCGGTCAGTCCTGGCATAGTCCCAGATCAGTGCCGTTCCGACATCACTCTGGATGAGGTTGAGAAGGCGAGACGCTGCACTGCCGCCCTTGCCCAAGGCCAGCGTCGTGCCGGCGGTCCTGACTGCAGCCATGTTCAGGCCGATCGAGAACGATACCATCACACCAGCCCCACCAGGTTACCGGCCGTCGTGCCTGTCGCCAGGATGCGCGTGGCGCGGACGGGCAAGAGGCTCGCCGGCGAAATCCCGGAGAATGTGAGGGTTTCGCCGGAGAGCATGCGGAGGCAGAGATCACCCCCGCTGCCGACATAGATCGCGCGTGTGGTTTCCGGCAGGTCTGCTGCATCATTGGGCGTGATGGCAAAGCCGGAGGAGGCGGGGCCGGACAAGGAGGTTTGGACATTGGCAAAGCGATCGGGCATGTGACGTCTCCGTGGGTTCTGCAGCCATTGTCGGGCCATGCATTCCCGCGGGGATGACTCGACATGACGTTTTTCGGCTGCCGTCAAACGCCTTGAGTGAAAGGATGTCGCCGCCTCAACGGGTTAGCTGCTGTGCGATCGCAGAGGCGGGCCGGCCATCAGTCGCTACCGGCGCGAGGATGCGGCTTCGACATCCCCGCATCGGGCAGGTGAAATGCTGGCCGCCTTCCTGTAAAAGGAGGCATGAACACTTTTGCCGCCAGGGATTCGCAGACAAATCTTCTCGAGGTCACGGTTTCGGAACTGTCCGGTTCGATCAAGCGGACGGTCGAGACCGCCTTCGACCATGTTCGCGTCCGGGGCGAGATTTCCGGCTATCGCGGACAGCATTCCTCTGGCCATGCCTATTTCTGCCTGAAGGATGATAGGGCGCGGATCGATGCGGTCATCTGGAAGGGAACCTTCCCCCGCCTTCGGTTCAAGCCGGAAGAGGGGATGGAGGTCATCGCCACCGGCAAGGTGACGACCTTCCCTGGCTCGTCGAAATATCAGATCGTTATCGAAAACATGGAGCCGGCCGGCGCCGGCGCGCTGATGGCGCTCCTGGAGGAACGGCGCCGCCGCCTGGCGGAGGAAGGCCTTTTCGATCAGGCCCGCAAGCGCCCCTTGCCTTTCATGCCGCAGGTCATCGGTGTCGTGACCTCGCCGACCGGCGCTGTCATTCGCGACATCCTGCACCGCATCACCGACCGCTTCCCGGTTCGCGTGATCGTCTGGCCGGTGAAGGTGCAGGGCGAAGGTTCCGGTGACGAGGTGGCTTCGGCAATCCGGGGCTTCAATGACATACCGATGGACGGGCCTGTGAAGCGTCCGGACGTGCTGATCGTCGCGCGCGGCGGCGGCAGCCTCGAAGACCTCTGGGGCTTCAATGACGAAGCCGTCGTGCGCGCCGCAGCGGAAAGCCGGATCCCGCTCATCTCCGCGGTTGGCCATGAGACGGATTGGACGCTGATCGATCACGCCGCCGATATGCGGGCGCCGACACCCACGGGTGCCGCCGAAATGGCGGTCCCGGTGAAGGCGGAACTGGACGCGCAGGTCGCGAGCCTTTCGGCGCGACTGCGGGGCTGCGCCAGCCGGCACATGGAACATCGCCGCCAGTCGGTCCGCGCGCTCGTTCGTGCGCTGCCGTCCCTCGATCAGTTGCTCGCGCTCCCGCGCCGTCGCTTCGACGAGGCGGCTGCCGGTCTTGGCCGCGGCCTCGAGCGCACTACGGTTATTAAGCGTCGCAGCCTCGATCAGGCAACGGCGGGGCTGCGTCTCGAGATTCTGGCAAACCGTGTGTCGGAGCGACGCCGCTTCATCGGCGAGCAGGTCCTGCGCAAGGAGCGCTGCCTCGAGCGGCACATGCTGAAGGAGCATAGCCGCGTCGCGAAAGCCGCCACCGCGCTTGGCGCATTGCCGGCGCGACTGGCGGGCCAGCTGCAGCGCGAGCGTCAGCACCTGACCGCCCTGATGCGCCAGGCGGATACCGCGGTTTCCTATGCCCTGATACGCAACCGCGGCCTCGTGACGGGGCAGGATCGCGTCCTGCAATCGCTCTCCTACAAGAACGTGCTGAAACGTGGCTACGCGGTGGTGCGTGATGCCGGAGACCGGCCGCTGACGCGCGCTGCGGACGTATCGGCCGGACAGTTCCTGGAGATCGAGTTTGCGGACGAGCGGATCAACACGGTCGCATGCGGGGACAGCCCTCCCGCCTCGCCACCGGGCGCAGAGACTGCCCGCAAGCGCCCTGCCGCCAGGACGGCACTACCCGGGGAGCCGCCGAAACAGGGTAGCCTGTTCTGAGGGCCGCAGGCCCCCGACCACTTAAAATTTGTCTGCGCTGGCCTAGGTAAAGAGGAGAGGGCGGTCCTGTCCGCCTGCTGACCTCTCGGGAGTGCGCGATGAAAAGGAACCTGCTTGCCGCTGCCATTGGCATCCTGATGGGTGCTTCGATTGCTGGCCCGACCAATGCCGGGCAGAGCGATGTTTCCGTCTTCCTGTTCGGCCGAATCTACAATGACGGGGTTACGGCCATCTCGGTCTCCGAGGGTCGTTCGGAAGACGAACGCCATCCGTCCTACTTCCTCATCCCGGCGCGGATGCGGATCGCCCAGCAGATCGTCATGGGCGACGCTTCGCTGCTGGACGCGCTGGCGCGCCGCGATATTGCGGTCCACAACGTGCTGTGGGTACAGGCGGCAGCCAATGGCGGCAAGGTCATTTACTATCGGTGACCGACGACCGGCCGGCGATGATTTCCGGCCGCAAACCGACGCTCAGGCCCACTCACCCTTGCGCATCACCGGCACGCGCGCGCCGTCGGCCTTGATGCCGTCGATGTCGATCTTGTCCGAGCCGATCATCCAGTCGATGTGGATGAGGCTCGAATTGCCGCCTTGTGCCGCGATCTGCTCCTGACTGAGCGTGGCGCCGTCAAGGAAGCACTTCGAATAGCACTGGCCGAGCGCGATGTGGCAGGACGCATTCTCGTCGAAGAGCGTGTTGTAGAAGAGGATGCCGCTCGCCGAGATTGGCGAGGAGTGCGGCACCAGCGCCACTTCGCCAAGACGCCTGGCACCTTCATCGGTGTCGAGCACCTTGTTCAACACTTCCTCGCCCCTCGAAGCCTTGGCTTCGACTATACGCCCGCCCTCGAACCTGACCTGGATGTTGTCGATCAGCGTGCCCTGGTGGGATAGCGGCTTCGTCGAGGATACATGGCCCTCGACCTTCAGGGCGTGCGGGGTGGTAAAGACCTCCTCGGTCGGGATGTTCGGGTTGCAGGTCACGCCGTTCCTGGCCACCGATGCGCCGCCATGCCATTCGTGACCGTCGGCGAGCCCCACGGTCAGGTCGGTGCCGGGACCGGTGAAGTGGAGGGCGGAGAAGCGTTCGCCGTTCAACCAGCCCGAGCGCTTCTTCAGATTGGCGTTGTGCTCCGCCCAAGCGGTGATCGGATCGGCGACATCGACGCGCGATGCGGCGAAGATCGCCTCGGCAAGCCTTCTCACCGCCTCCTCCTCGGGCACGCCCGGGAAGACGATCTTCGCCCAAGAGGGGTTGGGATAGGAGACGATGTTCCAGTTGATGTCGAAGTTCGAGATCTTCTCGAGTGCCGGCTTGTAGGCCATCGAATTGGCCTTGTTTGCCCGTGCAACCTTGGCGGGATCCTGGCTGGCAAGCAGCAGCGGGTTGTCGCCGGCGATGGCGAGCCGCGCGGCGCCATTGGCATAGGCCTTCGCCATGCCTTCGTAGAGCCAGCCGGAGGCCTTGTCGAAGCTTGCATCCGGGGCGTGGGCGTAGCGGGCGAGCGTCGTCTCCTCATCCGAATAGAAGGTTGTCACGAGACCGGCGCCGGTCAAATAAGCATGCTTGGTGATGAGCCGCACCAGCGGCAGAGCGGCGAGCGGGGCCGTCATGACGAGATCCTGGTCGCGCTGCAATTGCAGGCCGACCTTGACGGCCACCTCCGCCAGCTTTTCGAGCCTGACCGGGTCGACGCTGCTGCTGATCTCGGAATGAATGTTCATCGGCTCACTATCCTGTCTTCGGGAGGTCGCCCACAGATAGGGCCTGCGAAGCGAAATTTGAAGCCACTTCGTCTCTCGGCAGCCCTCAAGGCGGAGTAGTCAGATCTGCGCCTCGTAGACCTCCGGCTTGAAGCCGACGATGATCTTGCCGTCGATCTCCAGCACCGGCCGCTTGATCATTGATGGTTGCTCCAGCATCAGGGCAATTGCCTTGTCCCGGTCCAGGGCGGCCTTCGCCGCCTCGTCCAGCTTGCGGAACGTCGTGCCGGCGCGGTTCAGCACCGTCTCCCAGCCGACCGCATCGATCCAATGCTCCAGCTTGCCGCGATCGATGCCTTCTGCCTTGTAGTCATGAAACCGGTAGGCGACGTTCTTGCCGTCGAGCCAGTTACGGGCCTTCTTCATCGTGTCGCAGTTCTTGATGCCGTAAATGGTGATGCTCAAGACGATATCTCCAGTGAAGAAGAAGCGATAGCAAGCCCCCCGGTGGAGGCGCAAGCTTGCCGGTTCGCCTAAAGCCATGCTCCGCCTGCATGGCTCAGATGCTCTCTTGTGCGTTGCACAATTGCGGTGATGGCCCCACATTCTGGGCAACATAAGGAGCACATCATGTTGAACCAACGCAAGAAAGTCCCGGGCGGCTTCCTCGGTCGCGCCTTCGCTGTCTTCGGTGCGGCTGTCAATGCATCGAACGCCGTCGAGAACCATCGCAGGCCGGCCAAGCGTGACCTGGCTATCCTCGGCATTGATCCGAAAGCCTTTGACCAGCTCTGATGAGCAGTTGGCGCCAGCCGCTCATCAATTAGGCATCTACACGCTTTGTTAATCCTGCCGCGCGATTATCTCCCGATATCCGGGAGGTGACGGTGGGTGCTATTGCGCAGATTCTTGATGAGAATGAACCGCCCGCCGAGGCGGTCGTCGATGCTGACCAGCTTCAGGCCGTCGTAGCAAGACTGGCGCTCGAAGCCTCCGACCTCGGGCTCCATCTCGTCGATATTGCCGGCACAATCCAGGACACGGCGGCCCAATCGTCGGAACATGCAAGTCTGCTTTCGCGCCTGACGCAGGCCGCCGAGGCGATTGCCGAGGCGAATGCAGATATTGCCCGGTCTCTTGGGGAAACTGACAAGCTGGCTGCCAGCGCCCGGAAGGTACTCGGCGAACAGGCGCAGCAGCTGACCGGCTCGGTCGTCGCTATAGATCACATGGTCACGGCCTCCCAGGAAATCGGCCAGGAAATCAAATCCTTTTCCACTGCCCTTGCCGATGTCGGCCGGTTGGCCGATGCGATCGGTACCATTGCGCGGCAGACCAATCTTCTTGCGCTGAACGCGGCGATCGAAGCGGCCAGGGCCGGCGACGCCGGCAAGGGCTTCGCCGTCGTTGCCGCCGAGGTTCGGGCGCTTTCCCTGCAGACCTCCCAAACCACGGCGTCCATCCAGTCCACCCTCGAGCAGCTGGGGGCTCGTATCGATGCGCTCGTTGCGGCGGGGGATCAGGCGCGTGTCTCTGCCGAGGGCGTGAAGTCCACGGCCACGGAAGTACAGGGCTCCTTCAAGGGCGTCGAGGACGTCATGTCCCAGATCCTCGACAGTGCCTCCTCGCTGGCGGGAACGACCGAGGCCGTCGACCGGCAATGCAACGAATTCGCGGGCTCGATCGCGGCGGCCGCAGCGGCTATCCTGAAGTCGAACGACAAGCTGCAGGATACGTCAGGCCGGGTGGGCGAGGTGGTCGCAATTTCCGAGCGCATCATCCAGGCGACGGCGAGCGCGGGTACGGAAACGCCCGATACACCCTATATCCGAGCAGCCATGTCCGTGGCCGCCGAGGTCTCGGCGGCCTTCGAGGCAGCCGTCCGCTCTGGTCGCATCGATATGGCAGCGCTCTTCGACCGACAGTACCAGCCGATCCGCGGGTCGGAACCGGTGCAGTATATGACGCGCTTCACCGAACTGACTGACGCTATCCTGCCGCCAATACAGGAGAAAGCCGCAGCGAGCGACGATCGCGTGGCATTCTGCGCTTGTGTCGATGAAAACGGTTACCTGCCGACTCACAATCGCAAGTTTTCCCATTCGCAGCGTCCCGGTGACGTGGAGTGGAACACGGCGAACTGCCGCAACCGCCGTATGTTCAACGACCGAGTCGGCCTTGCTGCTGGCCGCAACACCGAGCCCTTCCTGCTGCAGACCTATCGTCGCGACATGGGCGGCGGCCAGTTCGTGCTGATGAAGGATATTTCGGCACCCATCTTCGTCAATGGACGCCACTGGGGCGGCTTGAGGCTGGCAATCCGGGTGTAGGACGAAGTCCAGGCGAGAAGCGGGTTGAATTTCGGCGAAAACAGGACGATCCTCTGGAGGAACGGAGGATGAACATCGTGCCCTGCCATCGTTATCATGTCTTCGAAACATCGGCGGGCTTTTGCGCGATCGCCTGGAGCGAGGCCGGGATCAGCCGCTTGCAGCTGCCGATGGCAAGTGCCGACGTAGTGGAGCGGATGATCCTGCGCCGCCTGCCCCAAGGGGCGCCGGACATTCCATCGGCCGAGATCAAGGCTGTCATCGAAGCCGCCCGCCGTTACTTCGCTGGTTCACCCGTCGAGTTTTCCGCGCTGCGCCTCGATCTGGCCGAACAGGATGCCTTCTTCCGCGAGATCTATTTTGCTCTTCGAAGGGTCGGCTGGGGTGAGACCACCAGCTACGGCGCCCTGGCGAAGGCAATCGGAGCGGGGCCGGAGGCGGCGCGAAGGGCCGGTCAGGCGATGGCGAACAATCCGATTCCCCTGATCATTCCATGCCATCGCGTGCTGGCTGCCGGTGGCAGGCTTGGTGGCTTTTCGGCTCCCGGCGGCTCCGACACGAAGATGCGCATGCTGGAACTGGAGGGGGTACGGCTCGGCGCCAGGGATTCATCCCAACAGGCCTTCGCCTTCTAGTGGCTTAGATGCGGGTGATCGGAAGGGCGCGGATGACGATTTCGTCCTGATCGAAGCGCCGCTCCAGATCCGCGCGGAAATGTGCCCACCACTCGCGCTCGATCGCATCCACCATGACCTCGGCCGTAACGATGGCATCCTTTTCCACGCCATCGTCACTGAGCCAGAGGCCTTCAGCCGGAGCACTGCGATGAAAGGTGATCCCCCCGAACTTGCGGGTCAGTTCATCGCGAACGGAAGCGAAGAGTTCGGGCGGGAATGGCGAGGTAGATGCGTCGGTCGTCGGCAGCAGGATCTGGACGAGATGCATGTTGTCTCTACGCCGGCCTATTCCCACTCGATCGTGCCGGGCGGCTTCGACGTTACGTCGTAGACCACTCGGTTGATGCCGCGCACCTCGTTGATGATGCGGGTGGCGGTGCGGCCGAGGAAGTTCATGTCGTAGGGGTAGAAATCCGCTGTCATGCCATCGACCGAGGTGACGGCGCGCAGGGCGCAGACGAAATCATAGGTGCGGTAGTCGCCCATGACACCGACTGTCTGGACCGGAAGCAGCACGGCGAAGGCCTGCCAGATCGTGTCGTAGAGGCCGGCCTTACGAATCTCATCGAGATAGATGGCATCCGCCTTTCGCAGGATGTCGAGCTTTTCGCGCGTCACGGCGCCGGGGCAGCGGATCGCGAGGCCCGGGCCCGGGAAGGGATGGCGGCCGATGAACGAATCCGGCAATCCGAGTTCGCGGCCCAGCGCGCGAACCTCGTCCTTGAAGAGCTCGCGCAGCGGCTCGACGAGTTGCATGTTCATCCGCTCGGGGAGGCCGCCGACATTGTGGTGGCTCTTGATGGTGACGGAGGGGCCGCCGGAGAAGGAGACGCTTTCGATCACGTCCGGATAGAGCGTGCCCTGTGCCAGGAATTTCGGGGCACCCTTGCCGTCCTCGGCGATCTTCGTCGCTTCGGCGTCGAAGACCTCTATGAACAGGCGGCCGATCGTCTTCCGCTTGACTTCCGGGTCGGTGACGCCGGCGAGCTCCGTCAGGAAGAGGTCGGATGCGTCCACATGGACGAGCGGGATGTTGTAATGGTCGCGGAACATGCCGACCACCTGCTCGCTCTCGCCCTGGCGCATCAGGCCGTGGTCAACATAGATGCAGGTCAGCTGGTCGCCGATCGCCTCGTGGATCAGCACCGCCGCAACGGATGAATCGACGCCGCCGGAAAGGCCGCAGATGACCCGCTCGGAGCCGACCTGCTCCTTGATCTTGCGGATCATCTCGGCGCGATAGGCAGCCATGGTCCAGTCTGACTTCAGGCCGACGATCTTGTGCACGAAGTTGGACAGCAGCTTTGCGCCGTCCGGCGTATGCACCACTTCCGGGTGGAACATGGTGGTGTAGTAGCGGCGGCTCTCGTCGGCGGCGATGGCGAAGGGCGCATTCTCCGACGTCGCGATGACTTCAAAACCCTCGGGGAGTTTGGTGACCCGGTCACCGTGGCTCATCCAGACGGGATAGCGTCCGCCGACTTCCCAGAAGCCCTCGAACAGCGGGCTTGCTGCCTTCACCTCGAGATCGGCACGGCCGAACTCCGCCGCATGGCCGCCCTCGACGACGCCGCCGAGCTGGGTGCAGAGCGTCTGCTGACCGTAGCAGATGCCGAGGATCGGGACTCCGGAGTCGAAGACCGCCTGTGGCGCCCGCGGGCTGCCTTCCGCCGTCACCGAGGCCGGACCGCCGGAGAAGATCACGCCCTTCGGCTGCATCTTCTCGAAGGCCGTAGCGGCGTTCTGGAACGGGTGGATCTCGCAATAGACCCCGGCCTCGCGGATGCGGCGCGCAATCAACTGCGTCACCTGGCTGCCGAAATCGATGATGAGGATGCTGTCGGGATGGGCGATCTGGGTCATGGCGAGCCTTTAGAGAAACTTTGGCGTCGGCGCAACTGCGTCAGGGGTTCAATTCGCCGCTCTCCAGGGCATCGAGAAGGCGATCGACGGCGACGGCGAGCTTCTCGTCGATCACATGCAGGTATTCCGTCCAGTCCCCGACATGCCTGAGATCCTCCTTGCCGTCGGAGATGCCGCGAAGGCCGATCAGCGGAAGACCGAACCGGTGGCAGCTTCGCAGCAGGGCGAAGGTTTCCATGTCCACCATGTCCGCTTCGATCCCGTCATAGGCAGGACCCGAAATGATGCTGCCTCCGGTGGAGAGCGCGGCCGTGGGAATGCCAGGGATACGGTGAGGGAGTTCGATCGTTGCGGGGTGATCGAGAAACGGTGTCCTGCCCTTCTCGAAGCCCAGCGGCGAAGCATCCATGTCGCGGTAGGCAACGGAGGCGACCTGATAGATGCCTGTCTGCTCCAGGCTACGCGAACCGGCAGATCCAAGGGAGACAACCAGATCGGGGCGGTCACCCGATGCTTCCAGCCGCGTGAGGGCATGAGTCAAGACGACGGCTGCCTCGACCGGACCGACGCCCGTCATCAGTGGAACGATCCGCTGGCGCAGATGCTCGCCATACTCCGCGTCCACCGCCATCACGAACAGCAAGGCCTTGCCGCTCGCCCGGGTCAGGTGAACTTTCATCCGACGATGTCCTCCCGACCGCGCACCACCATCATCGTTGCCGTCATCGATGCGATCAGTTTCGCCGGTCCGTCGCTGATCGCATAGGCACGGCCGTCCGCGACGATGATGGTCGAGCCGGGCTTGGTGATCTCACCGTGGAAGAGGAAGCGTTCGCCGCGACCGGGCGACATGAGATTGACCTTGAACTCGATCGTCAGCAGCGAAGCGTCCACCGGGATCACGGAGAAGGCTGCATAGGTGCATGCCGTGTCGAGGGCAGTGGAGACGATGCCGCCGTGCAGGAGGCCGTGTTGTTGCGTCAGCTTAGGGTCGAACGGCAACTCGATCTCGACCATCGCCTGCTCGATGCGGGTAAGCGTGGCACCTATCGTCTCCATCGCCGGCTGGCGACCGAAGCTCTGCCTGATCCGCTCGCGGAAATCGTCGGTGTCATCCATCTCGTACCCTCTTCGCGAATGCGAAATTGGCATGCCGTCGACTGCCAAGCAAGCAGGAGCAGGTTTCCGGTCAGTTCAGGACGGCGATGGAGAGATTGAGCAGCGTCGCAAAGGTGACCCAGGCCGCATAGGGCACGAAGAGCCAGGCGGAGACCCGGTCGGCGTTCCAACTGAGGCGGATGAAGGCAAGGATGGCGACGAGGAGCGGGATGACCACGACCAGACCGAGGATCGGGCTCTGGTAGCCGAAGAAGGCAGGTGACCAGAGAAAGTTCAGGATCATCTGCATGAACCAGACCTGCATGCGTCCCGAGGCTGGTGCCTGAAGCCAGGTGCGCGCTCCGCCAATCGCGATCAACACGTAGAGCGTGGTCCAGACCGGGCCGAAGATCCATGGCGGTGGCTGGAAGAACGGCTTCTCCAGTGACTGGTACCACTCGCCGGGCATGTTGCTGACGCCGCTGAGGGCGCCGAGCCCGACAATGACGGCGATGAACAGGATGTAGGTGAGCGCTTTCTTCATGGGCGGGAACATAGGTCACAGGTCGCGTTGCGCCAGTCCTCTCACGCGAGCCGCACGATGTGCTGGTCCCAGGCGACCGGGCTACGGCTGTCGTTGAAACTGCCGCGATAGGAGGAGACTGCAAAACCTGTGTTTGACGGTGCGATGCCTGCGGCGTCGACGATCGCCTGCTCCCGCACGACTTCGCCGGTCCTCGCATCGAGGCTGATTGCCAGGCCACCCTTCGGTGAGGTCAGCCCGACGATGCCATCGCGCCGGTTGACGGCGATCGCTCCCACGTAATTGGCAAGGCCGTCGGTCACGTGCGCCGGTAGTGGTGTGAATGTCAGATCCTCCCCCCGTCCAAGGTGCCCGACAAGCGGCGGCCAGGCATTGCGCGGACCCTCCCATTGGCAGGCAAACCAGATCCGCCCGTGGTCTCCCAGAGCGATGTGGCGGGTGGACAATTGATGCAGCGCCGGCGGCAGCGCATGCTTCTGGATGAGCCGGCCGTCGCTCGCCCCAAGCAGCACCAGCGACGGCTCCATGTGGTCGAGATTGAGCTTCGTTCGGCCGAAATCCGGATGGGTCTGAATGCCGCCATTGGCGATCACCAGCATTGTACCGTCGTCCGAGACGGTCATGTCATGGGTGCCGATGCCGTGCGCGTCGAACTCGCCGATACGGAGGAAGCCGTCTGCCGCATCATAGATGCCGATCATGCCGCGATTGCCGTAGAAGTCGTTCTCGCTGGCATAGAGCAGGCGCCCGTCCGGAGAAAAGGCGCCATGGCCATAGTAGTGGCGCCCCTCGGGCGCGGACAGGACGATGGGTTCCATCCTGCCGAAAGGATCGGTCACCAGGGCGAAGGTCCCGGGCCTGCGGGCAAAGGCAACCAGCCGACGGGTTGTCGGGCTGAAGGCCATGCCGTGGGAGCGGGCGGGGAGGAGGGTGCGGTCGATGATCTCCCCGCGTTCGGAGACGGTCGCGAGGCCGAAGGAGCCATCCGGCGCACGAAAGCCTGAGGCATAGACGGCATCGCTTCGTTCGAGCGCCATCAGCGAGTGCGGTCCAAGCGCTGCCGCAAAACCGACGCCGGCGGCTCTCAGAAAACTGCGGCGGTCGATGAGGTCGCTCCGCCAGGCCATCCTCAGTCTCCGTCCGAGAAAGAGAAGCCGGACGTCAGGCCGATCGCGCCGCCATACTGGTCGTTCAGCCGGTCGATCAGGTCGCGGCCGTTCACCAGCAGGAAATCGAGCTTCTGCCGCCCCGCAGTGTCGGCGACGGCGGCTTCGATGTCGGGATTCATCTCCTCGACCACCCCCATTATCGACTTGAGGACGAAATCGATGGAGCCGACGATGGAATGCTGGTCGGAAGGAAGCAGGTCGACAAGTTCAGATACCCGGATGAGGTCCCGCAGGCCCTCCAGGTTGCCTGCCACCATCGTCCAGGTGTTCTGTGAGCGCCAGAAGATCGCCTGCTTCGGAAAAGCCGACTTGTCCTCGCCTCGGTAGAAGGTCTCGATCCGCTGGTCTCGCACCATCTCGGCACCATGGACCAGAATGCCGAGCAGTGCCGTCATCGCCTCCTGTTCCGTCCGGAACAGGGGATTGTCTGGCCCTGGGTTCTGCCAGTGGTGCTGGATACCGTCCGCTGCATCCCACTTCGCCACCAGCTCGGAAGCGATCTGCTTAATGTTCTGCGCCACCGCACGGCCATAGCGGCAGCGGAAATTTCCCTCAGGGCCGCTCAGGCTTTCGGAACCCGTGCCGGCGAGCACGAACTCCAGGGCGCCGAAGCCCTGCATGGCGACGCTCTTGCCTTTCAGGCTCGCGACCTCCGTCGCCGCCTCGTCCGGCTTCGCCAGCAGCGCCTGAACCTGCTTCAGGCCGGTGCTCTTGCGGTCCGGATAGAAGAGGATGCGCTCAAGGCGGTTTTCCTCGATGGCGGGGCCGGTCCGGACGATCTCGATCCTCGCCCAGCTTCGGGCAGCCTTCGCAAAACCATTTTTCGCGGCAGCAAGTGAAGCCGGCGAAGGCGCGCTGCAGAGCGATGCCATACCTTCGGCGAGATCACCCGCTGCAAGCTGGAAGCCACGGTAGCCCTCCCGGATGAAGCCGTCGACGGCCTTTTCAACGACCTGCCGGATGGCTTCCGGTTCCGGAAAAGTGGGACTGATGGCCTCTTCCTGCGCCACGGCCACGGATGCGAACGCGAGAGCTCCCAGGGCGGCGGTGGAAAGGGCTTTCAGCATCAAAGCGACTCCAGGAAGGCAAGCAGCGCAGTGCGATCGTCCTTGTTGAGGGAGGCAAAGGCATCGCGGGCAGCCTCGGCCTCGCCACCATGCCAGAGGATCGCCTCGGTGAGATTGCGGGCCCGGCCGTCATGGAGGAAGAACGTGTGCTCATTGACCGTTTCCGTCAAGCCGATGCCCCAGAGCGGCTGCGTGCGCCATTCCCGCCCATCGGCGATCCCGACCTGCTGCCCGTCCGCCAGGCCTTCGCCCATGTCGTGCAGCAGGAAGTCGGAATAGGGCCAGATCAGTTGGAAGGCATGCGCCTTGTTCTCCGCGTCGCGGCGGGTCACGAACTTCGGAGTGTGGCAGGAGACGCAGCCCGATCGGTAGAACAGTTCCTTGCCCTTGAGAACCTTGGTATCTCCCGGTTCACGACGGGCGGGGACAGCGAGGTTCTCGGAGTAGAAGGTTACGAGTTCCAGAACCGGATCGGGCGCCTCCGTATCACCCAGCCGCTCCTGCACGCCCGACGCCCGCGCAAAGCAGTCGGTCTGGGCGCTCGTGCAGTCGCCGTGATGAAACGGAGCATCCGGATTGGAGATGCCGAGATCGCCGACGAAGGCGGAAGCGGACTGGTCGCGGACAGAAGCGTTCTGCCCCTTGAATCCGAAACGCCCGAGCTTCAGTTCCCGTGTATGATGGTCGCGGACCAGGGAAGGCTTGCCGGAGATGCCGTCGCCGTCCTCATCATCCGGATCTGCATTAGCGAGGATATCGGCCTCGTGGATCGCCTGGATCAGGCCCATGCCGATCATCGGCGGAGCAATCCGCGGCGACAGGGTCACGTCCGGGTCCAGCGGACCGTAGTTCAGGTCCTTCACCGAATAGGTCGGCTTGCGTAGCGACACGACCTCGCCTTCCGCAAGCGCCACCTGGACCTCCTCATAGGAGATCGCCATGGACCCTTCGGACTTCAGCCCGGGGACGGCAAGGTCCTGCAACTGCTTGCCGTAAGTTAGGTCGGGGAAGTTCAGCGCCTCGTGGCGGGCAATGAGCGTCTTCTCCTCTTCCGTTCGGGCCGGGCGGGCGAGCCGGAGGAACATGGAGGTTGCGTCGGCCGCACCTTCAGGAGGATGCCCACGGCCGTCCTTCAGGTGGCAGCTCTGGCAAGCCCGGGCGTTGAACAGCGGACCTAGCCCATCTGAGGCCTGGGTCGAAGAGGGCGAGGAAACCCACAGCTTGCGAAAGAGCGCGTTGCCGAGCTTGAATTCCTCCTCCTCCGCGAAGGTGAGATTGGCCGAGAAATGGGAGAATGCATCCCCGTTGACGATCGCCTTGGTGGTCGCCGCACCGCCCTGCATGGTCTCGAAGTTCTCGGCCTTGGAGAAATCTTCGGTGACGCGTGTCACGCTGGCGACGCGCTTCCTGTCCTTTGGCGAGAGATCGGTGCGTTCATTCGGAAAGCGCGTGTCTTCAGAAACCGCCACCAGCGGAGTCAGAAGGAGAGCGCTCGACAGGATCGGCAACAGAAAAAGGTTGGCTTTGAGCGCTCTCATCGGTGGTACATGCCGTCCGGGCGGGACGGCCTTCCTCGTGTCTTATTGGAAAACGGCGTCAGGATTATCAAGGCTGTCGGAGCCTTCAAGCGCGATCGCGCCGAGGTCCAGCGACGCAATGACGCGTTCGATCGAGCGGGTTTGATCAATCAGTCCGTCGATCGCCGCCTGGACGATGGCGTTGCCCTCCGCATTGCCCTCGCCGATCATCTGGTCATAGGCTTCGCCACCTTCTGCCCGTTCGGCCATGGCGTTCATGGCGGCAAGCGTCGTGTCGAGCTTTGCCTTCACTTCCGCATCGAGCGCCGCATCCTTGGCAGCAACCAGGTCCGACAGCGATGGACCGGTCATCTTCGTGCCGTCGGCACGGGTGTACTCGCCTGTGTATGCCGAAGCGATGCCGATGGCATCGTTGAGATGTGAGGCATGCGTGTTGTCGGAGAAGCAGTCATGCTCTTCTTCGGGGTCGTGGAGCAGCAGCCCGAGCTTCATGCGCTCGCCGGCAAGTTCCCCGTAGGACAGCGAGCCCATGCCGGTCAGCATGGCGCGGATGCCGGCCTGCGGATCGGCGGTCACGGCCTTGGCAGCCTCACCTTCCGGCGCCCAGGCGGCAACCATCTCCTCCAGGTCGGAGATCAGCAGTTCCGATGCGGCCTTCAGATAGGCTGCGCGCCGGTCGCAATTGCCGTTGGTGCAATTGGCTGTGTCGAAATCCGTGTGCGACCGGTTGCCGGCGCCGGCATCGGTGCCGTTCAGGTCTTGGCCCCAAAGCAGGAATTCGATCGCATGGTAGCCGGTCGCGACATTGGCTTCGATCTCGCCGGCCTCATGCAGGCTGCGAAGCAGCTCAGGCGTGATGCTGCTGGCGTCGATTTCCTCGCCGTTCACGCTGAGCTTCGGGTTGGCAACCACGTTGGCGACATAGAGGGCATTGCTGTCGCTTTCGGTGCCGTAGGAAGCATCGACGTAATCGATCAGACCCTCGTCGAGCGGCCAAGCATTCACCTTGCCTTCCCACTCGTCCACGATCGGATTGCCGAAGCGGTAGACTTCGCTTTGCTGGTAGGGAACCCGTGCAGCAATCCAGGCCTCGCGTGCGGCCTTCAACGTTTCCTCGCTCGGCTGCGCGATCAGTGCGTCGATGGCCGCATCAAGCGCCTTGGCCGTCATCAAGGAGTCTTCGAACTTGGCGTGCGCCATCTCGGCATAATGCTGCACGACAGCAGCCGGCTCCGTCGCAGCGGCAGCCGACGCCACCGGGAAGGCCGCTGAGGCGGCCAGAAGCGCGAAGGTCGCGCTGAAGAATGTCTTGCGAATCATGGTCCCTCCTTTGGCAGCCTCTTCCCTCGGCTGCGCCGGACGTGCATGGCGCAAATGAAAACTGGTGTCAAATGATCTAGTTTAGAACGGTTTGAAATGCTGTCTTTCCCTTGACGGCTGTCAATCCGCGGAGGGCTGCCGGCGCATCCGGCAGAAGAAGAAACCATCCGTGCCGGTGCTGGCCGGGGTCAGCGTCAACATCTTTCCGTCGCGGCTGCGGGGACGCGGTGTGTCGCCACCGAACAGGCCGTTCCAGTTCTGCAAGACGGGTTCGGGAGAAAATTCGGGGTGTGTCTCGCGGAAGCGCTCGATCTGACTATCATTCTCTTCTGGCAGGACCGAGCAGGTGACGTATACGAGGCTACCACCAGGCTTGACGAAGGCAGCCGCCTCGCCAAGCGCTTCCTGCTGTTGCGCAACGCGTTCCTCGAGATTGCGCGGCGTCAGCCGCCATTTCGTATCCGGGCGCCGGCGCCAGGTGCCCGTGCCGGTGCAGGGCGCATCCACCAGTACCACATCCAGCTTCTCCCTGAACTGATCGAGCTGGCGAGCATCGTCATGAACCTGGACATTGCGGGTGCCGGCGCGGCGAAGCCGCTCGATGATAGGCGCCAACCGCTTGCGGTCGGCATCATAGGCGTGGACCTGGCCCTTGTTGTTCATCGCCGCTGCCATGGCCAGCGTCTTGCCGCCGCCGCCGGCGCAGAAATCGAGCACCTGGGCGTGCTCGGGCGGCTGAACCAGCTCGGAGACGATCTGGGACCCCTCATCCTGCACCTCAAACCAGCCCTTCTGGAACGAAAGTTCGGCGGTGACGTTCGGCAGCCGCGACGCTCCTTCTCCGGCGGCTATCCTGATCCCGTTGCGGGCAATCGGCGCCTGGATGGCTCCGGAGCGGTCGAGCGCCTTCACGACCTTGTCGCGTGATGCCCTCAGCGTGTTGGCGCGCAGATCAAGGGTCGGACGTTCCGCCAGTGCCCTGGCCTCCGCCAGCCAGTCTTCGCCGAATGCGGCTTCGAAGGCCGGCTGGGTCCAGCCCGGGATGTCGCCCTGCACATGCAGGGGTGCATCGTCGAGATTACGGGAGGAAAGGGCCGCGAGATTCGCCTCGGTGAGGGGCTGCGGAGCGAAGCGGTCATCGGCGAACTCGGCGGAAAGGGCTTCAGGCGTCAACCCCCACTGCCGGATGAGGACCGCATAGGCGAGGGCCGCCGGCCCATCGTCGTCCATCACGAACGCATGCGACAGGCGCATGCGCAGCGCGTCGTAGACAATATTGCCGATTGCGGCACGATCGCCGGAACCGGCGAAACGATGAGCCAGGCCCCAGTCCTTCAACGCATCCGCGACAGGGCGCCTTCTGTCTTCGATGTCCCTCAGCACATCGATGGCTCCGCTGAGCCGTCCGCCCAATCGCATGTCAGTCTCCGCTCCGGTTGAACCCGTATACGCGGGTCCTAACCATCATCGACGGCAAGAGCAAGTGCGAGTCGCCTCAGCCGCCCTTGACACCCTTGCCGGAGGCCTTGCCATTGCCGGCATCGACGATCTGGTAGCAAACCTGTGCCGTTCCGGAGCGGACCATGCCGATGTTCTGTGCCGCAGCCTTGGATACGTCGATGATGCGGCCCTTGATGAACGGCCCGCGGTCGTTGATGCGTACGATCACGCTCTTGCCGTTTCGCTTGTTGGTCACCTTCACCTTGGTGCCGAAAGGCAGCGAACGGTGTGCCGCAGTCAGCTTGGCCGGGTTCATACGCTCCCCGGAGGCCGTCTTCGACGTCAAAGCATACCAGGAGGCGTGGCCGCAGCCGGGCGCAGCGTGAGCGGATGCAGTGCCGAAAGTTGCAAAGGCAGCAAAGGCAGCCGCGGCGAAAATCGAGTTTCGAATTGTCGTCAAGTCTGTCGTCCCCGTCGATGGATGTCGGCACATGGCGTGCGGGAACGGTTAAGCGGGGTGAAAATTGGCGAAAAAGTGCGCAACATGATCACGGAATGTTACATAATGTAATAAATTGGATTGCATTCGGAGCTATGAAAATGGCGGGTTTAAGAAGAGGAGTGGTAAAAGACCCTGTAAAACAAGCTTGAATTGAAACTGAGTTTCAGGCCCGGGCCCGCAGCGGGAACTTCACGAAATGGCCTGAAATTTTTTTGCTGAGGATGCCCCGCACATCAGATCAGACGAAATCTTTAGACGGGAAACGGGTGTGAGGGCGCCTTTTTCGTCTCCCGAATGCCGACCGGATGAATATTTCATCCGCTTCAAAGCGGAAGCTCGCCACCCCATGTGCGGCTCACCCACAGGTGATTGAGAGACATGCGGAAGTCCGGGTACAGGAACTGAAAGCCCAGATCGCTGATCCGCTTATTGGAGACGCGCTTGTTCGAGCCATAGAAGGAGCGTGCCATCGCGGTCATCTCTGCGGTCTCGAACGGTTGCTCGGGGGGCGGCTCGACCCCCATCAGCCGCGCAGCTTCGGCAATGACGTCCTGGGGTGCCGCCGGCTCGTCATCCGTGACGTTGAAAATGCCGCCGTGGCCGGACTGAGCCAGAAAAAGGGCGGCACGCGCTATGTCCTCCACCCGGATGCGGTTGAACACCTGATCCTTCTTGACGATCCGGCGCGCGGTGCCGCGCTTGAGGTTGACGAAGGCATTGCGGCCTGGTCCGTAGATGCCGGAAAGCCGCAGCACCGCGACAGGCACGCCGATCGCCTCGCCCGCGGCGAGCCAGGCCTGCTCGGCCTCGACCCTTTCCCGGGAACGGCCGGGGGCGGGGTTGCAGGGCGTTTCCTCATCGACCCAGCCGCCCGCCTGGTCGCCATAGACGCCGATGGTCGAGAGATAACCCACCCATGTGAGCCTGGGGCAGAGCGTCGCCAGACGGTCGCTTGCAAGGCCAAGCACAGGGTCCCCGCCCGCACCCGGCGGTATCGATTGGACCAGATGCGTGACCTGCGACAGCGCATGCTCCAAGGGTTGATCAATGGCCGTGCCATCGAAGACGAAAGCTTCGACACCTTGTGCAGCCAATGCTTCCGCCTTCTCGCCGGTCCGGCTCGTGCCGAAGACCTTCGCACCGGTCTCCATGGCTGCCCGCGCGATGGCCCTGCCCGAATAGCCGCACCCGAAGACCATCATTCGCATCACGCCGCTCCTGCCAACTGCCATTCATCCAGGACATAGGGGTCCCGCTCCTCTTTTCGCAAAAGAGCGAGCTGCTCAAACTCCTGCGGCGGCATGAGCCGCTTGAGCGCCCACACGGCCATGCCGCGAACCACCGGCGAAGAATCTTCCGCCAGCTTCAGGCACGGTTGGATCAGTGTCCGATCACCGGAATTTCCCGCCGCTATCAGAGCATTGCGGACGAAGCGGTCCCGTCCGATGCGCTTGACCGGGGAGCCGCTGAAGAAGCTGCGGAACTGCGGGTCGTCGAGCGTGAGCAGGAAGGAAAGCGGCGGTGCCTTCAGGTCCTCCCTGGCCTTCAGCTTCATTTCCGATGCACTGACAGCAAACTTGTTCCAGGGGCAGGCGGCCAGGCAGTCATCACAGCCATAGATGCGGTTGCCGATCAGTGGCCGAAGCTCAGGATCGATCGGTCCCTTGTGCTCGATCGTCAGATAGGAGATGCAGCGGCGTGCATCGAGCCGGTAGGGGGCAGGAAAGGCGGCTGTCGGACAGGCGTCGAGGCAGGCGCGGCAGGAGCCGCAATGGTCGATCTCCGGCTCGTCGATGTCGAGATCGGCAGTCGTGAACATGCTGCCGAGGAAGAGCCAGGAACCATGGCTGCGGCTGACGAGATTGGTGTGCTTGCCCTGCCACCCAAGACCGGCTGCGGCAGCAAGCGGTTTTTCCATCACCGGCGCAGTGTCGACGAAGACCTTGACGTCCTCACCAGCCCGAGCGGCGAAGCGCGTGGCGATCTCCTTCAAGCGGCCTTTGATGACATCGTGGTAATCGCGATTGCGGGCATAGACCGATATCGCGCCGCGGCCCTTCTGTTCTTGCAGCGCGCGAGGGTCTTCATCAGGGCCGTAGTTCAGTCCGAACATGACGACCGAGCGGACGTCAGGCCAGAGCGTTCGCGGATCACTGCGTCGGTCGCGCGTTTCCTCCATCCACTCCATCGTGCCGTGATGGCCATCCGAGAGATAGACCTCCAGACGTTTGGGAGCTTCCGGAATGCTGCCGGCATGGGTGATGCGGCAGAGGTCGAAGCCTTGCGCCACGGCTTCCGCCTTGATGAACGCAGTCAGCTTCTCCCGACGCCGGACTTGGGCATCGGGACGGTCTGCCGTGATCTCAGAAGTCGAGGTCCGCATAGTGGGAAACCGGTGTCAGGCCGCGCACTCTCTCGGCCAGCAGCGGCCGGAAGGAGGGGCGGGATTTTAGGCGTTGATACCATTCCTTCGCAATCGGCGTCTCGGCCCAGTCGATCTCGCCGAGATAGTCCAGGACCGAGATGCATGCGGCCGCAGCGAGATCGGCATATGTCAACCGGTCGCCTGCAAGCCAGGGGCGCGAGCCGGCAAGCCAGGAAAGGTACTTCATGTGCTGCCGGATATTGGAACGCGCGGTCCGAAGTGCTTTCGAGTCCGGTGCTCCGCCGCCCTGCGCCGCGGTCATCTGCAGCTTGTAGACACGCTCGCGTACCAGAGGGCGGGTCACATCCTGCTCCATCTTGGCGAGGAACCACTCCGTCAGCCGCCGGATCTCGGCCCGCTGGAAAGGGTCTTCCGCAAAGAGCCTCCGGTCACGCTTCAGGACGCCGTGCGTTTCGTCCAGGAATTCCATCAGCACGGCGGGTCCACAGAGGGCGCGCATGCTGTCGTCGACATAGACGGGAAGCGTCGCGGCCGGATTGAGCGCCAGGAATTCCCGGCGCTTCTCCCATGGCTGCTCTTCGATCAGCTCCACTGGAAAACCGTACTCCGACAGGATAAGCCGGACGAAGCGCGAGCTGGAAGACATCGGGTGATGGAAGAGCGTAGGCATCGATACGTGAGCTTTACAATTTTTGTATAGGAGGGGCTGGCCGTTTCTCGAGGCGCCGCAATAGCCCAGCTATACGGTTTTGGTAAGGGGCATGGCAAGCAGACAGCCACCATGAGTTCCGGATCCTGCCGACCGACCATCAAACAAAGGGTGAAGAATGCCGGAACAATCGATCATCAGCGCTCTCGTACTGGGCATAATCGAGGGCCTGACGGAGTTCATCCCCGTGTCGTCGACGGCACATGTTCTTCTGGCTGGTCACTTCCTCGGCTTCGAATCGCCCGGCAACACATTTGCGGTGCTTATCCAGTTGGGCGCCATCTTGGCGATCCTGCTCGTCTACTTCCGCAAGCTCTGGGAGATCGCCATGGCCTTGCCGACGTCCGGGAAGGCACGGCGCTTCGTACTGACGGTCCTGCTCGCCTTCCTGCCGGCTGCGGTCATCGGGGCGCTCGCCCATGACTTCATCAAGACGATCCTGTTCGAGACGCCGATGCTGATCTGCATCGTGCTCATCCTGGGCGGCTTCGTGCTGCTTGCGGTGGATCGCATGGCAATTCGGCCGAAATACACGGACATCATGGATTATCCGCCGTCGCTTGCCTTCAAGATCGGCCTGTTCCAGTGCCTTGCCATGGTTCCCGGAACCTCGCGGTCCGGTGCTACCATCGTCGGCTCGCTGCTGATGGGGACCGACAAGCGGTCGGCGGCGGAATTCTCCTTCTTCCTCGCCATGCCGACAATGCTCGGTGCGTTCACCCTCGATCTCTACAAGAACCGGGATCTTATCCGCTTCGATGATGGCATCGTCATCGCCATCGGCTTCATCGCGGCCTTCGTTATGGCGCTGGTGGTAGTCCGCTCTCTTCTGGATTTCGTTTCAAGCCGCGGCTATGCGCCGTTCGCCTGGTGGCGGATTGCCGTCGGAACGGCCGGCCTGGTCGGGCTGTTGATCTTTGGCTGACGACTCAGCCGTGGTCGTCGCGCCCGTGGTAGAAGAAGAGGTCGTAGCCGGCCATGGCAATGGTGATGGCCACCAGCACGATAAGGTCTGCGCGGGGCACCTTCCAGACGAGGATGGCAAGGAACCCGCAGAGCACGGAGAACCCCAGCAAGGCGAGAAGACGGTCTAGCATCGGCCACTCCTTTTATCGATCGGTCCCGAGGGACCCCATTGAGCCTGTCTCCGCCGGCTGCAGGCACCGGCGGAGAGCGATTTCATCGCCCATAGAACTGCTGCGGCAGGTAGAACACGATCTGCGGGAACGTGTACATCAGCGCCATGCTGATGAAGACCATGGCCACGAAGGGCAGTACGCCCTTGAAGATCTGCGTCAGTCGCACCTCCGGCGGCGCAATACCCTTCAGGTAATAGGCTGACATCGCCATCGGCGGTGTCAGGAACGAGGTCTGCAGGTTGAGCGCCACCAATATTCCGAAGAACAGCGGATCGATGCCGAACATGTCGAGGAGCGGCAGGAAGATCGGTACGAAGATGATGATGATCTCCGACCACTCCAGCGGCCAGCCCAGGAGGAAGATGATCAGCTGCGCCAGCAGCAGGAACTGGAAGGGCGTCAGATCCAGGCCTCGCACGAATTCGGAAATCACGTGCTCCCCGCCGAGGTAGGAGAAGACGGAGGAGAAGGTGTAGGAGCCGACGAAGAGCCAGCAGACCATCGCCGTTGTCCGAACGGTGAGATAGACGCTTTGTCGGAGACGGTCCCAGCTCATCGCCCGATAGGCGACTGCAAGCACCATGCCGCCGAGCGCTCCAATCGCGGCGGCTTCTGTGGGCGTGGCCAGCCCGAAAAGAATCGAACCCAGGACCGCAAGGATGAGGATTGCGAGCGGCAGGAACGAGGTCACGATCATCAAGGTGAGCTTGAAGAACGGCACATCCGGCACTTCATCGGCCGTCGGCTTCGGCGCGACGCTTGGCTGCAGGATCGAGCGCCCGACGATATAGATGAGGTAAAGCCCCACGAGCGTGAGGCCTGGCAGCAGGGCTGCCGAGTAGAGGCGCACGATCGATGTCCCTGACGCTGCCGCATAGACGATCAGCATGATCGACGGCGGGATCAGGATACCGAGCGTTCCCCCGGCGCAGATGATGCCGGTCGCGAAGGAGTGGTCGTAGCGCGCCTTCAACATTGCCGGCAACGCCAGCAGGCCCATCAGGGTTACCACTGCCCCCACGATGCCGGTTGCCGTCGCGAAGAGTGCGCAGGTGACGAGGGCAGCAACACCCATCGATCCTGGAATATTCTTCGAGGCGATATTCAACGTGCTGAACAGACGGTCGACGATGTTCGCCCGTTCCACGATATAGCCCATGAACAGGAACAATGGCACGGCTGTCAGGACGTCGTTCGCCATCACGGTGTAGGTCTGGTTGATGAAGAGATCGAAGACCCGGTTATTGAAGAAGCCCTCGATCCACAGGCTGGTGCTGTCCCACCACCCTGCCGTTTCGTCCAGCCGGTTGAAGGCGCGCCACATGCGGCTGGGCTCGAAATAGGCGTAGTAGCCGAAACCAATTCCCATTGCCATGAGCGTGAAGGCAATCGGAAACCCGAGAAACACCACGAAGATGAAGAGGCCGAGCATCAGGAGTGCGACTTGGGGATCCGTCATGCCTGGTCTCCTGACAGCTCGTTTTTCTTTTCCTTGATCAGGAGCGTTTCAGTTTCCTCTACGTCCTCTTCCGCCTCGATCCAGAAGCCGTCCCGTATGCACTGGATGCAGCGGAAGACCTGGGCGATGCCCTGGATGAACAGGAGGATGCCGGCCGCGACAATGGCGGTCTTGAACTGGTAAATCGGAATGCCCGCCGGGCTGTTGACGCTGACTTCGCCATAGCCCCAGGATCGCGAGGCATATTTCCAGCCTGCGAAGATCAGGGCCGTGACACCCGGAAAAAAGAAGAAGATATAGAGAACCAGGTCGACTGTCGCCTGCGTTCTCGGTCTCCAGAGTCGATAAAGAAAGTCGCCTCGGACGTGTCCGCCGCGGGAGAGCGTATAAGCGCCTCCCATCATGAACAGCGTACCGTACATGATGAAAGAGACGTCGAGGGCCCAAGGGGTGGGGCGACCAACGATATAGCGGACGAAGACCTCATAGCTCGTGCCAAAGGTCATCAGTAGGATGAGCCAGGCGAAGGCCTTGCCGAACCATGCCGACAGCCCGTCGGCGAACCGGATGAATGCGATCATCGACGTGAACGTCTTCCTGATGGGAGAGGGGCCGGCAGGCGCGACTGCACCCGCCGGCATTACCACTTGCGGTCAAGAACGGCTCAGAGCTTGAGCTTGTTCGGGAAGTAGTGGTTGTAGGCGAGCTGGTAGTCCGGAGAGTTCATCAGCTCGTAATAGGTAACCCGCTCAACCCAGGCACGCTGGCTGTCGAGGACCTTCTTCATGAAGGCATCCTTCTCCAGTTCGACGATCAAGTCGTCCCATGCCTTAATCTGGGCATCGAGGATATCCTGAGAAGTCCGATGGACCTTGACGCCGGATTCCTCCTCCAGCTTCCGGAGGTCGGCCGAATAGTTGTCCATCGCCGACGCGGTGTTGGCAGTGGACGCCGCCTCGACAGCATACTTCACGATGGCCTGGAGGTCCGGCTCGAGATCCTCATAGAAGCCTCTGTTGAACAGGAACTCGAAGGATTCCGACGCCTGGTGGTACGAAGAGAGGTAGTAGTTCTTCGCGACATCCTGCGCACCGAAGCGCAAGTCGGACGACGGATTGTTGAACTCAAAAGCATCGATGACGCCTCGTTCCATCGCCGGGACGATCTCGCCACCTGGAAGCTGTGCAACGGACATGCCCATCGCCTGCATCAGGTCGGCGGCGAGACCGACGGTGCGGTACTTCAACCCGTTGATATCGCTGACAGCGTTGACTTCGTTCTTGAACCAGCCGAAGGGCTGGGCGAACATCGGGAAGCCTAGGTAGCCCACGACCTCGAGGCCGAGGATGTCCTGCTGCAGTTCCCGGTAGAACTCGGCACCGCCGCCGGCATAGAACCAGGACAGCATGGTCGTGGCAGAGCCCCCGAAGACCGGACCGGTGCCGAACAGCGATGCGCCCTTGTGCTTGCCGTACCAGTAGACGGGAACCGAGTGGGCCGCGTCGATGACGCCGTCATGGACAGCGTCCAGAACCTGAAATGCGCCTACGACTGCGCCCGCTGGCAGCAGGTCGACCGTCAGCCGTCCTCCCGACATTGCGTCGACACGTTCGGTGAACTGCCGGGCAAAATCCATCCAGATGTCCGACGCCGGCCACGACGTCTGCATCTTCATCACGATCGGTGATTGTGCCAGCACGGCCGGTGCCGCAAGAGTGCCAGCGGCTGCTCCGCCTGCAGTTGCGCTGATCTTCAGGAACGAACGGCGCGTATGCGCCTTCTTCTCAGGCTTATCCATTGATTTCTCCTCCCATTTGGGCGGGCTTTTGCCCTTCTCCCAAGATCAGTATTGAGGAAAAACTTTCGGACAGCAATACGCTACGGACACGTCAGCTTCAAATTGACGTGCCGGTGGGACAGGATGCCGGAGAATTGTTGACGCTCAGCGCGTCGAGGCGCCCGGTATTGAGCCCGTTGCGCAAGGATCTACTCCATAGGCCGGAGCGCACTTGCCGCCGCCTGCCGCGCCCGTTTCCGGGGCGATGAAAGAGCCGACGAGGATCGTCAGTGCCGCACACGCAAAAAACAGTGCGATGGGCTTGCCCATGGAGAAATGCCTTTCAGACAATGTGATTGAAGCGTAATTTCGCTGCAGCCGTGTATGAACCGCCTGCAGGATTTTCAATAGAGGAACTTGCTGAATCCCGCGTTAATGCTCAACGCAAGACCGAGTGGGGCGTTCGTGCCACAGGCGGCGCCGAGCAGGCCTGCATCACCGGCAGGAGATTGCCTCAGGCCGCTTGCCCTAGGCCGCTTTGCCGCTGTTGGTGAACTGGCCTTGCGGACGATACTGGACGAGGTAGGAGGGCACGACGGACGTGAGATGCGTCGGACGGATACCCATGCCCTCCAAGGTTCGGCCATCGCGAATCGCCTCTTCCGAGACGACGTTGTCCTTCTTCAGCAGCGCGACCTGATCGCTGGTGATCGGCGGCTTGATGAGGGGGATCAGCGAGGCGACGCTGCCGATCATCGAGGCGATGGGGAAGGGGAGAGAGATCAGCGGCCGCTTGCGCGCGGTCGTCCGCAGAACGATTTCCATGCATTCGCGGAACGTCAGCACCTCCGGCCCACCGAGTTCGTAGATGCGGCCGCCGGGGATGACGCCGTCGACGCCGAGCGCCACCGCCTTGGCGACATCCTCCACGTAGACCGGCTGGAACTTCGTCTTGCCGCCGCCGATCAGGGGCAGCGCCGGGAACATCTTGGCCATCCCGGCAAACTTGTTGAAGAAGCTGTCCTCCGGTCCGAAAACGATGGAGGGGCGCAGGATCACTGCGTCCGGTACCGTATCGAGGATTGCGGCTTCTGCGCGACCCTTGCTCTGCGCGTAGCTCGAGTCGGAATCCCTGTCGGCGCCGATGGCCGAGACATGTACCAGCTTGGCACCGGCGGCGCGTGCCGCTTCGGCCACGGCCCTTCCGCCGAAGTCCTGCACCGCATTGAAGGAGTTGCGCCCGCTTTCGAAGAGGATGCCGACGCAATTGACGACGAAGGATGCGCCTTCGACCGCACGGTCCACCGAATATCGATAGCGCAGATTTGCCTGCACCAGCGCAATCTGGCCCACATAACCATAGGGCAGAAGGAAGCCGGCGAGGTCCGGACGCCGCACCGCCACCCGGATACGGTAGCCCCGCTTCACGAGGCTGCGAACCACATGTCGTCCGACAAAGCCCGAGCCTCCGAACACGGTGACGAGGGGCGGCAGGTTGGACACGGACATGGGTGGCTCCGGGAACTGTGATGGTCGGGTTGTCAGCGGTCTCTTAGACCAAATGTTCTTCAACGGGAAGCGGAAGAAGTGCTGCAGTTGACGAGTGTCAGACGCTTTCCACGACGACCATTTCGGCGTCCGCACATTCCTGCCGGATCTTGGCCGCCGCCTGGTATTCCAGCGAATTGTAGCAGTCCACCGCCGCTTGGACCGAGGGAAACTCGATCACGACGTTGCGGCCCCGCGCCTTGCCTTCCAGCTCGACGAACTGTCCACCACGTGCCAGGAAGTTGGCGCCGAACCGTTCGAATGCCGGCTTCGCCGTGCTGACGTAGTCCTTGTAGCGCTCCGGGTCGCGAACATCGACTCTGGCAATCCAATAGGCCTTGGGCATGCGGGTTCCTCCTTACGGTTTGAAATCTAGAGCGCGGACGTCATCTCAGCGAGGATCGCACGGGCGGCCGCGCGCGGATCCGCTGCCTTGACGATCGGACGGCCGACGACAAGATGGCTTGAGCCGGCACGCAGTGCATCGCCCGGGGTCATCACCCGCTTCTGGTCGCCGGCATCGCCGCCGGCCGGACGAATCCCCGGCGTGACGATTGCCATGTCCGATCCGACGATCTTGCGCACCGCCGCCGATTCCTCCGCCGAGCAGACGATACCCCCCATCCCGGCTGCGAGCGCCTGTTCGGCGCGACGCATGACCAGCGTACGCGCATCCGCCTGGTAACCCACCTCAAGCAGGTCGGCGTCGTCCATGGACGTCAGCACGGTCACCGCGAGAAGGCAGAGGCCTGAGCCCTCGGCGGCCTTGACTGCGGCGCGCATGGCCTTCGGATAGGCATGCACTGTCAGCATCGTCACTCCCATCGTGGCGATGTTTTCGACGCCCTTCGCAACAGTGTTGTCGATGTCGAGAAGCTTCATGTCGAGAAAGACGTTCTTGCCGTCCTTCGCGAGGTCGCGGGCGAACTCGATGCCGCCCGCAAACGCGAGCTGGTATCCGATCTTGTAGAAGGGAACCGTGTCGCCCAGCGTGGCGACCATCTTTTCCGCTTCACCGACGGTCGGGATATCGAGGCCAACGATCAGGCGGTTACGCGCGTGCATGTTCGAACCCCTTCCATTGTTCCATAGCCGTCCAGTCGCATGTCACGATTCTGTCTGCAAGGGAGAAGGCGAAGAGATTGCCGCCGCCGGCCGGCTGGTCGCGGTCCCGCGAAATCCACACGCCCTGGAGATGGCATTTCAGGAGCGTCCCCACTCCGCCATGCCCGACAAAGGCAATCGGGATTTCCGGATCATGGTCCGCCAGGATCCGATCGATCGCTTTGACGATCCGTGCCTGCGCATCGATTGCGCGTTCCCACCCATGGAAACTCTCGTCTGGGTGGGCGAAGAACCAGTCAGCCGCCTTCTCGAACTCGGCGGGAGGCAGGAAGCCGGTACTGCTGCGGTCGTTCTCGTACATGTCGGCGGCAACCTCGACGGCCGCACCGGAGACACGGGCCAGCAGTTCGGCCGTCTCCACTGCCTTCCTCTCATCGCTCGAAACGATGCGTTGAAGAGTGGCAGCCCAAGCGCTCTGGGCAGCCTCGTTCGCCCGTGCCCTGCCGGTTTCCGACAGCCCCCATTGCGGAACGGGAACCTGCGGGTCGATGTTCACTTGGGGATGGGTAACATAGACGCCGAACATGGCGAGCTAGCCCCGGCTGTAGACCCAGAGCTGCGCCGGCGGGATGTTGCGGACGACGAAGTCGAGGTGGCGGATATGGAACCGGTCAGGGCGGGCGTCGATGGGAGATACCGGGCTATAGGTGATCTGGACAACAGGGCGGCCGGGCGGCATTCGGTCGAGCAGGTCCTCCAGCAGCGCGATGCGCTTCTCCATCGGAAAGCTCAGCATCGGGATCGCCGAAATCACCGCATCGAACTTGCGGTCCTTCCAGTCACCAAGTGTCGTGTCCAGGTCGAAGGCGTCGCCGTTGATGAAGTTGACGCCAGGGATCGTCCGCTTGAGGTGCTGGTAGAAATCGGTCGAATACTCGATCGAGACGATATTCTCCGCCGCCACGCCGCGGTCGATGATCGCCTTGGTGATGATGCCGGTGCCGGGTCCGAGTTCAAGAACCGGCAGGCCTGAAGCCGGATTGATGACGCTCGCCATGCGACGCGCGGTGACCGCTGAAGTCGGCAATATGGCCCCGACGCTCTTGGGGCCGTCGATCCAGCCCTTGAAGAACCTGATCTCCTCGTCGAACTTCCGGCCCAGCCTTTCCTTCAGTCGCAATTCCATCAGGTCTCTCCTCCTTGATCCATAAGGGCTTATGTGGGGTCAATGACGCAAAAACAAGGCGGAATGTCGCATCTGGACAACGACAGCAAAAAAGCGGCAAGTTTCCCAGCCGCTTTTTCTGTGTCAGACCCGCATCGGCATCAGGACGTAGAGCGCGTCATCGCCCGCGGTGTCCCGCACCAGGGTAGGGGAGCCCGCGTCCGCGAGCATGAAGACCGCATCCTCGCCTGAAAGCTGCGCGGTGATGTCGAGCAGGTACTTGGCGTTGAAGCCGATCTCCAGCGGATCGTGTTCATAGCCTACTGCGACCTCTTCCGTCGCGCTGCCGGAATCGGGATTGTTTACGGTAAGCGTCAGTTGCCCATCGGCCAGCGACAGCTTCACGGCACGGCCTCGCTCCGACGAGATTGTCGATACGCGGTCGACGGCGCGGGTGAAGCTCTGGCAGTCGACGCGCATCTCCTTGTCGTTGTTCGTCGGGATGACGCGCTGGTAATCGGGGAATGTGCCGTCGATCAGCTTCGACGTCATGATGATGGAGCCGATCGTCAGGCGGATCTTCGCGTCGGAGACCTCGACCGTGACCATCAGGTCGGGGTTGTCGACCAGCTTCTGAAGCTCGCCGACGGTCTTGCGCGGAATGATGATGCCCGGCATGCCTTCCGAACCTGAGGGTGCCTCGACATCGGCGCGGGCCAGCCGATGTCCGTCGGTCGCCACGGCACGCAGCTTCAGGTCGCCGCCGGCCTCGATCGTGTGGAAGAAGATGCCGTTCAGGTAGTATCGTGTCTCTTCCGTCGAGATGGCGAACTGGGTGCGGTCGATCAGCATCTTCAGATCGGTCGCCTTCAGCTTGAAAGTATGGCTGAAGCTGCCGGCGGTAAGATCGGGGAAGTCCGCCTCCGGAAGGCACTGCAGCGAGAACTTCGAGCGTCCCGACTGCACCGTCATCGAGCCGCCGTCCGGATTGGTCGCCAGACGGACCTCCGATCCCTCCGGCAATTTGCGGACGATTTCATAGAGGAGATGCGCTGGCACGGTCGTGGCACCCGGCTGTTCGACCATGGCTGCAACCGCCTCGGTGATCTCCAGGTCGAGGTCCGTCGCCTTGAGCTCCAGGTCGGCGCCGGAAGCGCGCAGGAGCACGTTCGACAGGATCGGGATCGTGTTGCGACGTTCCACGACACGATGGACATGGTTCAGCGACTTCAGGAGATTGGACCGCTCAAGAGTAATACGCATGGACGCTACCGCTTCTGACCGGGACGCCGGCAGGAACGGGGCGTCCGCATGTTTGCCGGCCGCAGGGCCGGGAGATGTGGAGGCGCAAAATGGCAGAACATTCCCCTAGAAAGCAAGAGCCGGAAGGGCCGCCACCGGCGCGAATGGGAACTTGTTGCCATGATTCACAGGGAAAACTTCGCGACGCTCCGCTTGCCCGCCTGCCGCACCTCGCCCATAAGAAGGCGAGAGCAAGCAGATCAGCCGGATACCTTCGTGAGCGACGAACAGAAGACCATGGGCCGCAGCTACAGGATCGGCAATACGGCGGTCCCCGCACGCCCGCTGGAGCCGGGGCTCTATCTCGTCGCCACCCCGATCGGTAATCTCGGCGATATCACCCTGCGTGCGCTCGAGACGCTGGCGGGAGCCGACGTGCTTGCCTGCGAAGACACGCGTGTGACGCGCGTGCTTCTGGACCGCTACGGCATCGTCAACCGCCCCTTCGCCTATCACGAACACAATGCCGCCGAAGCAGGGCCGAAGCTGCTTGCCGCGCTCGCGGAAGGACGGTCGGTGGCGCTCGTTTCGGATGCGGGCACTCCCCTCGTCTCGGACCCGGGCTACCGGCTGGGACGCATGGCAATCGACGCTGGACACCGCGTCATCCCTATCCCCGGCGCCTCGGCGCCCTTGGCGGCGCTGGTGGGTTCAGGCCTGCCCTCGGACAGCTTCCTGTTCGCCGGCTTCCTGCCGGTCAAGGACAAGGGCAGGCGGGATCGGCTGGCAGAACTGTCGCGCGTGCCGGCGACGCTCGTCTTTTTCGAATCGCCCCACCGTATCGGGGCGAGCCTTGCCGCCGCAGCCGATGTTCTCGGAACGGCTCGCGAGGCGGCAGTGTGTCGCGAATTGACGAAGGCCTTTGAGGAATTCCGGCGGGGCACGCTGGCGGAACTGGCTGACTTCTATGCGGAGCGGGCCGTGAAGGGCGAAATCGTCCTCCTGATAGCTCCTCCTGAAATCGATGATGTGCCGGGGGCGATGGAGGTCGATGTCCTGCTGAAGGAACTGGCGGCCACCATGCCGACATCCAAGGCGGCCGCCGAGGGCGCGCGCCTCACAGGGCTGTCGAAGAAGGACCTCTACCAGCGGCTGCTGGCGCTGAAGGACGGAGACGGTGGCAAAGCAAGCTAGGGAGAGGCGCCGGGCGGAACGGCGCGGCCATTTCGCCGAATATGCCGCCGCACTCTTTCTGCTGGCGAAAGGTTATCGGATCCTCGCCATCCGCTTCCGTACCAAGGCCGGGGAGATCGACTTGGTAGCGCGAAAGGGTGATCTGGCAGTCTTCGTCGAGGTCAAGGCGAGGGTCGGAGAGCGGGAGGCTGTGGATGCCGTGAGCGCTACGGCCCAACGACGCATTCGCGCAGCAAGCGACATATGGCTTTCACGCCGTTCGGATGCCGCGCGCCTGTCGCAACGCTACGATGTCGTTGCCGTGCTTCCCGGCCGTCTTCCAAAGCACTTCCCAGATGCATTCTGAGGGAGTTCGTGCTTTGTCGCCGTCGGTGCGGTAGCCGTCGTCAGGGCTATACCAGCCGTTGCCTTTGACGAGCCGCCGTCCTACATCAGGCGGGCATTTTTGAAGGGGCAGGGACGATGGCGAACATCCGCAGGGTCGCATTCCAGATGGACCATGTCTCCAGCATCAACATTGCTGGAGATTCCACCTTTGCCATGGCGCTGGAGGCGCAGGCGCGCGGCTACGAGCTCTTCCACTACACCCCGGACCGTCTGACCATGCGCGACGGCAAGATCTTTGCCGCCGTGGAGCCGATGCAGGTCCGCGATGTCAAGGGCGACCACTACAGCCTCGGAGAGCGCGAGCGCGTCGACCTTTCTACCATGGACGTGATCCACCTGCGCCAGGACCCGCCCTTCCATATGGGCTACATCACCTCGACGCATCTGCTCGAGCGCATCCATCCGAAGACACTGGTGGTCAACGACCCCGCATGGGTCCGCAATTCGCCGGAGAAGATCTTCGTCACCGAATTTGCCGACCTGATGCCGGCGACGCTGATCAGCCGCGACGTGCAGGAGATCGCCGCCTTCCGCCAGGAGATGGGCGACATCATCCTGAAGCCGCTCTACGGCAATGGTGGCGCAGGCGTGTTCCATTCCGCCCGCGACGACCGCAACTTCACGTCGCTGCTGGAAATGTTCGAACAGGTCTATCGCGGCGAGCCCTACATCGCGCAGGCTTATCTGCCGGCCGTGCGCAAGGGCGACAAGCGCATCCTGCTGGTGGATGGAGAGCCTGTCGGCGCCATCAACCGCGTGCCGGCGGAGACCGACAGCCGTTCCAACATGCATGTCGGCGGCCGTGCCGAGGCCGTCGAACTGACGCGGCGTGATCGGGAGATATGCCAACGGATCGGGCCCGCGCTTCGGGAGCGTGGCTTCATCTTCGTCGGCATCGACGTCATCGGCGATTACATGACGGAGATCAACGTAACGTCGCCGACCGGTATTCGCGAGGTGAAGAAGTTCGGCGGCGCCGATGTTGCTGGCCTGCTTTGGGACGCGATCGAAGCCAAGCGCCCTTGATCTGCGGCTGCAGACCAGTTTTGTTCTCGCGCTACAATCTCCTGCAACCGAAGATCAACAGAGACGGGAAATAGTTCCTGCGATGTTCTTGTTTTATTCTCATTTCCATGCCAGATTGCAATCGCTGGCGCGGAAAGCGTGGATCGCTTGGCGCTTCTGGCATGAGCTTGGAGGCGGTTTATGGTGGCGCGTGTCTCTACGGTTGCATTTCAGGGTATAGAAGGCGTTCCTGTCGAAGTTCAGGTGATGGTCTCTCCCGGCAAGCTGCTGATGCCGATTGTCGGGCTTCCCGACAAGGCGGTGGCGGAAAGCCGCGAAAGGGTCCAGGCAGCCCTCCATGCCTCCGGACTTTCGCTTCCGCCCAAGAAGGTGACGGTGAACCTTGCGCCGGCCGATCTTCCCAAGGAAGGCTCGCACTTCGATTTGGCCATCGCGCTCGGTCTCATGGCGGCCCTTGGCGCCATTCCGGCCGATGCCCTGTCCGGCTATGTCGTCATTGGCGAACTGAATCTCGATGGCACCTTGGCGCCGGTGGCCGGCGCGCTTCCGGCGGCGATCAGCGCGAATGCGCTCGGCAAGGGCCTGATATGTCCGGCGGACAGCGGGGCCGAGGCAGCCTGGGCCGGATCCGATATCGACATCCTGGCGCCCCGGAGCCTGATCGCGCTCGCCAACCATTTTCGCGGTACGCAGGTTCTCTCCCGGCCGCAGCCGGCCGTGCGCGCACTGCCGGCAAACCTGCCGGACCTGATCGACATAAAGGGACAGGAGAGTGCCAAGCGCGCGCTGGAGGTAGCCGCCGCAGGAGGTCACAACCTGCTGATGGTCGGTCCCCCCGGCTCGGGGAAGTCGATGTTGGCGGCACGCCTGCCGTCTATCCTTCCGCCTTTGTCTGCGGCGGAACTTCTCGAAGTCTCGATGATCCATTCCATCGCTGGCCAGCTCTCCGGCGGCAAGCTTTCGGACCGCCGTCCGTTCCGCACGCCGCATCACTCTGCCACCATGGCCGCTCTCGTGGGCGGCGGGTTGCGGGCAAAGCCTGGCGAGGCTTCACTCGCCCACCACGGCATTCTCTTCCTTGACGAGTTCCCGGAGTTCGCGCCGCAAGTGCTGGACGCGCTGCGCCAGCCACTCGAGACGGGGGAATGCGTTATTGCCCGCGCCAACCACAGGGTCTCCTATCCGGCCAGCATTCAGCTTGTTGCGGCAATGAACCCGTGTCGCTGTGGCATGGCCGGAGAGCCTGGCCACACCTGCGCGCGCGGGCCGAAATGCGTGTCGGATTATCAGGGGCGTATTTCAGGGCCGTTGATGGATCGGATCGATATCAGGATCGATGTGCCGGCAGTCTCTGCAGCCGATCTCATCAAGCCTCGGCCGGCTGAGGCGAGCGCCGACGTCGCAAGACGCGTCGCCGCCGCTCGTGAGCGGCAGCAGGAGCGCTTCCGGGCGGAAGGGGCGCCACATGTCTCGACCAACGCACGGTGCTCCACTGCGTTGATCGAGAAGATCGCCGAGCCGGATGCGGGGGGACTTCAATTGCTGCGCGATGCGGCGGAGAAGTTGAAGTTCTCCGCGCGCGGCTACCATCGGGTCCTGAAGGTCGCCCGCACGCTTGCCGACCTCGATGGATGCGATACCGTCAGTCGCATCCATCTGGCCGAAGCGATCTCCTACCGCATGGCAGGGGAGCGGCTCTCGGCGGCGGCCTAGAAGAGACAGCGAATGGTTGGTGGCGATTAGCGGGTAGCGGACGGACGCATCCGTCCGCCACTCGGCATCAGGATGTTCAGCCGCCCAGACCTTCGAACAACGCCGTGGACAGGTAGCGCTCGGCGAAGGAGGGGATGATGACGACGATGTTCTTGCCCGCGTTCTCCTCGCGGCTACCCACCTTGATCGCCGCGGCGAGTGCCGCGCCGGAGGATATGCCGACCGGCACGCCCTCCAGCCGGGCGACGAGCCGTGCCGTCTCGAACGCCTCGTCGTTGGAGATCGTGACGACCTCATCATAGACGCCGGTATCGAGGATCTGCGGCGCGAACCCTGCACCGATTCCCTGGATCTTGTGGGGGCCCGGATTGCCGCCGGAGAGGACCGGGCTGTCGGTCGGTTCGACTGCAACCACCTTGAGCTCCGGCTTGCGACCCTTCAGCACCTGTCCCGCGCCGGTGATCGTGCCGCCGGTGCCGATGCCGGAGACGAGGATGTCGATCTGGCCGTCCGTGTCGTTCCAGATCTCCTCCGCCGTCGTCTTGCGGTGGATCTCAGGGTTAGCTGGGTTCTCGAACTGCTGCGGGATGACGGCGTCGGGAAGGGTGGAGGCAAGCTCCTCAGCTTTGGCGATGGCGCCCTTCATTCCCTTCGGGCCTTCCGTCAGCACCAGTTCGGCGCCGAGAAGGGCGAGCATCTTGCGGCGCTCGATCGACATCGTCTCGGGCATGGTCAGGATCAGCTTGTACCCCTTGGCGGCGGCCGCGAAGGCGAGCGCAATGCCGGTATTTCCGGATGTCGGCTCGACCAGCGTCGTCTTGCCGGGGGTGATCTTGCCCTGTGCTTCCAGGCTCTCGATCATCGCCACGCCAATACGGTCCTTGACCGAAGCGATCGGATTAAAGAACTCGAGCTTGGCGAGCAGGTTCGCCTTGACGCCCTTCTCCTTCGCCAGCTTGTCGAGGCGGACGATGGGCGTATCGCCGATCGTCTCGGTGATGGAGGAATAGATCCGGCCGCGGCCGGGCTTCTTTGTGTCTGCCATGATGCTCTCCCTAGATTGCCGATAGGGTAGGGCGACTTTTGCTTCAAGGCCAGCCACGACGCATCGGATCCGGGAGATGCTGCGGAATTTTGTTCCAAGGGGAGGGCAGGCCGAGGCAGGGCTTGCTCAATTCACACACCGGTTGATCCGAAGCCCCCGGCGCCCCGCAAGGTCTCTCCTGTCTCGCTCACCTCTTCGACCTGCACCTGTGTCACGGGGGCCACGACCATTTGCGCGATGCGCATCCCGCGCGAGATCTCGAAGTTCTCCTCGCCGAGATTGACGAGTAGTACCTTCACCTCGCCGCGATAATCGCTGTCGATCGTACCGGGCGTGTTGAGGCAGGTGATGCCGTGCTTGAAGGCAAGGCCGGAGCGCGGGCGGATCTGTGCCTCGAATCCTTCGGGGATCTCGAGGATGAAGCCAGTCGGCACCAGCTTCCGTTGCCCCGGCTTCAGTGTCAGCGTCTCGTCCTCCGCGATCGCGGCCCGCAGATCCATCCCCGCTGCCCCGTGGGTCTCATAGCTCGGTAGCGGCAGTCCTGCCCCATGCGGCAGTCGCACCAACCTGAGGGCCGGACCAATGATGTCGCGCATGCCGTGTCTCCTTTGTTTTCGAGGTGAATTGCATAAAGCCGGCCGGATCGCTAGATAGGCGCCAACTGACAGGATTTACCGGACATGGCTGAAAGTCTCGCAGAGGCGGTATCCCGCCGCCGCACCTTCGCGATCATCGCGCACCCGGACGCGGGTAAGACCACGCTCACCGAAAAGCTGCTGCTGTTCGGCGGCGCAATCCAGCTTGCCGGCGAGGTGAAGGCGAAGAAGGACCGCATCCAGACCCGCTCGGACTGGATGAAGATCGAGCGCGAGCGCGGAATCTCCGTCGTCACATCGGTGATGACCTTCGAATACGAAGGCAATGTCTTCAACATTCTCGACACCCCGGGCCACGAAGACTTTGCGGACGACACCTACCGTACCCTGACGGCGGTGGATGCGGCCGTCATGGTCATCGATGCTGCAAAGGGCATCGAGCCGCGCACGCTGAAGCTCTTCGAGGTCTGCCGGATGCGCGATATTCCAATCATCACCTTCGTGAACAAGATGGACCGCGAGAGCCGCGATCCGTTCGAGATCCTGGACGAGGTCGAGGAGAAGCTGGCGCTCGACACGGCGCCTGTCACCTGGCCCGTCGGCCGCTCGAAGACGTTCTGCGGCTCCTACAATCTGGCGAACAACACCTTTCGCGGTGCAGACACACAGGTGGAGCCGCTGCCGGTGAATGGACCGCAGAGCGTGGCCGACCGACTTCCGGAAAACGAACGCGCGGCCTTTGTCGAGGAGACGGAACTCGCCAGGGAGGCGTGCCGTCCCTTCGACCGCCAGTCCTTCCTGGAAGGGCATATGACGCCGGTCTTCTTCGGTTCGGCGCTGCGCAATTTCGGCGTTCGCGATCTCATCAACGCGCTGGGAGCCTTTGCGCCGCCACCGCGCGACCAGGTGGCGGATGTGCGCACGGTTCATGCCAATGAAGACAGGATGACGGCCTTCGTCTTCAAGATCCAGGCGAACATGGACCCCAACCATCGCGACCGCATCGCCTTTGCCCGCATCTGCTCGGGAAAGCTCGAGCGCGGCATGAAGGCGCGGCTGGCGCGCACCGGCAAGCAGCTCGGGCTGACTGCACCGCAGTTCTTCTTTGCGTCGCAGCGCCAGCTTGCCGATACGGCCTATGCCGGCGATGTCGTCGGCATCCCGAACCACGGCACGCTCCGCATCGGTGATACGCTGACAGAGGGCGAGGCGCTGGTCTTCCAGGGCGTGCCGAACTTCTCGCCGGAAATCCTGCGCCGCGTGCGGCTGGAAGATGCCATGAAGGCGAAGAAGCTGAAGGAGGCTTTGCAGCAGATGGCGGAAGAGGGGGTCGTCCAGCTCTTCCAGCCGGAGGACGGCTCGCCGGCGATCGTCGGCGTCGTCGGTGCACTGCAGTTGGACGTGCTGAAGGAGCGCCTGTCGGCCGAATACGGCCTGCCGGTCTCCTTCGAGATGGCGCGGTTCTCCGTCTGCCGCTGGATCTCTGCGGACCAGCCGGCTGATCTCGAGAAGTTCATCAACCAGCGCCGCGGCGACATCTGCCGTGATCTCGACGGCGATCCCGTCTTCATGGCCCAGGACGCATTCTCGCTGCGTTACGAGGCGGAGCGCTATCCCGCCATCAAGATGGTCGCAATCAAGGAGTATCACGTCGCCAAGGCGGCGTGATCACGACAGCTGAGGCTCAGCTCACGCCGGCAAAGTAAAGCGTGAGGTGCGTCTCGCCGCCTCTCAAGCCTGCAGATCCTTGAGGAAATCGTCGCACCAGCGCATGACATCGCGCTCGAGAAGGTGGTCCATCATGCCACGCCACCGCTCCTGCCGCTCTTCCAGCGACATGCTGAGGCCACGGGCGATGGCATTGGCCGTACCCTCGATGTCATAGGGGTTGACCAGCAGCGCCCCTCGAAGTTCCCGGGCGGCGCCGGCGAAACGGGAAAGCACGAGAACACCGGGATCTTCCGGGTCCTGCGCCGCGACATACTCCTTGGCAACCAGGTTCATGCCGTCGCGCAACGGAGTGACCAGTCCTATCTTGGCAAGCCGGTACAAGCCGGCAAGCACCGGGCGGCCGATCGAGCGATTGATGTAGCGGATGGGCACCCAGTCCACCGTGCCCATGGCGCCGTTGACCCGGCCCGCCTGTTCGGCCACGGTGCGCTGCATCGCTTCATACTCCGGCACTTCCGAGCGGGATTTCGGCGTGATCTGAAGGTAGGTCACCTTGTTGTGGTAGCCTGGGTTCGCCTTGACGAACTGTTCGAAGGCGTCGATCCGCTGGGTGATCCCCTTGGAATAGTCCAACCGGTCCACACCGATGATCAGGTCGCGCCCTTCAATGCTCTGTCGCGCCTTTCGCACCATGATGTTGCTCGCCGCCTTGCGGGCGAAGTCGGCGAACACGGCCGTCTCGATGCCGATCCCGTAATAGCCCCCCCTGAATGTCCTGCCATAGGAGGTGAACCGCCCATCGCCGAGGGCCTCGCCAATGCCCTCGCGCACGAGGCCGCCCCCAAAGTTCGAGAGATCGTGGTCGGTCTGGAAGCCCACGAGATCATAGTGCGACAGGCCGCGCATGATTTCCTCATGCACCGGCATGGTGAACAGCACGTCGGCCGGAGGCCATGGGATGTGCAGGAAGAAGCCGATCTTGTTCTTGAAGCCCATCTGCCGCAGTTCCGCCGCGAGCGGGATCAGGTGATAGTCATGCACCCAGATGACGTCGTCCTCCTGCAACAGCGGTGCAAGACGATGCGCAAGGAAGCGGTTCACGCGGAAGTAACCGGCCATTTCCTTGCGGCCGTACTCGGCTAGGTCGAGACGGTAATGGCAGATCGGCCAGAGAACGCGATTGGCGAAGCCCTCGTAGTATTCCTCCACGTCCGTCTTCGTCAGGTCAGTCAGCGCATAGGTGATATTGCCATGCTGCTGCTGGGCGAGTGGCTCAGGCTCACGGGAACCGCTGGACTTTCCGGACCAGCCCATCCAGATTCCGCCCCGCTCCTGTAGAGCCGCCTGCAAGGCGACAGCCAGTCCACCGGCTGGCGCAGCCCCGCCCTTTGCCGGGAGTGTCACACGGTTCGAAACGACCACAAGACGGCTCAAGCGGTTCTTCCTTTCAAGGATGATGGCAATGATGTTGAGGACGGAAATTCGGAACCATCGCCCGCTGTCGCTGCACGTGCGAGGGCCTGGCGAAGGTCCTCCGCCGATGCGATGATGCCACGGGCCTCTGTGCCCCCCGGGGCATCAGCGATGCGGATCGAGTGGCCACCCATTCGGTTGACGATCCGGAACATATCCTCGTCGGTCACGTCGTCGCCGATGGCGATCGGCCGCCGCCCCCGAAAGGGAGCTTCCTCAAGATAGGATTGGACCGCGCTTCCCTTATTAGCGCGCGCTGGCCGGATCTCGAAGACCATCTTGCCTCGCTGCAGGGTGAAATCGGAGCCGGCCTGGAGCAGGTAGAATTCCATCGCCTTTTCGACCTCGTCGCGCCACTCCGGTGCCTGGCGATAGTGCGCCGCAACCGCCGCTCCCTTATCTTCGACGAGAACGCCAGGCCATTGCCCGGCCGCTGCCGCAAGCGCAGTCTTCACCTCCTCGAAGGCCGATGTGGCCGCCACCGCGTCCACCGAGCCGTCGACCATGCGCCGTTCGGCACCATGCAGTCCGGCGACAGGAAGCTCGTAGGGTTTGAATAGCTTGTCGGCATAGGGAAGAGCCCGACCCGTCACCAGTGCGAGCGCTCCGTTCAGGCGCCTGGAAAGCGCCACAAGATTGCCAGGAAGATCAGGCGGTACCACGATAGCGTCCGGCGAGGGGGCGATATCGACGAGGGTACCGTCGATGTCGAGGAAGAGGGCCCAAGCCTCCGGTTCCCGCGTCAGCGCATCGACCAACCATTCGATCTGTTGAAGCGGCCCTTCCGGTGTCCCGGATTGCGACGGATCTGAGTGTTGCATGCGCCTTTATCTATATCGTTGAACCGACGTGACAAGATCGAGGCAGGGTCCGGCTGCCATGGAAGACGCGCCGGGCGGTCATAAATCCGCCATGCTCGGTGACCGATTTACGCCCCGTTAATGATCTGCGTTGAAACTTGTTTAACCGGCAGCATGCGCTGCCCGTGACCGAAGTCAGAGGGAACATGTGCCGCTGGGCAGCCTATCGCGGTGATCCGATCTATCTCGAGGAGCTCGTCTCCTCCCCCGCCCATTCGCTGATCGAGCAGTCGCATTGTGCGACCCGGGCGAAGACTGCGACGAATGGCGACGGTTTCGGGATCGCCTGGTACGGAGACAGGCCGGAGCCTGGGCGCTACCGCGACATCCTTCCCGCCTGGTCCGACTGCAACCTGCGCAGCATTGCGCGCCAGATCCGTTCGCCGCTTTTCCTGGCCCATGTGCGAGCCGCGACCCATGGGGCAACCCGCCGCGACAACTGTCATCCCTTCGTACATGGACGCTGGTCCTTCATGCACAATGGCCAGATCTCGGGCTTCGACCGCATTCGCCGGCGCATGGAAAGTCTCCTTTCCGACGAACTCTTCCATGCCCGCACCGGCACCACCGACTCGGAACTTCTTTTCCTCCTGGCGCTGGAATTCGGGCTGGAGGTCGACCCTCATGCCGCCATCGCCCGCGCCATTGCGACCGTGGAGAGCCTTTCTGAGGAAGTCTGCGGCGACGTGCTCGTTCGCTTCACCGCAGCCTTCTCCAATGGCGAGGCGCTTTATGCGGTGCGCTATGCGACGGACGACAAGCCCCCTACGCTCTATGCCGCGCCGCTCGGCAATACGTTGAGCTACTGCCTCGTGTCCGAGCCGCTGAACGACGACACGGATTCCTGGGCGGAAATTCCCAATGGATCGATGATCGTCGTAAACGACCGCGGCCTCGATGCCGAGCCCTTCCTGCCGGAGGCGACGGCGCGAGCGGCCTAGCGCTCTGCAAGCCGCTCGGCGATCAGGCGGGCGAGCCTGTCAGCCACTTCATCCTTGGTGAGATCCGGCCAGGCTTCCACGCCCGTTGGGGAGAGAACCTTCACGCGGTTGCGGCTTCCTCCCATGATCCCGGTCTCTGGGGAAACGTCATTGGCGACGATAAGGTCGGCACCTTTCCGCTCGAGCTTGCGGAGCGCGTTTTCCTCGATGTCCTGCGTCTCGGCCGCAAAGCCCACGACCACCCGCGGGCGCTTCACGTGATGGCCCACGGTCTTCAGGATGTCCGGATTCTCCGTCAGGATCAGTGGGGCAGGGGCATCTCCTGCCTGCTTCTTGATCTTCTGATCGGAGGAGGTGGCAACGCGCCAGTCCGCAACGGCCGCAACCATCACCGCGATGTCGACGGGCAGCCGCGACAGCACGGCACTATGCATCTCTTCCGCACGCTCGACATGAATCGTCTTCACGCCGGCAGGATCCGGAATTGTGACCGGCCCCGAGACGAGGGTGACGTCGGCCCCAAGACGGGCGAGAGCCGCCGCTATGGCATGGCCCTGGCGGCCCGACGAGCGGTTGGCAATGTAACGGACGGGATCAATGGGCTCATGAGTCGGTCCGGAGGTGACAAGCGCTGTCCGGCCTTCCAGCGGTCGATCACCGCCGCGAAGTAGGGCTGCGGCCGTCTCGGCGATCTCGACGGGTTCGGCCATCCGGCCGAGGCCTGCCTCGCCGGACTCGGCCATCTCGCCGCGCATCGGGCCGACGAAGCATATTCCGTCGGCGCGCAGCATGTCGACATTCCGCTGCGTTGCGGGTGCCGACCACATCTTCGGGTTCATGGCGGGCGCTGCCAGCACCGGCTTGTCGGTAGCGAGCAGAACTGTGCTGGCAAGGTCGTTGGCGAGGCCATGCGCCATCTTTGCCAGAAGATCGGCGCTCGCAGGCGCAACCAGCACCAGATCGCAGTCGCGGGCGAGCCGGATGTGGCCGACATCCTGCTCGTCCTCGCGTGAAAACAGGTCGCTATAGACATGCGAGGCCGAAAGTGCCCCGACCGCGAGCGGCGTCACGAATTCCTGCGCGGCGGCCGTCATCACCGGCCGTACGTCCGCGCCGCGTTCCCTGAGCCGGCGGATCAGGTCGAGGCTCTTGTAGGCGGCGATGCCGCCCGTGATGATCAGAAGAATACGCTTGCCGCCAAGTTCCATGAAGAGACCCGCCATGAGAATGCGGCGGAAGCTAAGCGTTTACCCCAGAAGTTGCAACTTGGGGCAAGCCGGACGGAACAGGGAAGGCTTGGCCAGCGTTTTGGGGAAAAGGAGAAAGCCATGGCCAGGAAGAATGCCATTCCGAAGAAGGTGGCGGGTTTCAAGGTCCCGAAGACGATCCGCAAATCGAAGCCGTTAAAGGCCCTGCTGGCCAGCAAGACCGGGCGTGACATCCTCGGCAAGGCGCTGGTAGCCGGGGCAGCAGCTGCTGCCGCGGTCCTGGCGGAGGAACGCGAGGAAGTTGCCACTGCCGGGAAGAAGGGGATGCGAAAGGGTGCGCGAACGATCGGGATCGCCGGAGACGCACTTCAAAGCGCTGCTCATGCGGCCATTGGGGTCGTGACGGAGTCGGCGCGCGCGCATCTGCCGGACCAGAAGGAGGGCAGCAGCGGAAGGGACGAGCGCCCTTTCGGCAGCAGCGCTCGCCATTGACCCCCCGGCGAGACAAGGCGCAATCTGCGGGGGCTGCCAAGCCGGGGCCCGTCAGGCGTCTTGCGAATCGGCGGTTTGGAAAATCCGCAGCCGGAAGAATAGGAACAGCGGCCGTCCTGGCAGCGCTCGGGGCCCTCGTCCGAAATCACCCGCTGATTGCGATGGAGATGGCCGCCGCCGGCTTGAAGAAGGCAGGCAAGGTTGGCGTCACGGAATTCAAGGATCTGCTATCCCCTGTGGAGGAAGGCTCTACTCGCCAAGGGGATGCTCCGGGTCGTCCAGTCTAGGCAGCAGCTAGTCTGCAGCTTCTGCCGTTGTCGTTGCTTGCTTCGTCAGCTTGAACTCGGCCATCTCTTGGGGCGTCAGATAGTAGAGCCTGTCCGGCGGGGTCTCCAGCGCGTTGAGCCAGAGACCGGCGCCGATCCCCATCTCTTCCAGATGCCGGACAATCATCGCCGTGGTGTTCTGGGCGCCGGACATCGCCTCTTCTGCCGTCGGCCGGGCTTGCCCTCCGTTAAAGACCTGATGGACGCCGACGACGGCATCGGCTTCCGCCTCGCGCACCACGCCTCCGGCAAAAACCAGAGGACAGGAGGACGCGCAGAGCGCCTTGGCTTCCACCCTGGTGTTCAGCCCTCGCTCCCGAATGAGGCGCGAGATCTCCAGCGCGTCGTCGACCGAACCACCCGGCGAGTTCAGCGTAACGGATTTCACGTATTCGCCGCGAGCCGCGATCTCCTCTGCGAAACGCGCCGCGGCGCCGACATCAATGGAACCTTCTGCCTTCAGTTCTCCGCCCGCGGCGAGTTCGAACCGGATTGGTTGGCGGAGGACCTCCGGAGGGCTGGCCGGCTGTACCGGCGGCCCTTGCGGCACACCGTCCGTCAGCGCGGGCGGCAGGACCGGCGCATCCGTCCGCAATGGGTCATGACCGGGAAGCGAGGCATTCGCCAGGCTCAACTCGCGCATATCGATGACGACGAAGGCGGCCGAAGCGAGCAACAAGCCGAAGAACGCATAACGCATCAGCGTGCCATCGTCGGTCCGCAGAAAAAGGTCCTTGAGCCGGGAGGCAAGGCGGGATGGCCTCATGCCTGCGGGCCCTTTCGCGGCAGTTTCGGCGGCATGTCGAGATTGGTGATGTTGGTCGGATGATCGGAGTCAGAATCGTGCGTCTCCGCCTGCCGGATAGCGTCTTCGGGATCAAGCCCGCTCCTCTCCACCGCCCGCCGCACCTCAAGTGCCTCGAGAAGCTCCGCGGCCGTGATCCGATGCGCAAAGGGCAGCCGCTCGTCCTGCCTGCGTATGACGCGATGGACGACAGCCAGCATGAAGACCAGCACGGCAGGCAGAAGGTCGATCGAGATCGCGCCGGCCCAGGCGGGAATGAAATCGTCCGCATAGCGCAGGACCGCCTCGGCGGAAGAGAGCGGCACGAACCGGCGTTCGGCAACCGGTTCCCGGGCAAGGATGTCGTCCGCCGCCTGCGATAGGACCGTCGATTGGGCCGCGACCGACGCCCGGATGGTCGCCATGACCTGATCCTGCCGGTTGGCGAGATCCGCAGCCCGGCCATCCGCGACCGGGGCGATGAAGCCGAGCGAGAGATCCTCGGCCGCACGCTTGACCGAAGGCGCGATGGATGTCTGCTGCAGCGATGTGATGACGCCGGAGAGCGCCACCACCTCGGCGGAGAACTGGTCACTGCGGGGCGCAATGGCGCCGGGCGCCGAAACAAGGGTTCGCATCGTCTCGAGATGGGTGCGGCCCTGATCGAAGAGATTGGTCACTCGCTCGCGGGAGGCAATGATGCCGGACTCCAGCTCTCCAAGCTGCGCCGACATCTGTGAAAGAAGCTGTACCACGCTGCCGGAGCCGTTAGTGCCGGTCAGCGCACCCGATTCCCGCTCATCCTCGGCGAGCCGGGCAAATCTCTCCGACGTCCGCTGAATGTCAGGAAGCAGGCTCTGGGCGGCAAGTGCGTTCTGGTGCGCCTTGTCGAGATCGGCCGTATAGTCCTCGACGGTTTCCGCCAGATGCTGTTCGAGCGCTGCCGACCCGGCAAGTGCTGCCGCGTTCAGCCAGCTGGACATGGCAATGATCATCGCGCAGCCAAGTGCCATGACACCCAGCATCGCGCCGCGGGCGGCGGCGCCTGTCACATGCGGATAGAAGCGGCCCATATACGACCAGAAGGCATAGATCGCCACGGATACCGAGGCGGAATAGATGATCGCGGCAAAGAAGACCGCGGTCGGGGAGCCGTCGAGCAGGCTTCTCACTCCGAGATAGGTGTAGACACCCGAGGCAAGGGCCAGAACTGCGAGGGCGAAGCGGGTCATGGTTTCGACGGCGACGACCCCGTCCTGCAGTCGGTGCGATGCGCCAAGCGCCATGAAGCTACTCCAGAGGATTGAATTCCTTAAGAGATGGTGAAGAAACCGGCGAAATGAAGGCCTCGGCCCGCACAGCGATGCTGGAGTGCGGACACATTTTCGGCAAACGTCCCACACGTGCCTGCGGTGCGGTTGGCAGGATGTCCTAGGAGATCGCGACTGCCAGATAGACCAGACTGAGCGCAATGATCCAGAGCGCGACGCGTCCGGAGCGGGTGTGGCGGGCCTCGGAGCGGCCAATGGCCTCGGCGGTCTGCGGGTCGAACCGCAGGCCGTGCTCGCTCATGTGAACCACCTCGTGATGGAGCTTTTCGGTCTTGGCGGCGATTTCGGGAAGGGCCTCGGCCAGCTTCACCGCGGCCTTGACGCCATCCTTCAGGTCTGTGGCGATACGCTTCGGTCCGAGGTTATCGCGAATCCAGTCCCCCACCACCGGCTCTGCCGCCTTCCACATGTTGAAGCGTGGATTGAGCATCCGCGAGACGCCTTCGACGACGACCATGGTCTTCTGGAGGAGGATCAGTTCGGGCCGCGTCTGCATCTCGAAGAGATCGGTGACTTCGAACAGCAGCGCCAGAAGCCGCGCCATGGATATCGTTTCGGCCGGTTGACCATGGATAGGCTCGCCGATGGCCCGGATCGCCTGGGCAAAACTTGCGACGTCATGGTGGGCGGGGACATAGCCCGCCTCGAAATGCACCTCGGCGACGCGCCTGTAGTCACGGATGATGAAGCCGTAGAGGATTTCGGCCAGGAAGCGCCGTTCCTTCTTTCCCAGGCGCCCGACGATGCCCATGTCGACGGCGACGATGGTGCCGGCGGCATCGACGAACAGGTTGCCGGGGTGCATGTCGGCATGGAAGAAGCCGTCGCGCAACGTGTGCCGCAGGAAGGACTGGATCAGGGTCTCGGCAAGACGATCGAGGTCGTGACCGGCAGCGCGCAACGCTTCCATGTCCGACAGCTTGATGCCGTCGATCCATTCCATGGTGATCACGTCGCGGCCGGTTCTCTCCCAGTCGACGATCGGTACCCGGAAGCCGGGGTCGTTCTTCGTGTTCTCGGCGATTTCGGACAGGGCGGCCGCCTCGAGGCGAAGGTCCATCTCCACCTTCGTTGTCTGTTCGAGCGTCCGCGTCACCTCGACGGGGCGCAGCCGGCGGCTCGACGGCATGAACCGCTCCTGCATCCGCGCAAGCAGGTACATGCTCTCGATGTCATGGGCGAAACGCTGCCTCACGCCGGGTCGCACAACCTTGACCGCCACCTTTCGCCCATCGACATACGCAGGATGGACCTGTGCGATGGAGGCCGCGGCGATCGGCTCGCCGAATTCCGAATAGAGATCCGCGATCGTTCGCCCCAGCGAAAGCTCCACCGCCGTCTTCGCCGTGTCGGTCGGGAAGAAGGACATGCGGTCCTGCAGCATCGAGAGGTCGAGCGCCCAGTCCACCCCCACGACGTCGGGGCGCGTGGCAAGAAACTGGCCGATCTTGACATAGGAGGGGCCCAGCCGGTCGACGGCGCGGGACAGGCGGGTGCTGCGGGCCTGCCGCTTGGCCCGGATACGGGCGAAAGGTTCGGCCAGTGACTTGAGCAGGCCAATGGACGGCGGCATGTCCTGCGTCGGCAGCGCTGATACGACACCTTCGCGGACAAGCACCCAGCCCACGCGCACAAGCCTGAAATAGGCGCCGATCGTGCTCATGGGCAGGCCCCGCCGCGTTGCATTTCCATTCCTGCCATCTGCGTCAAAGCTTCCAGCCGGAATGCAGCGCCGCAATGCCGCCGGTATAGTTGGTATAGGTGACGCGGGAGAAGCCGGCCTGGCGGATTATCGCCGCGAAATTCTCCTGGTTGGGGAATTTTCGGATGGATTCCACCAGATATTGATAGGGTTCGCTGTCGCCGGTGATCATCTTGCCGAACTGAGGGATCGCCTTGAACGACCACTCATCGTAGACTCGGTCGAGGAGCGGCAGTCCGACCTCGGAAAACTCCAGCACCAGCAGCCGCCCCCCGCGCTTCAGGACGCGGTAGGCCTCCGATAGCGCGACATCGATGTGCGGTACATTGCGGATGCCAAAGGCAATCGTGTAGGCGTCGAAGCTGTTCGGCTGGAACGGTAGTTCTTCGGCGTTCGCCTCGACGAAGGTGAGATTGTCGGACAGTCCCTTCTTTTGCGCGCGCTCCGCGCCGACCGCGAGCATCGAGCCGTTGATATCGAGCACGGTCGCATGGGCCTTGCGCCCAGAAGCCTCGATGATCCTGAAGGCGATGTCGCCCGTGCCGCCTGCGACGTCCAGTACCTTGTAAGAAGGATCCTTGCGCGGATTGAGCGTGGTGACCAGCGCGTCCTTCCAGAGCCGATGCAAGCCCCCCGACATGACATCGTTCATGATGTCGTAGCGTTTGGCGACCTTGTGGAACACGTCATTGACGAGGTGCTGCTTCTCGCCCTCGGCAACCTGGCGGAAACCGTAGGACGTCTCCATGCCGCCTTCTGCGGAGGTGCGGGCTTCACTCATCGGAACTCCTTGTTCGTCGTCCGGTTGCTGGCCATGGCGAAATCGCTCCAGCCTCGCTATCTGTGCCGCATGTCGATGACAATGCGGCCGCTGGCCTTGGTCTATAGACGAGGCGGGCGGGGCTTGGAACAGGAAGTTAGATAGTCATGCCGGAATTGCCAGAGGTGGAGACGGTCCGGCGTGGGCTTGCGCCGGCCATGGAAGGTTCCACCATACACAAGCTGGAACTGCGCCGGCAGGATCTGCGCTTCCCGCTTCCCGAGAACTTTGCCGATGCCGCGCAGGGCAGGCGGATCGTCTCGCTGGGACGGCGCGCGAAGTATCTGCTGATCGACCTCGACGACGACACGACCATCATCTCTCACCTCGGAATGTCGGGATCCTTCAGGGTCGAGGGAGAGGCGGCCTCCCAGACGCCAGGCGGCTTCGCTCTTCCGCGCTCGAAGGACGAGAAGCATGACCATGTCCTATTCCATCTGCGCACGCCGCAGGGCCGGTCGCGCGTGGTTTACAACGATCCGCGGCGCTTCGGTTTCATGCATCTGTGGAAACGCAGCCAGCTCGATGCCTATCCGCCTTTCGTCGGGCTGGGGCCTGAACCGACCGGCAACCTGCTAGATGCGGATTATCTGGCACGCAGGCTTGGCGGCAGGACCCAGCCCCTCAAGGGGGCCCTGCTCGACCAGAGCCTGGTTGCTGGGCTCGGCAACATCTATGTCTGCGAGGCGCTCTGGCGCGCGCACCTCTCGCCGCTTCGAAAGTCAGGCTCGTTGGTGACGCCGACAGGAAGGCCAAAGAAGCAGCTTCTGCTTCTGACGGAAGCGATCCGTGCCGTCGTCGCCGATGCGATTGCGGCTGGTGGTTCCTCGCTGCGTGACCACATCCAGACGGACGGCTCGCTTGGCTATTTCCAGCATTCCTTCTCCGTCTATGACCGCGAAGGAGAGGCTTGCGGGACGCCTAGCTGCAACGGTACGGTCTCGCGCATCGTCCAGGCTGGCCGCTCGTCTTTCTATTGTGCCAGTTGCCAGAAATAGGGAGGAACCACCATGCAGGATTTCGAAACGCTGCTGATCGAGACACGCGGTGATGTCGGGCTGATCACGCTGAACCGGCCGAAGGCGCTGAACGCATTGAACTCGACCGTGATGCGCGAGCTCACGCAGGCGCTCCGCTCCTTCGATGGCGATCCGCAGGTGGGTGCGATCGTGCTGGCCGGTTCTGAGAAGGCTTTTGCAGCCGGCGCGGACATAAAGGAAATGCAGCCGGTGAATTTCGTGGATGCATACCTGGACGACCTGCTGGGCGGCTGGGAGGCGATTGCTGCGACACGCAAGCCCATCATTGCCGCAGTCTCAGGTTATGCACTGGGAGGAGGCTGCGAGCTGGCGATGATGTGTGACTTCATCATCGCAGCGGAGAATGCAAAGTTTGGGCAGCCGGAAATCACGCTCGGCGTCATTCCAGGCATGGGAGGGTCGCAACGGCTGACGCGGGCCGTGGGCAAGGCGAAGGCCATGGACCTCGTGCTGACGGGCAGGATGATGGACGCGGCGGAGGCCGAGCGGGCGGGACTCGTCGCCCGCATCGTCTCGGCGGAGCGCCTGCTCGAGGAGGCGCTTGAAGCGGCCGCGAAGATTGCGTCCTCCTCACGTGTCGCCGTGCTCATGGCGAAGGACGCGGTCAACCGCGCCGACGAACTGACCCTGGCCGAAGGACTGCGCCTGGAACGGCGCTTGTTCCAGTCCCTCTTCGCTACTGCCGACCAGAAGGAGGGCATGGCTGCATTTATGGAGAAGCGGAAGCCGGATTTCACCAACCGGTGAAGGCAAAATGCGCGTTGACTGCGGGCGCCATTCAAGTTATATGCCGCGCCACAGTTGGGAAAGCCTGATCAAGGCTTCCTCTAATGCTCCCCAATTGCTGAAGATCTGGTCGCTGACGGCCGCGGCAACGGTGGAGTTTGGTTCGAATTCGTAGAGAGGCATAAATGGCCAATACAACTTCGGCGAAAAAGGCGACCCGCAAGATCGCTCGCCGTACCGCAGTCAACAAGGCTCGCCGTTCGCGCGTTCGCGGCTTCATCCGCAAGGTGGAAGAAGCGATTGCTACGGGTGATGTCGCAGTTGCCGCCGAAGCTTTGAAGGCGGCGCAGCCGGAGATCCATCGCGCAGCGACCAAGGGTGTCCTTCACCGCAACACTGCATCGCGCAAGGTGTCGCGTCTGGCGGCTCGCGTGAAGGCTCTGTCTGCCTAATATTAGCAATTCAAAATTATGTGATAAGCCTGGCACGCGTGCTGGGCTTTTCTGATTCTGGCTCGTCTGTCTCTTTTCTGTAACGGTCCGCCGCTCGGATGTGTCGGCGCCATGACAAAAAAAATAAAATAATAACAATGGCTTGGAAAAGCTCTGGGAAAAGAGGAGCCTCTGTCGCCTTCCGCGGCTAGGCTGGAAACGAGTCAAGCGGTTTTTTATTTTTTCTCTGTATACCTGCTCCATTCCCGCGCCGTTTT
>NZ_FO082822.1 GCF_000967425.1 Pseudorhizobium banfieldiae
CGCGTTTCAGCCATTCACGAAGGCGCCGGGAGAATTCCTCGTCCTTGTCATCTTCCAGCCGATGTAGAACGAGCGCGCCGAGCAGCACCTTGCGCCGTGTGTCCCTGGCGCGTTCCTGTTTGCCCAACCGAGCTTTCAACGACCTTTTTTGTTCTTCGAGTTCGACAATACGTTGCTCGATTGATTTGCGCGCCATTCTTCCCCTCGCGAGCATCTGGTGAATCAAATCCAGTTTACTCATTGTACCTATATATCCAACCCCAAAAGCTGAATTCTGCTCGACACTGGCTTGATACCGTTGACGAAAGAGCGTAGCGATTTGAGTACACAAGGGCGCACTTACGACTTGCGCGCAAGTCGGAGCATGGCGAAGCCAAAGCAGGGAGCCAGACCGCCGTTGGCGATCTATCACGCCAGCATGAAGCCGGTACCACGCAGCAGCGGACGCAGCGCCGTTGCTGCTGCCGCTTATCGATCTGGCGATCGGTTGACCAATGAGCGCGATGGCCGCACGCATGACTTCTTGCGCAAACAAGGTATCGCTCACGCGGAAATCGTTCTACCCGAGGGCGTTTCAGAGGATTGGGCTTTGGACCGGTCAAAACTCTGGAATGCAGCGGAAGCAGCGGAATCGCGAAAAGACGCCCGTGTAGCACGGGAGTTCGAGATTGCGCTTCCGCACGAGCTGGATGCCGAACAGCGTTTGGAGCTGGCGCGAGACTTTGCAGGCGAGTTAGCCAATCGCTATGGCGCGGCGGTCGATGTGGCCATTCACGAGCCGCATGGCGAAACCGACATTCGCAATCATCATGCTCACCTTTTGATGACGACGCGCACGGTTGGTGCAGGCGGGCTGGGTGAGAAGACCCATATCGAGCGCAAGAACGAGTGGTTGCTGTCGAACGGGTTGCCAACCTCGCATATGCAGCTTCGGGATATCCGGCAGACCTGGGAGCTTTGCGCCAACCGGCATCTTGAACGGGCCGGGCTTGATGTTCGTATCGATCATCGCTCCCATTCTGAGCGCGGGTTAGAGATCGCGCCCACCGAACATATGGGGGTCCACGCCACGCAGGTGCAGCGGCGCGGCGGCGATGTTTCAAGAGGGCGGCTCGACAAGGAATCGGCCGAGCGCAATGCCGAGCTGATCCGTGAAAGGCCAGAACAGGTCCTGGCGGTCATCTCGCGGGAAAAGAGCGTGTTCGACCGGCACGACATTGCGCGGGCGCTGCATCGCTATCTCGATGGCGACGCGCAGACGTTCCAGAATGCGTTCTCATCGGTCATGGCGTCCAAGGCCCTGGTCGAGCTTGAGCCGGCAGGCGAGGGGACGCTTGCCCGTTATTCGACCCGCGAAATGGTCGAGGTCGAGGGCCGCATGGCCGAGGCCGCGGTGCAGATGGCCGACGAGAAATCGTATCGCGTCGAACCGCGGCATGTCGAGCGGGCGATGGCCGGGCAGGATGCGGCGATCCGATCGAGCGTTGCGAACGTCACGGCCGAGAAGGTCGAGGTCGGGGAACTGGATCGTGCCGAGGCCGATCGGATGATTGGCGCGGCGCGTCTGTCCGACGAGCAGCGGGCGGCGATCGCACATGTCACCGGAGCGGAGCGGATAGCGGCGGTTGTCGGGTTCGCCGGCGCTGGTAAATCCACAATGCTCGCCGCCGCGCGCGAAGCCTGGGAGCGCCAAGGCTATCGCGTTCATGGTGCGGCGCTCGCCGGCAAGGCGACCGAGGGGCTTGAGGAATCGTCCGGCATCCAGAGCCGCACCCTCGCCTCATGGGAATATAGCTGGCGGGCCGATCGTGGGAAGCTTGGTCGCGGCGACGTTCTGGTCATCGACGAGGCGGGTATGATCGACAGCCGCCAGCTCGCCCGGTTCATTCTCGAAGCGCAGCGAACCGGGGCGAAAATCGTTCTGGTGGGCGATCATGAGCAGTTGCAGGCGATCGGGGCCGGAGCCGCGTTCCGGGCGGTCATCGAGCAGATCGGCGCAGCCGAGCTGACCGACATTCGCCGCCAGCGCGAAGATTGGCAGCGCGCCGCGTCGGTCGCGCTCGCCACCAACCGAACGGCCGAGGGGTTTGCCGCCTATGCCGAGCGCGGCCACGTCAGAATACTCGAGACGAAAGACGAGGCTCGAGCCTTCATCGTTGGCGATTATATGGCTGATCGCGCGGCGCATCCGGACGGCACCCGCGTTGCCCTTGCGCATCGACGGGCAGACGTTCGCGCCCTCAATGGCGACATCCGCTCGCTCTTGCAGGGCACGGGCGAGCTGGCACGCGGAGAGGATGCCGGCGAAGTCACCTTTCAGACCAATGACGGTAAACGGGCCTTCGCGCCGGGCGACCGGATTGTGTTTCTGGAGAATGATCGCGACCTGGGCGTGAAAAACGGCATGTTGGGCACCGTGGAGCGCGTCGAGGCTGATAAACCGGATGCCAGCCCCAGGCTCGTTGCGGTCCTTGATGGGAAGGAACGCGCTGTGAGCGTTCCCGTGGACCGCTACAGGGCCTTCGATCATGGCTATGCGACCACGATTCACAAATCGCAGGGCGCGACGGTCGATCGGGCCTTTGTCATGGCGTCCAGTACTATGGACCGGCACATGACCTATGTGGCGATGACGCGCCACCGGGAGGGCGTCCAGCTCTATGGCTCGCAGGACGAGTTTGCGGCGCGGCCAGGTGCTGGCTCCATGGCGAATGCCGGCGCCAGGGCCGGGATGCTCATTGCCCATGGCAAGGCCCCGTATGAGAACCAGCCGGGCAACCGCGAGAGCTATTTCGTGGCCGTGCAGACCGCATCGGGGCAGAAAAACACGGTTTGGGGCGCCGATCTTGAGCGCGCCATGCGTGAGGCTGCGCCGGCGATCGGCACGCAGATCGGGTTTGAGCACAAGGGGGCAGAAACCGTTCGCCTTCCCGATGGCCGCACGGCCGAACGCAATAGCTGGTCGGTGCTCAACGTGCAGGACCTGGCGCTCAAGCAGATGGAATCCCGCCTGTCGCGGTCGGGCGCGAAAGAAACCACGCTCGATTATGCAGCGGCCTTTGCCGAGCGACGCGGGCTGGCCGAGCGCATGGGCGTCCGTAGCGAAATCGAGATTCCGCGCAACGTTCAGGCACGCACCGAGGATCCTGGGCGGAAAGAACCCGCCCAGGATCTCGGCGCGCATACGCTCACGCCCGGCAACGGCGGTGCGAGGGGCGAACTCCGGCAGGGAGAGAACGCCGGCGAGCAGGAACGCGGCCAGCCTGCGCCGCTTGTCCCGGCGATCACCGATCATGCGCGCAGCATTGAGGACGTGGCGCGCGAGAAGGCCACGCCGGCGTTCGAGCATCATTGGCAATCGATCGAGCGGCTGGCGAAGGAGGTTTATACCGACCCGGGCGCTGTCACCGACCGGATGCGCAGCGCGATCACGCACGAGGGCAGGGATGAGACGAGCTTAAGCAAGACCCTCGCACGTCAGCCTGAACAGTTTGGGGAGCTGCGCGGCAAGTCCGGCCTGTTCGGGGCCAATGCCGAGCGCAAGAATGCCCTCAAGCGGGCCGAGGCGATGAGTTCGCATTTGGATGGGGCGGGAAAGACCTGGACGCGGCGCTTTGCCGAGGAAAAAGAAGCCGAACAATGGCGGCGTGATAGAAACGATCGCGTCCAGATTCCCGGCCTGACACCCCGCAGCGAAACCCTGCTCAAGCAGCTCGACCAGATCAAGGATGCGAAGGCACGGACGAGCTTTGTCGATCAGCTCGAAAAGGCTGCCGATGGCAAGCAGGCGATCGATGAAGCCAAATGCATTGCCAAGGCCATGCAGAGCCGGTTCGGCTCAAGCGATCACCGCGATATCGACAAGGGGCTCGACCGCACACGCTCGCAGCTCCCCGAGATCGCCAAGGACGTCGACCGGATCAAGGAGGTGGCCCGGATCACGAACAGGGCGCGCGAAACGGTTATCCGGCGCGATTATGCGCTTGAGCGGGCGCAGCAACAGAAGCTCGACATGCAGCGCGGCCGGACGCGTGATCGTGGGTTGGAACGCTAGGGTGGACGGAGAGCGGCTTTCTTGCCACTATCCGTCTTCCGCTGAAATTCCATGAGGCAGAAGATTGTCGCGCCCTGGTTTGCTGCATGATCGGGCTTGCCCGCAATGCGGCGAGACGCGCCGTATCCATGTGGCGCATAGCATTAGCGAACTGTCCGCCGAGGAAGCCTAATTGCTAGCGCTCACTGAGCTTGAGGTTCAGCCCGGCCGGGCGCGACCGCGGTTTGAAGCGGTGAATCGGGTCAGCGCGGTTTGCCGAGGTCAATCGCCTCGATATCGGTTTGGGAGAAGTCGCCGCTCGGCTCTCCCCACATCTCGTCCAGGAGCTTGCTTGTGGTCCACCGGCGCAACGGGCCCGCGTTGCGGGTCATTTCGAGAGTCTTTGCCAGCCGTTTCTTTATCGGCGTTCTAGATGTTCTTTCGGTTTCATTGTCGGATTGTCCAAGTGCCCAACCCCGATTCGGAAAAGGGCGTCCCCTTTTCCCGTAGAAGATCACGGCGCGCGATGTTCATGCGACCAATGAGATCCACGAGCAGCGCCCGTGTGGGCGGGCAGTTGAGATATTCGATGATTTGAGGCTCGATGTCAGCGTTGCGGATCAGGCCCAGCGTGTTGCGCGAGGTCCCGCATTCCGGGTTGTGGTAGATGATAATGCCCATGCCACCCTCACGCCGCGCTGTTCCGGGGTTTGCTCGCCCCTTTGGCTTGTCCGATTTCGCTCAGCCGCACCTTGAGGGACGATCTATCGAGAGAAGCGACAGGCAGGGCAGTGAATGCCGAAATCCGGTTCATGAGGTAGCGCAGGGCAGTCACGAAGGCTGCCCGTGCAGAGAAACAGGACGTTATAAACCGGTTCAGACATGAGCATCACTCTCGACGGAGGCGCAGCACGACAGGGCCGCGAAGGCTGGCTGGCACACTTCGGGATGATCTTGGCAGCAATCCCGCATCAGAAATTCGACTAGGCCGGAGAGCGCCGGATAGATGGCGCTGTAGATGATCGAGCGTCCCTCGCGGCGAGACTCTACTAGGCCGGCGTTTTCGAGGTGGCTAAGATGAAACGACAGTCGGGAGGATGATGCCCCCATTGCTTCACCGATCGCACCGGCAGGGAGCCCTTCCGGTCCAGCCGTCACCAACAGCCGAACGATCCTCAGCCGCGTTTCCTGGGAAAGTGCGGCAAATGCGCCAATGGCTTGTTTTCCATCCATGCAACATCTCAATTACTCAAGAATATTGAAATGAATATGCTATATGATGATGTTTTTGCCAGTCCCCTGTGTCGCCCTTAGGGTTCTGGTGGCGTAAGCACCGATTCCGGCTCTGGCCGCGCCTGGACCGTGGGTGCCGCCAACAGTCGCTCGTAAGCTAACCAAGCGAGGTATCCGCTTAAGGCCAGGCACGTCAGCCCAATCGCCATCTTCATACCGGAAGCGCCGAGAAGCGGGGCAAGAACGGCCGATGTAAAGGTCATGACCATCGTTTGAAGAAAGCCTTGCGTCGAGGCCGCCGTCCCGCGCAGCCTTGGGAACAGGTCCAGCGTCAGCAGCGTGATGCTCGGCATCGCGAGCGACATGCCGGTGGTGTAGAGCGCGACCGGCAGCACCGCCCAGGGTACTTCGGGTGGCAAGAAGCGGTTGTAGGCGAGGTTCAGCACGACGGCGGCGAACATGACGCCGTAGCCCCATCGTACCGTGGTGGGGCGCTGCAGCCGCTTTGCGACCCTGCTCGACAGGTACGAGCCGAAGATCACGCCTGACATCGCTGGGATGAATAGCCAGCCGAACTGGTTCTGTTCGAGCCCGAGATGCTCGATGATGAACCAAGGTGCGGAGGACACGTAGAGGAAGAAGCCGGCGAAGTTGCCGCTGAGCGCGAGCGACAGCAGCCAGAACGGCTTCGAGCCGAGCACCGTCCGATAAGTGCGGGCGAGTTCTGCTGGCTCCACCGAAGTCCGCTGCTCAGGAGGCAGCGTCTCGGGTAGGTAAAACCAGGTGGCGACGAGCTGCAGGAGCGCGAAGAGAGCGAGGAAGCCGAACACCGATGGCCACGGGAACCACTCCGCCAGCCAGCCGCCGAACACGGGGGCAATCGCAGGCGCGAGGCCAAAAATCATCGTGACCTGCGACAGAAGCCTTTGCGCCTCTGCGCCTTCCAGCCGGTCGCGTATCACCGCACGTCCAACGATGCTTCCCGCTCCCACCGACAAACCTTGGAGCGTGCGAGCCAGCATTAAGAGCACGAGCGATGTCGTGAGCGCTCCACCGATCGAGGCAGCTGCATACACTGACAATCCGGTGAGCACGACGGCGCGGCGGCCAAAGGCGTCTGCCAGTGGTCCGTGCAGCAGCATCATAAAACCGAATGCGAAAGTGTAGACACTCAGCGTCTGTTGGATCTCGGCCTGCGTTGCCCCCATGGCGGCCATCAGCGCCGGGAAGAAGGGCATGTAGGTCGAGATGGAGAACGGACCTAACATCGTGTAGCTGCCGAGGAGTAGGGTGAGGCGTCGAGTGCCGGGCTGGCGCCTGACGGCCCCGCTTTCTTCATCTCTCGCGGGAGGCGGCGTGGTCATCAATGCTCTCTCTAAGTGTTGCAGAAGCGCTATGACCTGCGCAGTGAACAACAGGTCCGAACATTCTTGGAAGATGATCGCAGGGCCGTGTTGTTATCTGAGGCGCCGTGACACTACGCCGCCGTTGATGGTCCTGTCCGCAATAGCTCTATAGGCGTTCGCAACCGACGAGCCGGGCGCGAGATTAGGCTGGAGCGTTTCGAGCGCCCGCAGAAGGTGCTCCGCTACGTCCGACTGCTCGTCTGACAGCGCCCGCCTAAATGCTTTCAGGATTAGCTCCTCGAGAGGAGATATCTGGTCCTCAGGAACGGCGGAATGGGTCATGTGGTCCTCATGCTAGAGCTCCATCACACACGGCGGTCATGCTCATCGTCTTTATGTCCAAGTTGAAAGCGTGTGCGGTTGACCAGAGCGTGTGACACTGGTTGATCTCGACGCATCCTCGTAGCTTCTCTCCCGAAGCGATGAGGCGTCTTCCGAGTCATTATACGCTCCGTACTGCGGTACGGAGTCAATCCTTTTTCACCCAGTGCTGCCGGGCCGGGCCGCGAACCGCAGCCATTAGCAACAGGACAAGTCGGAAGCCTTAGTGAGACCTGCGGCCAGCGTGTTTGCGGAGCGGCACAAAGATCAGGGGCGCGGCCAGGCTATTCCTTCGCACGATGTGGGCTTCTGGAGCGCTCCGACTGCCCGTTCTGAATGGCGTGGAGTGCTTCGAGAATGGTGCAAGTGCCGATGTCCCCTTGGCCAGGGCACGCATCGATGATGGCATGTAGCGCTGCACGAATTTGCTTTAACTCCTTGGTTTTCTGCTCGACCTCCTTGACCTTCACCATCGCGGCGGCGCGCACGTTGCCGCAATCGGACGAAGGGTCCGTACGCAACGAAAGCAGCTCCTCTACCTCGCGAAGCGAGAACCCAAGCTCTTGCGCTCGCTTAATGAACCGAATTCGTTGCACCGTGTCGGCCGGGTAGAGGCGAAACCCGGTGCTGCCCGGTTTGCGCGGCTGCTCGATCAGACCACGGCGTTCGTAGAACCGGATGGTCTCGACACCGACACCGGCCTTCTTGGCGGCTTTTCCGATGGTCAGGTCTCGCATTCTCATCTCCTTTCGTGCGCTTATGAGAGCAACTACGGGCAAGGCGCGTGGGGCCGGCCATAGCGGATTATGAACGACGCCTAGCATTCGATTTTTGATGAGGCGTCTATTACGAAGCTATACTTCAGCATTCGCAAAAATCCTAAAACCCGCGACGGATCGACCACCCCCTGAATTCAGGGCTTTCCCTGTCGCATGTCTTTGTCGCAAGTGGTAATTTACCTGCGACATGATTTGCGACAGGCGGGGCAGGAATTTGAAGCTCGATATTACCGTTTCCCAAGGGCGTGTAGCTGACAAGGTGTCGGGCGTGAACGAGGGTGCGGCCCGCATCGGGCGGGCATTGGAACGGCGCTATGGTGCAACGGGGCAGTTCATCGGGCGGGCAGCGCTCCCGGCCCGAGACGATTGGCGCGTCAGTCTCTCCCAGGCCAGAAATACGCTCGACGGATTAAGCAGCGCGATCGCGGCTAGCGTTGCGGCCGGCAATCTTCCAGTGATGGTTGCCAACACGTGTGCTGCAAGCTTGGCCTCCTTGCCGATCGCAGCGCGAGAGTATCCGGACGCCGTGGTGCTTTGGATTGATGCCCACGGCGATTTCAACACCCCGGCGACGACTGATACCGGTTATCTTGGTGGCATGGTGCTATCGGCGGCTTGCGGCCTGTGGGATAGCGGCCACGGTGCGGGCCTGCGCTCTGAAAATGTCGTCCTGATCGGTGCGCGTGATATTGACCAGGCCGAGGGCGAGCTTTTGCAGGACGCCTGCGTTCGGGTCATTCCACCAAAGGAGGTCACGCCGGAAACGGTCATGGCCGCGATTGCCGGTGCGCGCGTGTGGATTCATCTCGATTGGGATGCGCTTGAGCCTGGTTTCGTTCCAGCGGACTACAAGGTGCCGGGCGGTATGACGCCGGCTCAGCTCCGGGTAATATTCGAAGCCATTCCTTCGGCACAACTCGCTGGCATCGAGTTGGCTGAGTTTCAGGCCGGGACGGACGACGAAGCCGACGAGAGAGCCGTTTCCATTATTCTCGACACGATTGCCCCTCTACTTGAGAGGGGCAGGGACGGTGCGGTGCGAGCATGAGCGGCACTGTTCTGATTGGATATGCCCGCGTCTCGACACGCGGCCAAAACCTCGACCAGCAGCGTGCCGCCCTTGGTGCGGCGGGTTGCGCCCGCATCTTTGAGGAAAAGGCGTCCGGAGCAAAGCGGGATCGGCCCGAGCTGGCGCGAATGCTCGACCACTTGCGCGCCGGCGACGTGGTGACGATCACCAGGTTTGACCGCCTCGCCCGATCGACCGGAGATCTTCTCAATATCGCGGAGCGGATCAAGGAGGCCGGCGCTGGCCTGCGCTCCCTGGCCGAGCCGTGGGCCGATACGACGACGCCGGCCGGCCGCATGGTGTTGACGGTGTTTGCCGGCATTGCGGATTTCGAGCGGTCCTTGATCGTGGAGCGCACCAGCGCCGGCCGCATAGCGGCGAAGGCCCGAGGGGTGCGGTTCGGCCCTTCCCCTGCCCTGTCGGCCGAGCAGATCGCGCACGCGCGTCAGCTCATCAATGAGGAAAAGAAGCCAGTAGCGGAAGTAGCCCGGCTCCTAGGTGTGCATCGCGCCACGCTTTACCGGGCGCTTGATGGCACAGCGGCCGTGTAGAGCGAAACCCCGCGATTTCAGAGATTTCGATTCAAAGGGTTGTAGAATCGGAAGAATCGCGGTTTCCTGTAACTATGAGTCGAACCGCTATACCAGTGAAAGAGAAGGTCGCCGCCCATCGGGAGCGATTGAAGGCGGCCGGCCGTATCTATGTGAACACCGATCTTCCCGCCGATCTGGTCGCGCGTCTTGACCAGATCAAGGAAGCCATGGGCGCGTCATCGCGTGCCCCGATCATTGAAGAAGCTTTGAGGTTCTATATCGAGAACGCACCGAGGGCATGAAATGAAAAACCCCTAGCCGTTCGCAGCGGCAAGGGGCTTTCGGATTTCGGCAACGGCTTTGTTAGGACCGCCTGAACAGCCCCTAACATAGTCGAGAGTGAACCACCCGGCAAGAGTGAGTCTCGCCGGGACCGGGGAATCTTTGTCCGCCGTCCGCGCCGTCATGTCCTCCGAATGGAAGGACGAAAGGCATATGTTGAGGACGCAAATCGCGGCCGCGATCGGCTGCGCGCGCGGGCACGCGCTCGATGAAATCATGCGGGAAGTCTGGACCAGGCACGGAGCCGGGCAGCTCAACGAGGCCGAGGCCGAGCAGCTCTCCGCCCTCGCCTATGCGCGACGAGCGGCATTGCAGCGGTCGGGACAGGCCGCACTTGGCCTTGTCATGCCGCCCCCGGCTGAGCGCGAGCGGACGCCAGTTCGCCGACAAAGCCATTTCAAGGGCCGATCCGAGGGCCGGATTTGGCGGCCGACGACGCGGCAGGAAACGCAAAAGGTGCTTCTGGCCGCGAAACGCTATGAGCTGGCCGAGCGCCAGAAGGGCAAGCGCAGCGGCCCCCTTGGCGCGGTCGCCATCGAGGTTCTGGAATATTTCGTCAATCTGGTGGACTTCCGAACTGGCAGGCTAGACCCGTCCCTAGATACAATCATGGGCAAGGTGCGCCGGTCGCGTGACGCCGTGGTGCGCGCCTTGAAGGCGTTGCGGGCGCATGGCTTCCTCGACTGGCTGCGCCGCTACGAGCCGACAGGCAACGAGAGTGGGCCACAGGTGCAGCAGGCCAGCAACGCCTATCGCCTGTCCCTGCCCGAAAGGGCGCTGCGCTTCCTTGAGCGGTTCGGCAAGGCCCCGCCTCCGCCCGACGATCATGTGCAGGCCGAGGCCGAGCGAAAAGCCGTCATGGAAGCCCACAGGGCCAGCCTCGACGTTGGCGAGCGGGTTATGTTCGACGTTGGCGACAATGCCTTGGGACAGGCCCTCGCCCGCCTTGGAAAGTCTTTGCAGAAGCGTGAGTCCGCTAAACAGACTGAATCCCCACCTAGTTCTATCCTCTATGGGAAAACATAAGCGGTCGCCGCTGTTCGGGCCGCTTTCGCGGCCCTGCGGCGGTTCCGGCCCGCGTTAAGTACGGGCCGGGAGGCGGCACCGGCAGTGCAAACCCGTTGACCTAGTGCGAACGGTAAGCACCGCATGGGCTTTCGAGAAAGATCATGCGGAAGCGTCGCGGATAAATTTCTAGCATTTTATTAGCGAGTAGCTTTTTACTAGCAACTGGAGAACTGCTGTTAACCAGCATGTAAACTGTTCATTAATACCTAGCTGCTAGTTAGCAGCTTACAACCTGATCTGGAGACGCACATGCCCGTCATATCTCTGGTTTCCAGCAAGGGCGGCGTCGGCAAGACTACTTCGGCGGTTGTGCTTGCCGGCGAATTTGCTGCCGCTGGTCGCAAGGTTGTGCTGGTAGATGCCGACCCTAACCGGCCGCTTGAGGCATGGGCGCGGCTCCGGGCGCTGCCTGAGACAATGCGCGTCGTCACCGACGACTCGGCCGAAACCATCATCGACACCATAGAGGACGCTCGCGCCGGCGCAGACTTCGTGATTGTCGATCTTGAGGGCACCGCTACCGATCGCATCGGCTTTGCCGTGGCCCGGTCCGATCTGGTGTTGATCCCGTTGCAAAGCTCCGTTCTGGACGCGGCCGAGGCGGCAAAATCCGTCAAGCTGGTGCGGCAGATGTGGAAGGTAGCGAACCGCGAAATCCCGTATCGAGCTTTCTATACCCGCGTCCCTCCCGCGATCCGTGAGCGCACGGCCCGCGATATCGAGCGTCAGTTTTCCGACGCCGAGATTCCGACGCTGCCCGCAACCTTGATCGACAGGGCCGCTTATCGCGCGCTGTTTTCCTTGGGCGGCACCTTACACGAGCTGGAGAGCGCGGACGTGTCCGGCTTGAACGGCGCGAGAGAGAACGCCCGTAATTTCGCGCAGACCGTAATCAACACCTTGAGGGGAGGGGCCGCATGACCGGCGACGATAAGAAGCGTGCTACGCTCGACTTTGGCGACTTGCCGACGACACCGGCCCCGGCCGTCGATCCCAAGGCCGTCAAGGAGGCCACGCGCGCAGCGGGTTTCAGAGAGACGCCGAAGGCGGCAGCGCCGGCGACACCGGCCTCGACTGGACGGCGCACCCGGCGCAGGACCGGGCGAACGGAGCAGTTTGCCACCCGGCTGCGTGCAGAGACGTTGGAGGCGATCTACGCTTATGCCGATCGGCACGAGATCACGCTTGCCGAGACGATCGAGCGAGCGATGAGCGCGCTAGTAGACGCCGAAAGCAGGGCTTGAAAAGGTAGCCTTTTGTAGCTACATGCGGCCGCAAGCCTTTTCAGGAGCGAAGATCATGAGAGTTGATACCGTAGTGCGCGCGCGCGTCGATGCCGAAACGAAGGATAGCGCCACGAAGGCGCTCGCGGAAATGGGATTGTCCGTCTCTGATTATATCCGTATGGCGCTGGTCCGGGTTGCCCGCGATAAGGCCATCCCCTTTCCGGTGAAGGCTCCGAATGCGAAGACGGCTGCGGCTATGGAGAAGACGGCGCGCGGCGAGGATGTTCACAAGGCGAAGGATGCCGACGACCTGTTCAAGCAGTTGGACATTTGAGTGCGGGAACCGAGCTATTCCGGCCAGTTCCGCCGTGACGTGAAGCGGGCGGAAAAGCGCGGCAAGGACATGGCGAAGCTGCGCCACGTCCTGCAATTGCTGATCGAGGGCCAGCCCTTGCCGGCGCAACTGCGTGATCACCCCTTGAAATCGAACTGGATCGGTTATCGCGACCTGCACATAGAGCCGGATTGGCTGCTGATCTACAAAGCGGACGCGACGAGCGTTCATTTCGAGCGCACCGGAACCCACTCCGATCTTTTCCGTAAGTAGGTCAGCGCCAGGGCCGTTTTCCCATCTGGCGGGATCGGGCAAGGGGCTATCTTTGTGCCAGCGGCCCGCCCCCGGCCGTCCCTACGGCCCTATATGGAGAGAGCGGGCCGTCCGATGGCTAGCGCTGCGTCTCAACCTCCACCACCAGAGATTCCTCAAGCGGGGATTTGAGAACATCGGCCCGGCTGGATTGCACAGGGCGGGTTCCGTTGGGCCGCGTCATGTCGATGCTGGCATGGATATGGCCGTGGACCCACAGAGCGACCTTGCCGCTATCGGTCAGCTCGGAAAGATCAGAGGCGCAGTTTCCGGCGGCCCATGTTCCATGCACATCGAGCGGCAAGCAGCCAGGATGCGGCGCGTGATGCGTCACGACGACGAGGGGGAGAGGGTCTTGGTCGTCCTCTATGATCGAGGCCATCTGCGCCTTTGCCGTGGCGTGGGCGGCGGCGGAATCGGCTAGGGTGAAGGGGCGAGAGGCTTGCCCGTCCGCCATGGCTATCAGCTCACCGGTAGGGGCCTGCATTTCGGCCAGCTCGCCCGCTAGGGCATAATCGGTCCAGAGGGTTGCGCCCGCGAACCGGCATCCGGCAATGGTGACGGCCTCGCCGTCGAGCAAGGACGCCTTTCCAATGCTCATGATTTCCCATGACGAAGACGACCGGCTTTCCCCCGGCGAGGCGGGTGAGCATATCGAGACCACGCCGAACATCGCCCTGCCAAATATCCCCGGCCGCGACCAGCACATCGAAGTCGGGCCGGGCAGGGGCGAAGGCTCCCGGAAAGGGCACGGCTTCCGTGTGCAGATCGGACATGATCCAGAGCTTTGGCAATGCGGTTCCTTTCTGGTTTGCGGCGTAAGCCGCCCGGTCCGGAGGCGAACGCGCTCCCCCACATAGCGCAGTAGAGAGCCGGAGGGCCGTAGGGATAAGTCCCGGCGCTATGCGCCGGGTCCGTCTGTCACGCCGGATCGAACAGCCCTTTGAATTCCGGATCGGCATAGTAGACGAGCTTGTTGGCCATGATTGGCCGCTTGCCGGCGATGAACAGCAGTTCTCCGTTCTGGGGGAAGTTGCGCACTTCGTCAGGAGTCATCAGCGGCCGCGCGCTGTGCTGTTCGCCATAGGAGACGCCGGATTTTTCGGAATCGAGGGCGCGGCCCATGGTTTGGAACACGGCAGTTGTCTGGCCGAGCATGTCGGAGACGAATTTGGCGGTGTCATTATCGTTGACGCCGGAGACCTGAAGGACGCCGGCGTTGGAGAGGAAGGTGCCGGCCTTCGCGCCATAGGTGGCGCGGAGCTGATGGAGGTCCTGCAGGATGGGCCAGAGCTGGACGCCATAGCCGGCCATCAACCCCATGGCACGCTCGACGGCGGCCAGATGGCCGAGGGCGGCGAACTCATCGAGCAGATAGAGCACTGGCGTTTCGGCTTTGCGGACTCGCGGGCCATGTCGAGCAGGCTTTGCGTGACGAACAGGCGCAGCCAGCGCGAATAGGTGGAAAGCCGATCAGGCGGCAGGACGAGGAATACCGTTGCCGTGCTTTTCTTGAGGTCGGCAAAGCGGAAGTCGGAGCGGTCCAGCACTTTGGCCATGCGCGGGCTGTCGAGGAAATGGGTATGGCGCTGCGCGGCCGAGAGGACGCCGGAGGCTTCCTTGTCGGATTTGCCTAGGTGCCGGTTGGCGGCACGGGCGACCAGGCCGCCAGCTTCCGTTGACGACTGCATGTCGGCCAGAAGCGCGGCGGAGGCGTCGGGCGCGAGGGCGAGATAGTCGCGCAGGGTGGCGAGGGTACGCCGATCGCGCGGCTCCTGCGTGGCGATATGAAGGATCATGCCGCCGATCAGGGCCTTGGCTTCCTCGTTCCAATGCGCCTCGCCCGCCGCGCCGGGTTCGTCATAAACGAGAGCGTCGGCCAGCGTGGCGGCGTCCTCGGCGACGTCGAGGCTTTGGGGATCGAGAGCGTCGAGCGGACTATAGGAAGCGGACGGCTGGCCGGTCACGCCGAAGGGGTCGAGAACATGGATCGGTCCGAAGCCTTGGCGAGCGCGCCCGGCAACCTTGGCGTTCGCGCTTTTGGGACGATGCAGATCACCGAGCGATCGGCGGTCAAGAGATTGGGAAGGATTGAGCCGACGCACTTGCCCGATCGTGTCGGGGCCATGGTGAGCAGATGGGCCGGGCCGTCATAGCGCAGAATCTTTTTCGTCTCGGGGTGGCGTCCAATCATCAGGCCGGGATTCTCCCCGGTCAGCTCGCGCAGCTCCTTGAAGGTGGTGAAGCGGGCCGAGCCATGGGTTTCGCCATCGAGATCCCCGAAATGGGTGATCAGCGGAAAGGTGGCGAGACGAAAGGTGAGGATGGCGAGAACAGCGATCAGCAGGGCGGCATGAAGGAAGCTGACAACCATATTGTGGCGCAGGCCCAAGGCTTCGAGCAGGGCACCGCCGCCGAGGCCCATTTCCCGACCCAGGCGAGCGACAGACGCTTGCCGCGATCAACCGCGCGCTCGATCGCGTCCTGCATGGTGCGGTCGGGCTGATCGGGCACGATGCGCAGGCCGCGCGCTTCAATGTGCTCGAGGAAGAACCGCGCAATCAGAAGCTGTCGGCTTCTGAAAACTCAAGCCCGTGATCGCGCGCCGCCAGGGCAAGCGAATTGCGGATCGCGCGGAATAAATCAATATCGGCTTGCCTTGCCGGTACGCCGTCATTCATTGCCGGTCTGTCGCCCGGCATTGGCTGGCGTGTCCTGCATCAAATCGTCAAACAACGCCTTGTCCATGTCGCGCGTCAGAAAGCCGGGCAATT